>NZ_CAJMZG010000008.1:0-384645 GCF_905220255.1 Paraburkholderia sp. J69-1 | reverse complement strand
GGGTAACCTGATCGCCGACGTGCTGGAAGCCCCTGAAGATGCCGCCACGATCGAGCGTGTGAAGGCGCACGTGGCCGACTTGACCACGCGTTTCCCCGTCTACCGCTAAAGCGCCGAGCCATCGTGCACACCTACATCGGCCCGAGTCTCGCAGCGGGCGGCCGCACGCTCGCCCTGTTCAAGGTCCCCACGCGCCAGGGCGAGGTGTATATGAGCGTGGGCCGCACCGAATTCGGCAACGACGAACGCGCCGTCGTGGAAGTGCGGCGCGATGCGCTGTTCGGTCTCTGGCGCAACGACCTGACCGATACGGCCCGCGCGCTGGCCGCTCGCGGCACGGCACCAGGCGAAACACTGAGCGAAAAGCTGGAACTCGCCGATGAAGGTTTCCGCTTCGGCATGGACGATCCCGTGCCGCTGGTGGAAGTGTGCTGCCGCGTGCGCTCGCAGATCAAAGCCGCGCCAAGCGATGGCCCGGCCGCCAGCAACACCACCGCGCGGCCCTATGTGTCGGTGATCGACGGCGTCGCGCGCACGCTCTGGCTCGCGTCCCAGGGCGCGCCCTGCTTTCCCGTCGAATGCCTCGTCGCCGAGGCGCCTTTGCTCGCCCGTCTCGCCGGTTCGCGGCGCAGTCGCTGGATGCGCGTGTCGGAAATGTTGCCGCGCCACTGACCTCCCGCCTGACCCGGCGCGCGCATATGGGAAAATGCGCGCCTGAACAGCGCTCGAATCGCAGGCGGCACACGGTCGGTGACCGCGCATCGGCGCGCAAGGGAGACAGGATGGATAGCGTCGAAAACGCACGCGCGTTTCTCGCGGTGGCCGAAGTCGGCAGTTTCGCGGGCGCCGCGCTGCGGCTCAATCTCGCGCCTTCGGTGGTCACCAAACGCGTGAGCGCGCTCGAAAAAGAACTCGGCCAGTTGCTGTTCCAGCGCACGACGCGCAGCCTGCATCTCACCGCGGGCGGGCGCGACACGATCGTGCGCGCGCGCGATTTCCTCGCCGCCTACGAACGCATGATGCGCGGCCCGGACGAAGACGACGGCTCGCGCCTGACCGGCCGCCTGAGAATCAAGGCGCCTTCGTCGTTCACGAATCACTTCCTCGGCGCGATGTTCAACGATTTTTTCCGCGATCATCCCAAGGTCGATGTCGAGCTTCAACTGACCAATCGCCCCGTCGATCCGGTGGTCGAAGGCTTCGATTTCGTCATCTCCGGTCTGCCGGTGGCCTACGACGGCGTCGAGGATTTCCCGCTCTGCCCCTTCAAGCGGCACGTCTACGCCTCGCCCGCCTACCTCGCGCGCCACGGCGAACCCGCGCATCCCTCCGAACTGGCCACGCATCGCTGCCTGCGTTATTCCTACCTCAATCCGGCCGGCACCTGGAGCTTCGTCGAGCCGGGCTCGGGCGGCGTGATCGACGTGGCGGTCAACGGCGCCTTCGCGACCAACGATATCGACGCCATGCACCGCGCCACCGCCGATGGCCTGGGCATCGCCGTGCTGCCGCGTTACCGCGCGCGGGCCGGCGTGCAAGCCGGCGATCTGGTGCAGATCCTCGGCGGCTTCGAATTGCCGGACTTCTGGGTCAAGGTGCTGCGCCCCGCCGGACATAGCAACCCGAAGGTTTTCCACGCGCTGCTCGATCATCTGACGCGCGGCCTCGCCACGCTGGTCGAAGGCGACGGCTATCTCTGACGCGCGCCGCCCGGCGCGCCCCACGCCATCCTTTCCAAAAAACGCGTTCTGAAGTTCCCGATCGATGCTGTTTCCCGCGGGCCGTTTCGCGGACTATCTCGCCGACGGACGCGACAGGCCATGCGAGCCAGCGCGCCGGACACAAAACGAGAGGAGACAGCTTTGAGACAGTGGATGGCCTATGTGCCGCTGGCCGTATGTGCCGCGGCAGCACACGCGCAGAGCAGCGTGACCTTGTACGGCGCGGTGGACAGCGCGCTCACGTGGAGCAGCAATCAGGGCGGCAAGGCCGCGTGGCAGACCTATAGCGGCGGCCGCGCAGGCGATAAATGGGGCCTGCGTGGCGTCGAGGATCTGGGCGACGACCTCAAGGCGATCTTCGTGCTCGAATCGGGCTTCAGCATCGAAACCGGTGCGGCGCAGCCGTCGAATACGCTGTTCGGGCGCCAGGCCTACGTGGGCCTGAGCGGCAAACTGGGCAACGTCTGGCTCGGCCGTCAGTATTCGATGACGAACGACTATTTCGTGCCGCTGAGCACCAGCGTGATGTTCGCAGGCGGCCTGGGCGCGCCGCTCGGCGATATCGACGGCTCGTGGAACTACAACAAGATCAGCAACGTCATCAAGTACGAAACGCCGGTCTGGCACGGCTTCAACGGCAGCGCGATGTTCAGCCTCGGCGGCACCGCGGGCGACTTCTCGCGCAACCGCGTCTACGGCTTCGGCGCGCAATATGCCCACGCGGGTCTGACGATCGCCGGCGCCTACATGAACATGCGCACGCCGGCCACCTCGATCTACGGCGCCAGCGCGGCGCCGGTCGCGGGCGCCGCGTTCGCCAACCCGGTCTCGAACCCGATCGTCTCGAACTACGTGAGCGCGGCCAGCCAGCAGGTCGCGGGCGGAGGCGCGCGCTACGTCTGGGGCCGCTCGCAGATCGCGTTTTTGTACGACAACATCCGCTTTCTCGACATCACGCGCACGGCGTCGAATCCGCGCGCGCCCGCCAACGCGGCCTTCAACGACTATCAGTTGACCTACGGCTTCAACGTCACGCCCGCCGTGATGCTGGGCGCCGCGTTCCAGTACAGCATCGCGCCGGGCAGCCGCTATCGCACGGCGTCGCTGGGCGGCGCCTACCTGTTGTCGAAATCGACCTACCTTTATGGCATCGGCATCTGGCAGCACGCGAGCGGCATCGACTCGACGGGCCACGAAGCGGTCGCGGACCTGTTCGGGCTTTCGCCGTCCAGCAACGCCAACCAGGGCGCGGTGCGCATCGGCTTGCGGCACCTGTTCTGAGCGCATATCCAGCGTATCCAACTAGAAAGGATTGAGGAGACATCAGGTGAATTCACCCCATTTCGCGGGCGGCGCACGTCAGACCGACGTGCAGGCCTTCATCGACGAACGGCCGCTGAGCCGCTTCCAGACACTCGTGATCGTGCTGTGCTTCCTGACCGTGGCGATCGACGGCATCGATATCGGCCTCGCGGCCTATATCGCGCCTTCGGTGCGCGCCGAATGGGGGCTGACCGTGACGCAACTCGCGCCGATTTTCCTTTCCGGGCTGATCGGCATGATGGCGGGTTCGCTGGCCTTCGGGCCGCTCGCCGACCGTTACGGCCGGCGTCCCGTGATGCTCGCCTCGGTCGCGTGCTTCGGCGTGGCGACGCTCGCGAGTCTGCTCGCCAGCAATATCGCCGAGCTTTCCGCGCTGCGTGTGCTCGCGGGCATCGGCATCGGCGGCGCGACGCCCACGGCCGTTACGCTGACCGCCGAGTTCGTGCCCGCGCGCCGCCGCCTCACGCTGATCACGGTGATGCTGTGTGGCAATTCGCTGGGCTCGGCGTTGGGCGGCGTGGTGGCGTCGCAGGTGATTCCGCGCTTCGGCTGGCACGCGATGCTGGTGATCGGCGGCGGCGTGCCCTTGCTGCTGCTCGTGGCGCTGTGGGCGCTGCTGCCCGAATCCATGCGCTATCTCGCGCTGCGCCGTCCCGAACGCGCCAGCGATCTGCTCGCGCTCGGCCAGCGCATGGCGGGCGGCACGCTCGACGCCGCCACGCGCTTCGTCGCGCTCGAATCGCGGCCGGGTCGCGCCGCCGTGCGCGAACTGCTGGCGCTGCCGTATCGGCGCGGCACGCTGCTGCTCTGGACCACGTTTTTCATGGGCCTTTCCGTGCTGTTCCTGATGGCAAGCTGGCTGCCGACGATCATCACGCACTCGGGCGGCTCGATGCGCGCCGCCGCGCTCACCACCGCGCTGTGGTCGGTCGGCGGCACCACGGGCGGCCTGCTGATCGGACGCGTGATGGACGGCAGCCAGCCCAGCCGCGTGCTCGGCATGGCGTATCTGTGCGCGTGCGCCGCCATCTGTATCGTCGGGCAGGCCTACGCGACGCCGCTCGTCGCCGCGCCTTTCGTGTTCGTCGCGGGCATGTGCATCAGCGGCACGCAGGTGGGCGTCAACGGCCTCGCGGCCACGCTCTATCCGACGGCAATGCGCGCGACCGGCGTGGCGTGGGCGACCGGCATCGGCCGCTTCGGTTCGATGCTCGGCTCGGCGCTCGGCGGCTATCTGCTGTCTTCGGGCCTGAGCTACGGCGTGCTGTTCGCGATCGTCGCGATGCCGGCTGTCGCCGCTGCGCTGTGCATGTTCGCGATGCCGCGCCGCGCGGCGGCGCCGCTCGCCGCGCCTGCGATCTGACGATTTTTCGATAAACGGAGTTCACCTGATGGCCCTCTTCGGCTGCGCGTTTCTCGCGCTCTGGAACGATGTCGATGCCGATGTCGAGGCGCAATACGAGCGCTGGCACACGCACGAACATGTGCCGGAGCGCGTCGGCATTCCCGGCTTTCTCGCCGGACGGCGCTATCGATCGGATGCTGCCGGACAGCCGCGCTATTTCACGCTGTACGAAGTGACGGATGCGGCGGTTTTCGACTCGGCCGCCTATCGCGACGTGATCGACCGCCCGACGCCGTGGTCCGCCGAAATGCGCCCGCGTTTGCGCAATGTGGTGCGGGCGACTTGTGCAACGATGGCGTCGGTTTCTTCGGTTTCATCAGTCGGCGGCGTAGTGCAGGACGGCGCCGCGCTGGCCTGCGCGCGTTTCTCGAGCGCGCCGGATGCGCAGCCCGCCGCCGAAGCCTTGCTGGCCGCGTGCGCCGCGCTCGCAGGCGTGCGTTCAGTGCGGCTCGGCAATGCTTTGGATTCCGTACCGCAAGCCTTCCAGCAATGGTCGAAAAACGCCGCGCCCACTCACGTGCTACTGATCGAAGGTGACGATGAAACCGCCTTGCGCGCCGCGCACAGCGCCATCTCGGCGGCCATCGCCACGCACGGACACGCGAGCGAAGCCGCGATCATCGACACCTACACGCTGGCGTTCCAGATCGCGCACGCCGAAGTCGACGACGCCTTGCGGCGCGCCCAGCCCCCGCTTACTTTTGACGCCCATTCAGGACATTGATGATGCAGGCATTGCAGAAAACCACCGCCGCCTTCGGGCTCGAATTGCGCGACGTGCCCGCACCCGACGCGCCGGCCGAAGGCGAAGTGATCGTCGAAGTCGCCGCAGCCGGCATCTGCGGCAGCGACGTGCATATCTACGACTGGTCGGGCGGCTACGACTTCCTCCAATCGGCGTTTCCGGTCACGATCGGCCATGAATTCGCCGGCCGCGTGGCCAGGGCAGGCAGCCACGTCGGTGCACTCGCGGTCGGTCAGCCCGTGGTGGTGATTCCCTCGGTCGAATGCGGCGTATGCGAAGCGTGCCGCTCGGGGCGCGTCGATGCCTGCCGCGACCGGCGCGGCATCGGCATGCTGCGCGACGGCGGCTTCGCGCGCACCGTGCGCGTGCCCGCCGCGAACTGCCTCACGCTGCCCGACGATATCGACCTGGGTATCGCGGCGCTGGGCGAGCCGCTTTCGATCGCCATGAGCGCGGTAAAGACCGCCGAAGTCGCGGCCGGCGACCGCGTGCTGGTGATGGGTCCGGGCACGATCGGCCAGGGCATCGCGCTGCTGGCCAGCGTGCGTGGCGCGAACGTCACGGTTGTTGGTTATGACGACGCGGACCGCCTCGCCACGGTGCGTGCGCTCGGCATCGAGCAGACCTTCGATCTGCGCGACCATGCGCTGGACGAAGTGAAAAAGCGCACGAATATCAACGAATTCGACATCGTGATCGAAGCGACGGGCGTGCCTTCGACCGTGCAGGCCGGGCTCGATTGCCTGCGCCCTTCGGGCATCTTCGTGATCTGCGGCATTCACGGCAAGCCGGTCAGCTTCGATGCCGCGAAGCTCGTGCGCAACCGCCATCAGATTCGCGGTACCTATCGCGCGACGCGCGCAACGTGGGGCGAAGTGCGCGATTTCGTGGTCGCGCATCAGGCGCGACTTGCACCGATGGTCACGCATCGCCTGCCGCTTGCCGAAGCCATCAACGGATTCGAAATGGCGCGCAACAAGATCGGCTCGAAGATTCTGCTGCTGCCGTAACCGCCTGATGCCATGCGGCCCGCTCGACTGAACGGGCCGCACAGCCGTCAAAGCTCGTTCGCGATACGCCGATAACCGCGCACGAGACGGTTATTCGTCTGCGCGACATCCTCGGAAAATTCCGCGGCGCTCGCCGACACTTTGGGGATCGTCGTGAGATCCGTTGCCGGCCCGATACGCAGCGTCGAAGGCACATAAAAGCCTGCTGGAAGATCGCAACCGTCCACCACCGCGTTATGACGCACCACGCAACCGGCACCAACCGTGCAGTTGAACAGCACGCTATTGAAGCCGATAAACACGCGGTCGCCCACGCTACACGGCCCATGCACGATCGCACGATGCGCAATCGACGTATGACGGCCAATGCTCACCGCCGCGCCCGACTTCGAATGAATGACTACGCCATCCTGAATATTGGAATGCGCGCCGATCACAATGGGCTCGATCTCGCCACGCGCATCGGTTTCATCGGCGCGAATCACGGCATACGGGCCGATAAACACATCGTCCTCGACGATCACGCGACCGCACAAAATAGCGGTCGGATCGACAAATGCGCTTTCATGCACCACGGGCAGATCGCCACGCGGATTCTTTCTGATCATTGCCCCGCACCCTTTCCTTACCAGATCACACTGCTGTCCTGCTCTTCGGGCACCGTGCCGTCCCACTCGGGAAACGGATCGGCGAAATCGGCCCATGCGTGCGCGCCCGTGGCCATTTCCGCATCGTCCAGCAAGCACGCATCGAGACGTTGACGCAGCACCGCTTCGTCCATATCGATGCCGATCAGCACCAGTTCCTGACGCGCATCGCCGACGTTTTCGTCCCAGTTTTCATCGATAAACGCGCGCGATTCGTCGTCCGTGGGCCAGTGCGACTTCGGCACCGCGGCCCACCAGAGCCCCATCGCGCCATGACGGCACACCGATCCCGCCTGCGACCACGAGCCTGCATGCGTGGGCCGGCTGGCGAGCCAGAAGAAGCCTTTCGAGCGCACCACGCCCGGCCATTCGCTATTCACGAGATCCCAGAAACGCTGCGGATGCATCGGCCGGCGCGCTCGCCAGACAAAGCTGCCGATACCGTATTCCTCGGTCTCCGGCTTATGTTCGCCGCGCAATTCCTGCAGCCAGCCGGGCGCTTTCGAGGCTTCGTCGAAATCGAATAGTTTCGTGTCGAGCACGCGCGCGAGCGGCACGCGGCCGAATTCGACGATCTCGATGCGCGCACGCGGATTCAGCCCGCGCAGGATGGCGATCACGCGCTCGCGATCGGTGGTGTCGATCAGATCGATCTTGTTGACGACCATGACGTCGCAGAACTCGATCTGCTCGATCAGCAGGTCGGCGACCGTGCGCTGATCTTCCTCGCCCAGCGACTCGCCGCGCGCTTCCAGACTGTCCTGCGAACCGTAATCGTTGAGGAAATTGAACGCATCGATCACGGTCACCATGGTGTCCAGGCGCGCGACATCCGAGAGACTCTGGCCTTCGTCATCGGCAAAAGTGAAGGTTTCGGCGACCGGCAGCGGCTCGGAAATTCCCGTCGATTCGATCACCAACTGGTCGAAGCGCCCCGCCTTCGCCAACTGGTTCACTTCTAGCAGCAGGTCTTCGCGCAAGGTGCAGCAGATGCAGCCGTTGCTCATCTCGACGAGCTTTTCGTCGGTGCGCGAGAGTTGCGCGCCGCCGTCGCGCACGAGCGCCGCGTCGATATTCACCTCGCTCATGTCGTTGACGATGACGGCCACGCGGCGGCCTTCGCGATTGTTCAGGATGTGGTTCAGCAGCGTCGTCTTGCCGGCGCCCAGAAAACCGGAAAGCACCGTGACCGGCAGGCGTGTATCCATGAGGAGGCTCCTTGGCTTCTGTTCTGCGATTCTTTGTATCGGGGATGGCGGCAGCGGCGCTGATGCGCATCGCCTCGCACCGCTCAATTTCGCGATGTTATAACATAACATTCAAGAAAGCCACTCTGTCATTCTCATCGGCGATAATTGCGGTTCTTGTCCGCTCGTCGCCAGCCCGCAGGTTTTCCCAGATGAAATCGCATCTTCACGCCATCGCGACGGCGCTGGCCGCCGCCGCGCTGTTCGGGGCCGCCACGCCGCTCGCCAAGGCGCTGCTCGGCGCGCTGTCGCCTTTCATGGTGGCCGGGCTGTTCTATCTGGGCAGCGCCACGGGACTCGCGCTGGCGATCCTCGTGCGCCGGTTGCGACGACGCGCCGACGCCCCGCCCGACCACGCCCCGCTACGCCTGGCCGAAGCGCCCTGGCTTGCCGGCGCGATCGTCGCGGGCGGCGTGGCCGGGCCCGCCCTGCTGATGCTCGGGCTCGTTACGACGCCCGCCGCGTCGAGCGCCCTGCTGCTCAATCTCGAAGGCGTGCTGACGGCGCTGATCGCGTGGGTCTGTTTCCGCGAAAATTTCGATGCGCAAATCGCACTGGGCATGGCCGCCATCGTCGCGGGCGGCGTGCTGCTTTCGTGGAGCGGACCGCACGCGGGACTCACGCCGGGCGCGTTATTCGTGGTGGGCGCGTGCCTTTGCTGGGCCATCGACAACAATCTCACGCGCAAGGTCTCCGCCAACGACGCGATGACGATCGCCTGCCTCAAAGGCCTGGCGGCTGGGCCCGTCAATCTGCTGGTGGCGTTCTGGCTCGGCGCGCACTGGCCCGACGGCGCGCGTATTGCTGCGGCGATGGCGGTGGGATTCGCGGGATATGGCGTAAGCCTCGTGCTGTTCGTGGTCGCCTTGCGCAACCTGGGCGCGGCGCGCACCGGAGCGTATTTTTCGGTGGCGCCGCTGTTTGGCGTGGCGCTTTCCTTGATGCTCTGGCCGCAGCGGCCGGCGCTGACGTTCTGGGCCGCGCTCGCGCTGATGGCCCTAGGCGTGTGGCTGCATGTGCGCGAGCGCCACGAGCACGAGCATACGCATGACGCGCTCGAACATACGCATCGGCATCGGCATGATGCGCATCATCGGCATGAGCACGATTTCGACTGGGACGGCACCGAGCCGCACACGCATGCCCACCAGCATCTGCCGCTCACGCATACGCATGCCCATTTCCCGGATGTGCATCATCGGCATTCGCATTGATCGGCGTTCATCTTTCGAGTACTGGAATTTTGACTACTGGAAACAGGAGATGCGGCGATGGCTTCTCTTTATCGCGATGTTCCCTTAAGTATCGATGCGGCCAGCGCATGGGCCACGTTGCGCGACTCGCGCAATATCGCGCAGGTTTTTGCGGGCGTGCTGGTTGATGTGAAAGTCGAAGGCGATAGACGCAGCGTGACGTTTGCGAATGGCAACGTGGTGCAGGAGCACATCGTGACTGTCGATGACGCGAGGATGCGGGTGGCCTACACGGTCTGCGGGCCGAACTTCGAGCAGCACGCGGCGTCGATGCAGATCGTGGCGAACGAAGCGGGCGGCGGTTGCAGGCTGGTTTGGATCTGCGATTTTCTGCCCGATGAACGGCGTGCAGCGATCGAGCCGCTGATGGATGCTGGGTGCGCGGCCGCGGCGCGGAATCTGGTGCGTTAGCGCGTCGAGCAAGTGCGGATTGTGGCGGCGGTTCCCGATTGTGTTCGTGTGATCTGTTCTGCTTCGCTCATGGGGACTTTTACTTGCGATCAAGGTTTGCGGACATGCGAGCGTGCGCAATTCGGTGAGGGGTTTTGGGGTTGGCTGTTAGTTGCGTTATGAGTTTTGTTTGCGGATTGCACTCTCTGTTGACGGTTTCGAATCAAGCATGAAAAATTTTCCTTAAATACATATTTTTGCGAGTTCGATTCAATTAATTCATGCAAATCTGGGGCGCCATGCGGCCATTGACGAGACGTTTCAGTTGTTGAACCAGCGCCCGCGGCGTCCTGAAACTGCCCGGTGACCTGAAATCCCACCATCCAATAAAAAAAAACCCGCATTGCGCGGGCTTCAAATACTAGAACAGTGGGCCGGGGGAGCCTGCCTGTTCCGTATCGCAGGACCAGATGCGATACGTCTTTGACTGTAGGCTTCCCCTACAACCGCCGGACATACGAAAATTCCGAATTACCTGCGACACGCCAGGGCGCACACCACATCACCCCGAAATCTCATCCAACGAGACCCCATTCGTGCGCGGCCCGAACGCGCCGATCGACACCATCACCGCGAGCATGCAGCAGGTAATCCCGGCGAACACACCTTGCACGCCGAAGTCGCGCAACAGCGCCGCGATAATGAAACCGGACATCATCGCCCCCACCCGGCTCGCCGAATACACCACGCCATTCGCACGACAACGCACGGCCGTAGGAAACAACTCCGCCTGATAGGCGTGATAGCAAACGGAAATCATCTGCCCCGCGAGACTGATCAAAATCCCTAGCACGATCAGCGCCGTAGCCCCGCGAGCCTGCGAGAACAGCAGCCCGAACACCAGCACGGCAAACGCCGATCCGACGATCAACCATTTGCGCTCGACCCTGTCCGCGACGAGCATCGCCAGCAGCGGCCCGCACGGCAGCGCAATCGCAATCACGAAGGCATAGAGCAGGCTGCGCGTCACGTGCACGCCCTGCCCGATCAGCAAGGTCGGCACCCAGTTCGCGAAACCGTAATAACCGATCGCCTGACACAGATTGAACGCGATCAGCATGAGAAGGCGCGCGCGATACGGCGGCTTCCACAACTCCGCCAGCGAAGCACGGCGATGCGCGGGCGGCGTCACCACCGGCGCAGGCGGCGGCAATTCACGTCCACTTTCTCGGACTGCCGCCTGTTCCAGCCGCGCAATCTCGCGCTCGGCTTCCTCGGTGCGGTGATGCGTGGCGAGCCAGCGCGGGCTTTCCGGCACGGCACGGCGCACGAACCAGACAATCACTGCGCCCAGCGCGCCCGCCAGCACCACGTAACGCCAACCGTCGATACCGAACGGCGCAACCGGCACAAGCCACCACGACAGCAACGCGGAAGCCGGCGCGGCGGCAAACATGATCGCCTGATTGAAGGCCATCGCGCGACCGCGCATCTGCTGCGGGACCATCTCGGTCACATAGCTGTCGATCGTCACGATCTCGATGCCCACGCCGATGCCGGTGATAAAGCGCCACAGGATCAGGCCTTCGGAAGAATGCTGCATCGCCATAACGATCGAGCCAATCGAATACCACAGCAGTGAAAACGTGAATACGCTTCGTCGTCCGAATTTATCGGGAAGCCAGCCAAAAAAGAACGTGCCGATAAAAAGACCCGCAAATGTCGCGGCCACGAATGCGCCAATGCCATTGAAACCGAACAGATTCGATGTCGTGGTCTGCAGCAGACCGCTTTTCGCCATACCCGGCGCGATATAGCCCGTGAAAATCAGATCGTAGACTTCGAAGAAGCCGCCCAGCGAAATCAGCAAGACCAGCTTCCATAATTGCCAGGTCGCCGGTAGCCGATCGAGTCGCGCGGAGAGCGCGGCCGCCACGGCCTGGCCCGGTTCGGCCACGTCCAAAGGCAAGGCGAGCGCATCGTCCGTGGTGAGGGTGCGTTGCATAGTCTGTCTCCATGTTGTTTTGGCGCGCGGGCTACTCTGGCCCGCGCTGCGTCACATCGCTCTTTGAGGCTAACCGGCTACATGCGCGGCGAGTCGCGCCAGTACTTCCTCCGTATGCTCGCCCACTTTTGGCAGCGGTTGACGCACGCCGGGGCGGCGTCCGTCCATCATCAGCGGCAGCAGCACGACTTCGGTTTCGCCGCCGTCGTCGGTCTGCATCGGCACGAGGCCGCCACTGGCCTTCAGATGCGGATCGTCGAGCAACTGGTCCGGGCGCACGATCGGCGCATACGGCACGCCCGCCGCTTCCAGACGCGGCATCAGGTCCTCCACGCGATGCGCCTTGAGCACATCGCCCAGACCCGCGAGCAATTCGGGGCGCAAGGCCACGCGCGCCGCGTTATTGGCATAGCGCGGCTCGCGCGCATAATCGGGGCAGCCAATCACGTCGCACAGCGTAACGAACTGCTTGTCGCTGACTGCGCCGATAAAAAGCTGCTCGCCTTCGGCCAGCGTGAACACGTCGTACACGCTCCATGCTGACACGCGCGAGGGCATCGGCGGCGGCGCTTCGTGCGTCATCGCGTATTGCTGCATATGCTGCGCGCTCAGAAACACGCAGTTCTCGAACAGCGCGCTCTGCACTTCCTGGCCGCGCCCGCTCGCCTCGCGCTCGCGCAATGCCGCCAGCACGCCGATCGCGCCGAACATGCCGCCCATGATGTCGTTCACCGACGTCCCCGCACGCAGCGGCCGCCCAGCCGGCCCGGTCATATACGACAGGCCGCCCATCATCTGCACGACTTCGTCGAGTGCGAGCCGGTTTTCATAAGGCCCGGGCAAAAATCCCTTGTGCGAAACGTAAATCAGCCCCGGATAACGCTGCGACAGCGTGGCGTAGTCCAGACCGAATTTCTGCATCAGACCGGGCCGGAAATTCTCCAGCATCACATCGCATTGCCCGATCAATTCGACTGCAGCAGCGCGCCCTTCTTCGGTATTGATATCGAGCACGACACTCTTTTTATTGCGGTTGAACGAGCGAAAAAAGCCAATTCCCAAGCCCGGCAGATCGCGCGTTTTATCGCCGCCGGGCGGTTCGATCTTGATAACTTCCGCACCCAGATCCGCGAGAATCATTCCGCAGGTCGGGCCCATGACCATATGCGTAAATTCGACGACGCGCACGCCGTCGAGCGGCAGCTGTCGCGTGGTGTCCATGTTTGCGCTCATCACATCCTCAGGATAACGAATCGACCGCCATAGCGGTCTGAAAAGTCTTCGGTAAGCCGGCACGCCAGAGCGCGCCATGCAGGCTCTCGCCACCGAGCCATTGCGCCACTTGCGCGCGCAAGGCCAGCAAGGCGTCGATATCGATACCGGTTTCGATACCCATGTCTTCGAGCATGAAAGCCAAGTCCTCGCTTGCCGCGTTGCCGCTCGCACCGGGCGCATGCGGACAGCCGCCGATACCTGCCAGCGAAGCATCGAAACGCGTCACGCCGGTTTCCAGCGCGGCATGGACATTGGCGAGCGCAAGACCGCGCGTGTCGTGAAAGTGCGCGCACCAGAGCCGCTCGCCCGCCACGGCGCGCGCGCGTTCGAACAACTCGCGCACGGCACGCGGATTCGCGTAGCCCACCGTATCGGCGAGACTCACGCGATCAGCGCCCGCATCGAACAGCGCCTGCATATAGCGCAGCACATCTTCCTGCGCGACCTCGCCTTGCAGCGTGCAACCGAAAGCCGTGCCGATGCCGCCTTCGATCAGCGTGCGCGCGCCAGCAGCATCGCGTTCGGCACGCATGCGCGCGACTTCGGCCACGACTTCGTCGGGTGTCTTGCGCAGATTCGCGCGGCTATGCGCTTCGCTCGCGGAAAGCGGCACGAGCATCAGATCGGCGCCGGTTTCGAGCGCGCGCTGCGCGCCCTTGAGATTAGGCACCAGCACGGAAACGCACAGGCCGGGCAGGCTGCGCGCGAACGCCACCAGTTCGGCCGTATCGGCGAGTTGGGGCAACAGGCGTGCGGGCACGAACGAGCCGACTTCGATCTCGCGCACACCGGCCGCATGCGCCGCGCGCAGCCAGGCGAACTTGAGTTCGGTGGGCAAAATGGTGTCGATGCTTTGCAGGCCGTCGCGCAGACCGACTTCGCGCAGCGTGGCGCGCGCGGGATAGGCAGGCATAGAAATGTCTCCAGACGAATAAGCGGGGCACAGGTTCGTGTCGTGCCGGCGTGGTGTTTCGTTGTATTTGCCTCTGTGCTAACTTTAGACATTCCAGTCCATCCATAAAGCGGTATTTTGGAAGCTCCAAGATTCCGTTTGGGAAACACAGATGCACGATATCGACACCAAGACGCTGCGCCTGTTCGTGGCCGTCTGCGAACACGGCAACATGGGGCACGCGGCGCGCGAATCGCATATCGAGCCTTCCGCCATCAGCAAGCGCATCGCCCAACTCGAAACCGATCTGGGCGTGCCTTTGCTCACGCGTTCGCGGCGCGGCGTGCAGCCCACCCAGGCGGGCGTCGCACTGCTGGAGCACGCGCGCAGCGTGATCTTTACGCTAGAGCGCGCCGTCAGCGATATCGCCGCGTTCGGCAGCGGCCTGCGCGGCAGCGTGAGCGTGTGCGCGTCGGCATCGGCGATTGCGGAGGCGTTGCTCGACGATCTCGCCTCTTTCATGCGCATGCCCGCGCACGAAAACATCCGCGTCAACGTGGATGAACGCACCTCGAAGGAACTCGTGCAGCTCGTGCGCGATGGCGTGGCGTCCGTGGGCGTGTGCTGGGACAACGTCGAACTGGGCGGCCTGGAAGCGCGCCCCTGGCGCACCGACCGGCTCGCGCTGGCCGTGCCGGGCGGGCATGCGCTCGCGCGGCGTAAATCGGTGGCGTTCGCAGATACGCTCGGCTTCGAACACGTGGGCCTGCCGCCCTCCACCGCCGTGCACACCTTGCTGCAACGCGCGGCGGCGCTGGGCGGGCGCACCGTGGATTACCGTGCGACGGTATCGAATTTCGACGCGGCGTTTCGCGTGGTCGCCGCGAAGCTCGGCATCAGCGTCGTACCGGAGGAAGTCGGCCAGAGCTACACGCGCATCATGAACGTGCGCCTCGTGCCTTTGAGCGACGCGTGGGCGCAGCGGCGCTTCATCGTCTGCTTTCGTGCGTTCGATGCCTTGCAGCCCGCCGCGCAGCGCATGGTCGAGCATCTGGTGGCGCGCGCGCAGGCCGCCGAAGCTGCTTGAGCGGCTTAAGCCGCCTGAACTATCCCAAGCCCGCACGCCTCGTTTACACTTCCACCATTCCGTTTCTGCCCCGCGCGAACTGCGCCGCCGCTCACGCCATGCACCATCCACAACGCCGCCGTTTCGTGCTCGCAAGCCTGCTTGCTGCGATCGGCGCCGCGCATGCCGGCAGCGGCATGGGCGCCACGCGCGAAGTCACCATCGCGCTCGTGCTCAAGGCCATGCCCGATCCCTTCACGATGGCGATGGTCGCCGCCGCCAGGGGTTTCCAGGCGCACTCGCCTTATCCGTTCAAACTGGTGATTCTCGGCATCCAGTCGGAAACCGATGCGGCCGGACAGATCCGCCTCGTCGATACGGCCATCAAACAGCGTGTCGATGCGATCGTGCTCGCGCCCGCCGATTCGCGCGCGATGGTGAACGCCGCGCGTCGCGCCGTCCAGCACGGCATCCTCACGCTGGCGATCGACAATCCGCTCGATGCCGACGCGCTGCGCGAAGCGCGCATTCACGTGCCTTACGTGGGCCCCGACGACCGCCGCGCCGCGAAGCGCGTGGGCGAATATCTGGCGCGCCGGCTGCATGCAGGCGATCGTGTCGGCATCATCGAAGGGGTGTCGTCCGATCTCAACGCGCAGCAGCGCACGGCCGGCTTTCGCGACGCGATGCAGGCCGCGCACGTCGAAGTCGCGGCGACCGAAACCGGCAACTGGGAATATGGCCAGGGGCGTCTCGCGGCGGCCTCGATTATCGCGTCGCAGCCGGGCATTCGCGCGCTGCTATGCGCGAACGACAACATGGCGCGCGGCGCGGTCGATGCGGTGCGCGAATCGCAACTCACCGGCCGCGTGCTGATCACCGGCTTCAACAACAGCGACGCCATCAAGCCGATGATCAAGGATGGCCGCGTGCTCGTCACGCTCAACCAGTTCGCGGAAAAGCAGGCGGTGTATGGGCTCGACGTGGCGCTGCAGGCCTGCGTCGAACATCGCGATCAGGAAGACCTTTCCGAATACATCGAAACGCCCGTCGTGCTGGTGGCGAAGGATATTTCATAGCAGCGGATTGCACGCGCAATCTGGCGGCGCATTTTCGCGTTGGCATCATATGATGGCGGCTCGCACGATACCGAACGTCACGAAATCCAACGCGCATATGAACAAGAAAATCGAACCCGTCGTTACTCGTTTCCGCTTCGCTAGCCACGTCACCACGCACTTCGCCTCGCACGTCACCACGCTCTCCTCCACGCTCCTCGCCGCCCTCGCACTCGCGGGCTGCGCCGCCAGCAAGGCGCCGTCGTCCACCCAGGCGTCCTCTGGCGCCTTCGTGCAACAAGGCGCGGCCACGGGCGCGCGCCCGGTGAAGGTGATGATCGTCACGATGTTCGCGCCCGAGGCCAAGACCTGGCTCGACAAGCTCGGGCCCTGGGACAGCATTCCCGTCGCGGGCCTCTCGCCCGACTATCCCGCCGTGCAGTGCAATCACGACGATGTCTGCGTGATGACCACCGGCATGGGCCACACGAACGCCGCCGCATCGACGATGGCACTCGCCTTCGCGCCGCAATTCGATCTGCGCCAGACTTACTTCCTGGTGGCCGGCATTGCAGGCGTGAATCCGCAGCAAGGCACGGTGGGTTCGGCGGCGTGGTCGGACTGGCTCGTCGATTTCGGCCTGCAATGGGAGATCGATCCGGACCGTCGTCCTAAAGGCTGGCATACCGGCTATCTCGGCATCAATACGAAAAACCCCGGCGAAAAGCCCGCGCTCGACTATCGCACCGAAGTCTTCCAGCTCAATGCGAAGCTGACTTCGGCGGCCTATGCCTTGAGTCACGACGTCGCGCTGGCCGATAACCCCGAAGCGAAAGCCGCGCGCGCGAAGTATCGCTATGCGCCAGCCAATCGCGCGCCCAGCGTGATCCGTTGCGATTCGATTGCAGGCGATACCTGGTGGTCGGGCGCGGAACTCGGTGCGCGCGCAACCGAATTCACGCGTCAGCTCACCGGCAACAAGGGCGTCTATTGCATGACGCAGCAGGAAGATAACGCCACGTATGAAGCGCTCAAACGCGCCGCCGCCACGCAGCGTGTCGATCTCGACCGGGTGGCCGTGCTGCGCGCGGGATCGGATTTCGATCGTCCATACAAGGGCCAGTCGAGCGCCGCCAATCTGCTCGGCTATGCAAGCCAGGGCGGCTTCGCGCCCGCGCTCGAGAACCTCTATCGTGCGGGCAATCCGCTCGTGCAGGATATCGTCGCGCATTGGGACGACTGGCGCACTGGCGTGCCCTCGCGCTAATCCTCCCTGCGTTCCTGCCCGCGTCTTTCGACGCGGGCAAGCTTTGAAGCGCCTGCCTCATTGCGCCCTCGTGAAGCGCGGAAATGCGTCTTTGACCGGATGGACTTATCAAGGCATCCATGCCAGATTGAGCCACATCCTTTCGCGCGGCACGCTTGCCGCCGCGACGCACCGTTATTTTCCGGCTCAAAGGGGGACACTTGCGCGATTCGTTTCCTATCGAAGCGGCGCTGAACGTTCAGCCCTGCAACGCTCGACCGATACGTTCAGACGAAGGCAAAAAGCACACACGTGCGTGCTTCGTTATCGGCGTGTCGCCCAGGGTATGCACGTCGCCGCTCTGAATCCTGCGGCGCGCGTCGTCGTCCTCGGCGCCGGGCCTGCGGGCGCGGCGGTCGCGCGCGAACTGGCGCGCCTCGGCTACGCGGTGCAGGTCGTCAGCGACTGGCGGCGCTTCGACGCCGTGGAAGGCCTTTCGGCGCGCGTCATCGAAGGCTTGCGTCATGCGGGTCTGCATCGCGCGGCCAGCAGCGTCGCCGGACCCTGCACGCGCACGACGCTCTGGAACGGCGTGCTGCAAACGCTCAACGCGGAGTTTCTGGCCGATCGCCGCGTATTCGATGCCGCGTTGCGCGACGATCTGCGCCAGGCCGGCGTCGATGTGATCGAGGCGAATGTGCGCAATATCCAGACCTCGCCGGCCGGTCACGACCTCGTGATCGAAACCGCCGATGGCCCGCTTTCGCTGCGCGCCGATTTTCTCGTCGAAGCGCGCGGGCGTTTTGCGCCGCTGTTGCGCGACGCCACGCGCGGCCCGCAAACACTGAGCCTGCTGAACTTCTGGCAAGGCGAGCGTGGCGCGGCGGCATCCGCCATCGAAAGCCTGCAGGACGGCTGGGCATGGATGGCGCGCCTGCCCGACGGCCGTTGTTACTGGCAGATGACACTCGATGTGGCGAGCGCCGAACTCCCGCAGCGCGACGAACTGCTGGCATTCTGCGCGCGCATGCGGCACGCGCCGCTGGCGAGCGACTTTTTCGCGCACGACGCGGATACCAATGTGCGCCTGCACGCGCGCAGCAGCACCGCGACATTGTGCGGGCGCACCGGCGCGCACAACTGGCTGCGCGTGGGCGATGCGGCGATGGCCGTCGATCCGCTATCGGGCAACGGTATTTTCCAGTCGCTTTCGTCTGCACTGCAGGCGCCCGCCGTGATCCACACCTTGCTCAGTTGCCCTGAGCGCGCCTCGCTCGCGCTGCGCTTTCATCAGCAGCGTATCGAGCAGTTGTTCGTGCGCTTCGCGCGCACGGGCCGCGACTTCTACGCGCTCGAACAGCGCTGGTCCGCACGATCGTTCTGGGAATCTCGCCGCCTCTGGCCCGACGACGCGCCGCTGCAAGTGAACGCCGATTTCAACCAGCTCAATATCGAGCGTGCGCCGGTGATCGACGGCGATCTGATCGCCGAAGCCGATGTGGTCGTGAGCCCCGATCAACCGCTTGGCGTCTGGCATCTGGAGGGCGTGCCGCTCGCGCCTATCGTCGAGGCGCTGCGCAAACAGCCGGCCGAACAGGTGCTGCGCGCACTCGATGCCGATCAGGCGCGCCTCGTGCGCCACTGGCTCGACGCGCACGGTTATTCGCAAACGCACGCCTGACGCGCGGTTTGTTTCGAGACATCCGCACGCTGGCGCTGCATCGCACAGCTTCGGATCATCGCTTCGCGATCCTCTCTATACTCGTTCGCGTATTCGACCTGCCGGCAACGCGCCGCGCCTCTGCCGCGTGACATCCGCGTGACATCCGGGTAACGCCTGCTTGATACCTGCGCAGCACCCACTATTCGCGTGATTCCCCTTTCGCCTCAACCAGGAGCGCTACTGATGAGCACGTTCACCACCCGCGACGGCACCTCGATCTACTACAAGGATTGGGGCAGCGGCCGCCCGGTCGTCTTCAGCCACGGCTGGCCGCTTTCGTCCGATGCCTGGGACGCGCAGATGCTATTTCTCGTGCAGAAAGGCTTTCGCGTGATCGCGCACGACCGTCGCGGCCACGGCCGCTCGGACCAGCCGGCCAAAGGCAACGACATGAACACCTGGGCCGACGATCTCGCCGATCTGCTCGACAAGCTCGATGTGAAAGACGCCACGCTGGTCGGACATTCGACGGGCGGCGGCGAAGTCGCGCGCTATATCGGCCGTCATGGCACGAAGCGCGTGTCGGGCGCGGTGCTGATCGGCGCGGTGCCGCCCATCATGATCAAGAGCGAACAGAATCCGGGCGGCCTGCCCAGGGAAGTGTTCGACAACATTCGCAAAGGTGTCGTCGATAACCGCTCGCAGTTCTTCAAGGATCTGGCCGTGCCGTTCTACGGCTTCAATCGCAGCGGCGCGAAGACCTCGCAGGGCACGATCGACGCGTTCTGGCTGCAGGGCATGTGGGGCGGCATGCTGGCGCTCTACGAGTGCGTGCACGAATTCTCGGAAGTCGATTACACCGAGGATCTGAAGAAGATCGATGTGCCCACGCTGATCCTGCACGGCGACGACGACCAGATCGTGCCGATCGACGACGCGGGCAAGCTCTCCGCGAAGATCGTCAAGGATGCGACGCTCAAGATTTATCCGGGCGGCTCGCACGGCATGTGCACGACCGAGGCCGACAAGGTCAACGCCGACCTGCTGGAATTCCTGAACCGGAAGTAACGACCGGACGTAATGACCGGAACGAAGGACCGGCCCGCGCAATCCTGACGATGGCGAATCGTCTGAATCCTGCATCGCTTCGCCGCCAATATCCCACTGTTTGACCAGGAAATTCGGACGCAAAACGAAGCGCTGCGGCAATAAATTCTTCTATAAGACTCAGCGATACCCCTCGCTTTCAGCAAGGGTCTTCACCAACTTGACAAGTAATCGATGGTACGAAACTGAAATTATCCGATCCGTCCCCGAGCGATCGAAAATAGCGCATAAGCCTTTATTTATCAGGCATTTGCGGCGATAACGTTTTCAGCGCAAGCCCGCCCGTTCGCGGCAAACGCGACGATTTCACGCATGAACATGCTCGCGCAACGCAATTTCATAATATGAAATTCATGTCGATCTCGGCCCCGGGCGATCCGAAATTGAGGCAAAATCCAGGTGTTTCGCCGACTGCGCGCAGCCGGTGGTGTTACCACCTCGTTTAACGATCCCGCCAAGAAGCCGATGAGTACCCAGCAACCCACCATCATCTATACCCTGACCGATGAAGCGCCGCTGCTTGCCACCAGCGCGTTTCTGCCGATCATCCGCACCTTCGCTGCGCCGGCCGGCGTGAACGTCGAGACCAGCGATATTTCCGTGGCGGGCCGCATCCTCGGTGAATTTCCCGAATTCCTGACCGAGGAACAACGCGTTCCGGACAACCTGGCTGAACTGGGTCGTCTCACGCAGCTGCCGGAAACCAACATCATCAAGCTGCCGAACATCAGCGCATCGGTGCCGCAGCTCGTCGCAGCCATCAAGGAACTCCAGAACAAGGGCTACAAGATCCCCGACTTCCCGGAAGATCCGAAGACCGACGAAGAAAAGGCTATCCAGAAGCGCTATTCGAAGTGCCTCGGCTCGGCGGTGAACCCGGTCCTGCGCGAAGGCAACTCGGACCGCCGCGCACCGCTGGCAGTCAAGAACTACGCGAAGAAGCACCCGCACAGCATGGGCGAGTGGAGCATGGCTTCGCGCACCCACGTCGCGCACATGAAGCACGGCGACTTCTACCACGGCGAAAAGTCGATCACGACCGACAAGGCGCGCGAAGTGCGCATGGAACTCGTGACGAAGAGCGGCGAAACCATCGTCCTCAAGCCGAAGGTCTCGCTGCAGGCTGGCGAAATCGTCGACAGCATGTTCATGAGCAAGAAGGCCCTGCTGGACTTCTATGAAGACCAGATGGAAGACGCGCGCAAGACCGGCGTCATGCTGTCGCTGCACGTCAAGGCGACCATGATGAAGGTTTCGCACCCGATCGTGTTCGGCCACGCTGTGCGCACGTTCTACAAGGACGCGTTCGCGAAGCACGCCAAGCTGTTCGAACAACTGGGCGTGAACGTCAACAACGGCCTCGTCGATCTCTACACGAAGATCGACACGCTGCCGGAATCGCAGCGCGAAGAAGTCATCCGCGACATGCACGCGTGCCACGAGCACCGTCCGGCGCTGGCGATGGTCGATTCGGCCAAGGGCATCTCGAACCTGCACGCACCGAACGACGTGATCGTCGACGCATCGATGCCCGCGATGATCCGCGCAGGCGGCAAGATGTGGGGCGCCGACGGCCGCCCGGCCGATACGAAGTGCCTGATCCCGGAAAGCACGTTCGCGCGCATTTACCAGGAAATCATCAACTTCTGCAAGACCAACGGCGCATTCGACCCAAAGACCATGGGCACGGTGCCAAACGTCGGCCTGATGGCGCAGAAGGCTGAAGAGTACGGTTCGCACGACAAGACCTTCGAAATCCCGAAGGACGGCACGGCCCGTATCGTTGACAATGCAACCAACGAAGTGCTGGACGCGCTCACGCAGGAAGTCGAGCAAGGCGACATCTGGCGTATGTGCCTCGTGAAGGACGCTCCGATCCGCGACTGGGTCAAGCTGGCCGTCACGCGCGCGAAGAACTCGGACACGCCGGCCGTGTTCTGGCTCGACCCGTATCGTCCGCACGAAAACGAAGTGATCAAGAAGGTCGAAGCGTACCTGAAGGATTACGACACGAGCGGCTTGGACATCCAGATCATGTCGCAAGTGCGCGCGATGCGTTACACGCTCGAGCGCGTGATCCGCGGTCTGGACACGATCTCGGTCACCGGCAACATCCTGCGCGACTACCTGACCGACCTGTTCCCGATCATGGAACTGGGCACGTCGGCGAAGATGCTCTCGATCGTTCCGCTGATGGCTGGCGGCGGCATGTACGAAACGGGCGCAGGCGGTTCGGCTCCGAAGCACGTGCAGCAGCTGGTTCAGGAAGACCACCTGCGTTGGGACTCGCTCGGCGAATTCCTCGCGCTGGCAGTGTCGCTGGAAGACCTCGGCATCAAGACGAACAACGCGCGCGCCAAGCTGCTCGCGAAGACGCTCGACGCCGCAACCGGCAAGCTGCTGGACAACAACAAGGGCCCGTCGCCGAAGACCGGCGAGCTGGACAACCGCGGCAGCCAGTTCTACCTGTCGATGTACTGGGCACAAGAGCTGGCAGCGCAGAAGGACGACGCGGAACTCGCCGCCCAGTTCGCGCCGCTCGCGAAGGCACTGGCCGACAACGAACAGAAGATCGTTGCTGAGCTGGCTGCTGTTCAGGGCAAGCCGGTCGATATCGGCGGTTACTACAAGCCGGACTTCGCGAAGCTGGCTGAAGTGATGCGCCCGAGCGCGACGTTCAACGCAGCGCTCGAAGCGGTCGCGAAGTAAGCCGACGTTAGCTTTAGCTGCATTCGAGGCCTGTTTTTAAGGCCTCGTTGTAGAAACGCCCCTGCAGCTTCTGCTTGCAGGGGCGTTTTGTTTTTGGGCATTGAGTTCACCACGCCCAGCGCACACCTGCATCGCCCGCGATCACACGCTGATGCTCTCCGCCCAGATTCGTCAGCCAGCTTGCGGTGACGAACACGCTGCCGCGCTTCGTCAGTTGCGCGACAAGCCCCACACCGACCTGCCCCATCGTCTGCCCGACCGGCGTGCCCAGCGTGGTGGTGCCGCTGAAGGTGGTTTTGTCATCGGCGCCGAATGCGCGCAGCACATTCACCCGCGCATAAGGTTTCCAGTCGATGCCACCGGCCGCGAACGCGTACTGCAAGCGCGCGCCGATGCGGCCGAGAAACGTATTGCCGTTATTCCACGTGACCTCGGAAATTCCATCGTTGAAGCGGTAGAGCGAAAGCCATTGCCAGACGATCTGTGCCTGCGGCTCCAGCGTGAGGCCATATGCGAGCGCCATCAGCAAACCGGTTTCGATGGACCCGGTGAACGCGTTGCCGTGTGTCGAACCTGATACGCCGCCATCGGTATCGCTCGACTGCGTGCGTACCGTGAGCGCGCTGCCCATTGCCACGGCGTCCGTGTACCAGCCGCCCGCGCCGATGTGCGTCCAGTACGCGCCAAGGTTGTACGCATTGATCTGCAGCGAGCCTGCGCTGTAATCGGGCTGCCCTAGCGCAAAGCCGTCCACGTCGCCCACGGCGCGCGAAAAACCCAGCAGAAAGCCGAAGTGATCGCGCACACCGCTCGCGGGATGTGTGGCATAGAGATCCTGACCGATCTGCATGCCCCATACCGATCCGTCTAACGACGGGTTCAGCTCGCCGCCCTGCCCGATAGTGCTATCGCCGCCCCACGCCCGCGCCCACGATGCGGGTACTGTGCCACTCTCGGTAAGCAAGCCTTGCTCGCCTTGACGATCATGGAATGTATCAATCTGAAGGATGCCTAATTGACGGGCGAAGCTGGGCGCTTCGGCGTAAAGCGGTACTTCCGCACGATAAACAGGCACGCTGTTGGCTGCCTCTTTGGCGACCGCGATCGCCACAGCCTGCACGATAGATTCTGGCGTGCCTGGCGCGGTAACAACGGGCTCGGGCGCACTACCTACATTCGTCTCGCCTGTTACGGCCGGAATGGTATTGCGCAAATACCAGTTCTGGCTCGTACCTGCGCTTACGCCGCCCTTCGCCAGAAAGTATTCATACGCGCCAGCCTTCACGGACCCGCCCGCCAAAGAAAACGCTCCGGCATTCGTGGTCGCGCCATTGATCGCCTGCACGATCTGAATGCCGTCACTCGACGTAGCCGCGCCTGGCCCATTCACGTTCGCGACATCCAGCGTGCTATTGCCGCTGGCCGTGCCGCCACTCACCACGAGCCGGTCCGATGCCGCGCCATCGCCGGCCAGATATGTGTTCAGCGCAATCGACGCATTCTGGCCGATATAGTTGCCCGCCACCGTCAGCGTATTGCCCACGCCGCTGCCGCCAAGCCGCACGAGCCCCGCATTGGTGAGATTGCCGTTGATCTGGAAATTGCCGATCGCGCCGCCTGCGAGCGTGGCCATTGCATTGGCCGTAGCGATCGTGCCGTTATTCGTGACGTCGCCACTCACGCTGCCATAGCCGCCCAACGTCGCGCCCGCTGCAACCGCCACTGCGCCACCGCCTGTGAGCGCAGCCGCGCTGCTCGCGCTATCGCCCACAATCAGCGAGCCCGCGCTGACATTCGTGCCGCCCGCATAGCTGTTGCTCCCGCCATCGAGCGTCAGCGCGCCTGCGCCGAGCTTGGTTAGCGCGCCTGCACCCGTGATGTTCTGCGCAATCGTCGAGCTGAAACTCTGTGTATCGATGGTGCCGTTGTTCGCCGTAATCGCCATCGCGCGGCTGGCCGAAAGATCGAATTCGCTATTCAATTGCAGCGTGCCGCCGTTGAACGTGAGCGCGCCCGTCGATGCGCCGATGGCGTTATCGGCGGCAATCGCAAGCGTGCCTCGCGTAATCGTCGTGCCGCCGGAATACGTATTGCCACCCGATGCCGATGGCGAGAGCGTCAACGCGCCCGCACCGGTTTTTTCCAGCGTGCCAGTGCCGCCGATCAAACCCGCGTACGTCCCATCGCTGTCCTGCTGAAAGCGCACGAGACCGTTATCGGTCACGGCGAGCGGCAGATTCGCGGCGTTCGCCTGCAAGGTCGCGCCACTGTCCACACTGGCGCTGACCGTCGCCGTGGTCGTGCCTAAACTGCCGGTTAGATTGAGTGTTCCGCTCTTGACATAGGCATTCGCAAACGTGCCCGTCCCGGACCATGTCCATGCGGTGCCGGTCATCGTCAGCGTCTGGTAGTTGACGAAGGCATTCGAAGCCGTGCCGCTGCCCTGCAATTGCACACTGTTGGTTCCGCCGCCACCATCAGCACTACCCACTATTTCTGAACCGGTCTGCAAAATCAGTGTGTCATTGCCATTGCCGTTCTTGATGGCCGTGCCGCTACCGCCCTGAATCAACCCCGCATTGGTGATGGTGGTATTGCCATTGGTCGAACGCACGCCAATGCCGTTATTGCTGACGATCGATCCGCCCGCCTGATTCGTGATCGTCGCGTTAAAAGAACTGCCGAGCGTATTCGATACGACCGCGTCGACGCTGCCGCTACTCGACGCCGTACCGGTCGTCTGGATCGTCCCGCTATTGACGAGCGTATCGTTGTTGCCCTGCATATAGACCGCAGGGCTGTCGCGTCCCGATGAGGCGAGCGTGCCGCTATTGTTGATGGTGCTGCTGCCACCCAGCAGCGAAGCCGCGCGCGCATTGCTGCCCGAAGTCGAAACCGTGCCGGTATTGGTGAGCACATTGCCCGACGCGCCCTGGTTGCTTTGCCCCCACGCCGCGGTCATGCCATAAGAGTTGGCGCCCGATGTCGTGATCTTGCCGTTGTTGACGAGCTGATTGTTGTTGCCATTCGCGGCCAGACCATCGTTATAGGCACCCGTGGTGGCGATGACGCCGCTTGTGCCATTCGTCACGGTATTGCCGTTATTCACGCCGATCAGCATGGCTCCGCGATTCGCCACGCCCGTGCCATTGCCCGACATCGAAAGGCTGCCGTTATTGACGAGGGTGCTCGATGTATCGACTGAGAATGGCGTCGGCGTGCTGGCAAGCGAATAGGTGCCGGTGACGGTGCTGTCGAGCGTAATCGAAACCTGCGTACTACCGGAAACCGCAACGACAGAAGGTGCGCCCGATCCGCTGCACGTAACCGTGGTATTGCTGGCCGGCGCTGTCGAGGAACAGGCGGCGTGCCCCACCACCGGCGTTGCACCGGTCAATAGCGCCATGCTGCCCACACCGATTTTCCACGTCCGTTTTTGCATTTTCACGTGCAGTGTATGGAACGTTGCGACTGCATTCGGCTGCGTGAATCGGTTTATAACACCGCTTTAAAAAACCTTCCCGATAAGTGTTTTCATCAGACAATTAAAGCTTCTTTAAATGTCCTTTTGTGCGATGCGGAAATTCAACCAATCAACGTATCGCCCATGTTTCAAATATCGCTTGAATAACGATGCAAAAAGAAAGCACGCGCGGCTCAATGCGCGTTATTCCCCAGCGCAATCTCATACCGCACATAGCCGGTACGCGTCGCCACGTTTTCCTGATTCGTCACCCAGTAAATATGAAACCCGTTCTGCTCCACGCCGGTCGCTTCCAATCGCTCGATAAACGCCGTGGCAATGCCTTGCCTGCGACTCTTCACACTGGACGTCCACACAGCGGCCGTGCTGAAATAAGCGGAACCGAATCTTTCATCACCAGCCATCATGCCCGCTGATATCAGGACAATGGATCTCAATCTGCTGCGCGCACTCGACGCCCTGCTCGACGAGCGCAACGTCACGCGCGCCGCGCTGCGTCTCTCGCTCACGCAACCTGCGGTGAGCGGCATGCTCACCCGCCTGCGCGAAGCCTTCGACGATCCGCTCTTCGTGCGTACGCAGCGCGGCATCGCGCCCACGTTGCGCGCACTGGAACTGGCCGCACCGGTCAGGCAGATTCTCGGCGAAGTCGAGTCGCTGCTCACGCCGCAAGCGTTCGATCCTGCCCGCGCCGATTTCACGCTCACGCTCGCGGCCACCGATTACGCGCTGCAAGCCGTGGTGTCGCCCTATCTCGCGGCCCTGCGTCGCGATGCACCGGGCATACGCGTGGCGGTCGTGCCCGCCCAGGACCCGTCGCTGTTCGCGCAACTCGCACGCGGCGACGTCGATATCGCGTTGATCACGCCGGAGAGCACGCCGCCCGATCTACACGCTCGGCGTCTTTTCGATGAACGCTACGTATGCGTGATGCGTAAAGATCATCCCGATGCCGCGCGCAAGCGCATGACGATTGCACGCTTTTGCGCGCTCGATCATGCGCTCGTTTCGTATTCGGGCGGCGCATTCGAGGGCGTCACGGACACCGCACTCGCGCAGCTTGGCCGCAAGCGGCGCGTGGCGCTTTCGGTGACGAGTTTTCTGGTATTGCCGGAGATTCTGCGCGCAAGCGATCTGATTGCAGTCGTGCCGCAAAGGCTCGCCGAGCGTGCCGAAGGTTTAGCCGTGCTCGCGCCGCCACTCGCGATTCCCGGCTTCACGAAAACCGCCGCCTGGCACGAACGCACGCATCGCGATCCGGCGCGGCGCTGGGCACGCGCCTTGCTCTTCGATGTGTGCGGTTCGCTTTAGCAATGCGTGCGGCCGCAATCAATTCGAAAGCTCGCCTGCACGATGCATCATTCCCTGCGTTGCAGACTCACACTTCGTGCGGTCACAGCCCAACGCTTCGCGTTAGAATCGACGGCATCTTTTTCCAATCCTCTCGTTCATTTATGCTTCGACCTTCCGAACCCGCGAACGAAGCCGAGCGTCTGGACGTGTTGCGATCGCTCAAGATCCTCGACACACCGCCCGAAGACCGCTTCGACCGCATCACGCGTCTCGCACGACGCCTGTTCAACGTGCCCATTGCGGCCATCACGCTGGTCGATTCAGGCCGCCAGTGGTTCAAATCGCATCCGGGTCTCGACGTTTCCGAGACCTCGCGCGACGTGTCGTTCTGCGGCCACGTGATCCTCGGCGACGAGCTGTTCTTCGTCAACGACGCCAGCATCGACTCGCGTTTCGCCGACAATCCGCTGGTCACCGGCAATCCGAATATCCGCTTCTATGCGGGCTGTCCGCTGTCGGTGCCGGGCGATATCCGGCTGGGCACATTATGCGTAATCGATAACCGCCCGCGCGTTTTCGACGACGAGGAACGCATCGTGCTGCGCGATCTCGCCGCCATGGCCGAGCAGGAAATCGCCGCCACCCAGATGGCGACGACCGACGAACTCACGGGCCTTGCAAACCGGCGCGGTTTCAAGTCGCTCGCGGAGCAGGCAGTGCGTCTGTGCCGCAACACGCAGCGCCCCGCTTCGCTGCTGTATCTCGACCTCAACGGCTTCAAGCAGATCAACGATACCTACGGCCACGCCGAAGGCGATCGCGCACTGGTTGCGTTCACAACGATTCTGCGCACGGCGCTGCGCGATGGCGATGTGATCGGCCGGATGGGCGGCGATGAATTCGCCGTGCTGCTTTCCAGTACCGACGAACACGGCGCAATGAGTGCGATGGAACGCATCCGCAATCAGTTGGAGATTTTCAATCGCGCCGCGCAAAAGCCGTATCAGTTGCGCAGCAGCGTGGGCAGCGCGATGACGCATGACGATCTGCCGTCGTCGGTGGACGATCTGCTCGCGCGCGCCGATGCCGCGATGTATCAGCAAAAGCGCACATCATTGGGCGAGCGGCGTTAAGGCGTTTTTCGCAAGTTCGCCTTTGGCAAGATCAGTACACGTCGCGCACATAACGACGCTCGCGCGACATCTGGCCGACGTATTCGCCGGCCGCATCGTCGCTCATGCCGCCATGCTGCGCCACGACCGTCCTGAGTGCGGCGTCCACATCCTTCGCCATCCGGCTCGCATCGCCGCAGACGTAG
Organism: Paraburkholderia sp. J69-1; assembly: GCF_905220255.1. NCBI lineage: Bacteria > Pseudomonadati > Pseudomonadota > Betaproteobacteria > Burkholderiales > Burkholderiaceae > Paraburkholderia > Paraburkholderia sp. J69-1. Next base: position 355,788 of record NZ_CAJMZG010000008.1, on the reverse strand, counting down.
AAGTGGGCGCCCTCTTCCAGCCATGACCAGAGCTGCGCGCCGTTTTCGCGCATACGGTCCTGCACGTAGACCTTTTCATGCTGATCGCGCGAGAACGCGAGATCGAGTTTATTCAGCAGGCCGTCGCCGCGCATTGCTTCGAGTTCGTCGCGGTAATAAAAGTCCGTTGCCGCGTGTTGCTCGCCGAAGAACAGCCAGTTGCGGCCCGAATCGCCCCGCGCACGACGCTCGTGCAGAAACGCGCGGAACGGTGCAACGCCGGTGCCGGGACCGACCATGATCATCGGCGTGTCGCCGCTGCGTGGCGGACGGAAATACGTGCTCTTTTGCACGAATACCGGCACGCTGCCCGCCGTCGCGCGATCGGCGAGGAAAGTCGACGCCACGCCTTTTCGATCGCGCCGCCCGTTGTGATAACGCACGGCGGAAACGGTCAGATGCACTTCGCCCGCGTGTGCCTTCGGGCTCGATGAAATCGAATAAAGCCGCGGTTGCAGACGCTTGAGCATGCCGGTCAATTCACGCGCCGAGAGTTCGACGGGATACTCGTGCAGCACATCGGCGAGTTGTTGTCCCCACAACCAGTTCTTCAGATCCGATTTGCGGTCGTCGTGCAGCAGATCGCTCAGGCCCTGACCCCGCGCACGCGCGGCGATCAGCGCAAGCGCATCGGCACCGGGACGGGCGATTTCATAGTGATGGCTCAACGCATCGGCGAGACGAACATCGCCCACGCCCGGCACATCCACGGGTGTATCGGCGTGCAAATGCGTCAGTGCGAGCACTTCGTCGACCAGCGCGGGGCAATTTGTCGGCCATACGCCCAGCGCGTCGCCCGCTTCGTATTCGATGCCCGCTTCGCCAGTCGCCAGTGAGAAGTAACGCGTGTCCTTGCTCGCGCCCTGCATGTTCAGGCGCACGTTGGCCACCAGGCGCGACGCGGCCGGACGCGTCTTGGTCGGCGCACAGCCCGGCAACACTTCGGGAATCGATCCGCCCGCGGGCACAGCATGCAGCGCGGCGTCTTCCTCCTTGATGCGCGCCGTGACGCGTTCGAGCCACGCGTCGGCGGTGCTCTGGAATTCGCTGTCGCAATCGACGCGCGCCATCAAACGCTGCGCGCCCAGCGCTTCCAGACGTGTATCCAGATTGCGCCCGTGGCCGCAGAACTGGTCGTAGTTGCGATCGCCCAGCGCGAGCACGGCATAGCGCAGCGATGCGAGACGCGGGGCATTGTCGGCCTTCAGCGCGCTCCAGAACGGCTCGCCGTTATCGGGTGAATCGCCGTCGCCGAAGGTGCTGGTCATCAGCAGTACGTACTGTGCCTTTTCCAGATTCGCGAGCGTGTAATCGGCCATGCAGGCCGTGCGAATCTCGCAGCCCGATTCCATCAATTGCGTGGCGTAGCGCTCGACCAGCGACTCCACGTTGCCCGTTTGCGAGGCCCAGAGCAGCACGACTTTCGGACGCGTGTGCGCGATGCGCACGCTGCCTTGCTGCTCGTCCTGCGGCCTGGCGGATTCGATCAACGGCGCGACGCGCGATGGCGCGCGGCTGAATAAACCCGCGAGCAAGCCATCCACCCATGCGCGTTTTGCAGCGGTCATCGGCGCATGTTGGGGAAGCAATGGCACCGCAGCGTCGGCGGACTCGTTGCGCGACGCGCGCAGGCCGTTCACAAAACCCGCGAGATAAAGCCGCTCGGTTTCGCTGAGCGACGGCGCGGGCGTCGCGCCAAGGTCGAGTAGGTTCGCAAAGGCATCGATTCGGGTCATGTCGAATTCCTGGGGCAACGCCGCTTCATGGGTCTCTTGCGTGGCGGTCTGCGCGTCGTGAATGTCGCGCGCATCGGGTTCGACCACGACAGGCTCGGGCGCGACGCGCGTGAGCGCGACGGCGCAGAATTTCAATTCGGGCTGCTGGGAAATGGCGTCGATCGCATCGCTCGTCACAGCGTTGACGCAGAGATCGTCGCCGAATACGTCGTTCCAATGCATCGGCGCGAAGCAATTGCCGGGCTGCACGCGGTCGGTGATCACTGCGGGCAGCACCACGCGTCCGCGACGCGAACGCACTTCCACGCGGTCCTTTGCCGCGATGCCGAGCGCACCGGCATCTTCGGGATGAATCTCGACAAACGGCGCGGGATTGAGCTTGTTGAGCATCGCCACCTTGCCGGTCTTCGTCATGGTGTGCCACTGATGCTGCAAGCGCCCCGTGTTGAAGACGATCGGATACGTGCCATCGGGCAGTTCGGCAGGCGCCACATGCGGGCGCGCGAAGAAAACGCCCTTGCCATGCGGCGTGGCAAAGACGATGCGCGGTTCGCCGTCGCGAGCAGCGTCATTCAGATAACGAATGGGATTGCGATCGCTTTTCGCATCGGGCGCGCACGGCCATTGCAGCGGCGTTTCGCGAAGCTTCGCGTGACTCACACCGCGCAGATCGTAGCCGGTCTTCGGGTTCGAAAAGCCGACAATCTCATCGAAGACTTCAGCTGCGCTCGCATAGCTGAATGCCGCTTCAAAACCCATTGCGCAGGCCACGCGCGCGATGATCTGCCAGTCGGGCAACGCTTCGCCCGGCGGCTCGACGGCGCGCTGCGTGAGCGTCATATTGCGCTCTGAGTTAATCATCACGCCTTCGGCTTCGGCCCACAGCGCGCCGGGAAGCAGGACATCGGCGTATTGATTGGTTTCGGTGTCCAGAAACGCATCCTGGGCGATCACGAGTTCGGCGGCGCGCAGACCGGCCATCACGGTCTGACGATTCGCAACCGAAGCCACGGGATTCGTGCAGATGATCCAGCAGGCCTTGATTTCGCCTGCCGCCATGCGCGAAAACATGTCGATGGTGCCGCCGCCCAGCTTGGTCGTGAGCGTGCCTTGCGGCACTTGCCAGCGCGCCTCCACGAAGGCGCGATCGTCTTTGGACAGCACCGAACGCTGCCCCGGCAGGCCCGGACCCATATAGCCCATTTCGCGCCCGCCCATTGCATTGGGCTGGCCCGTGAGCGAAAACGGTCCGCTGCCGGGACGGCAGATCTTGCCCGTCGCCAGATGCAGATTGCAGAGGGCGTTGGTGCTCCACGTGCCGTGCGTGCTCTGATTCAGGCCCATGGTCCAGCAACTCATCCACTCGGGCGCAGCGCCGATCATCTGCGCGGCGCGGCGGATATCGGCTTCATCGAGCCCGGTGATGGCCGCCACTTTCTCCGGCGTGTAATCGGCGAGAAATGCGGGCATCGCGTCCCAGCCTTGCGTGTACTGTGCGATGAAATCGGCGTCCGTATGGCCGTTTTCGTGCAGCAGATACAGCAGGCCGTTGAGCAACGCGAGATCAGTGCCCGCCTTGATCGGCAGATAGAGCGAGGCTTTATCCGCGGTGGCCGTGCGGCGCGGGTCTACCACGATCAGCTTCGCGCCAGCCTTCACGCGGTCCATCATGCGCAGAAAAAGGATCGGGTGACAGTCCGCCATATTCGCGCCGATCACGAAGAAACAATCGGCGCGATCGAAATCCTGATACGAACCCGGCGGGCCATCCGCGCCCAGCGAAAGCTTGTAGCCGCTGCCCGCGCTCGCCATGCAAAGACGCGAATTCGATTCGATATTGTTGGTGCCGACAAAGCCCTTCGCGAGTTTGTTGCCGAGGTATTGCGCCTCGATCGACATCTGGCCGGAGACGTAGAACGAGAGGGCATCGGGACCATGCGCGTCGAGCGTCGCGCGCAGACGCGCCGCCGTATCGGCGATCGCCTGGGCGATGGGCAACGGCACCGGGTCTTCGTCGCGCGCGCGGCGCACGAAGGCGCGTTCGAGCCGCCCCGATTTGCGCAGCGCCACGTGCGCCGACGAGCCCTTGGTGCAGAGCCGCCCGAAATTGCTCGGGTGCTCGGTATCGCCGGAGATCTTCTTGACCTCGCCGTCCTCGACGTGCAGCACCATGCCGCAACCCACGCCGCAATAAGGACACACGGTCTTGACGCTCTTGCCCGTCATATCGATCTCTTACCCGTTCGTTTCAAGCGGATTCAAATAGCGTTAAGCGGCCACCCAAACCTGGCCGTCTTCCACGCGCGTGGCGAATGCATTCACCGAACTGCGCGGCTCTTCCAGGCATTCACCCGTAGCGAGATCGAAGTGATGCTTGTAGATCGGCGACGCCACCACGATGCGCTCGCCCAGACTCCCCACCAGCCCGCGCGACAGCACCGCGGCCTGCGAATTCGGATCGTAATTGCAAATGGCGAACACGCGCGCTTCGCCATCGTCGATATGAAATACGGCGATCTGCTCGCCCTTCACGAGCGCGCACACGCCCGTATTCGGCACGATTTCCTCGAGCTGGCAGACCGGCACCCAGCTTTCCGCGAACATGGCTTGGTTCATGTCATTCATTCTGGATTCCTCTCTAGTATTTAAACTGCCTCGACAACCACGGGAATATCGGCCAGCGCATTTCGTTGCTCACGCACCGGAATCTGTTCGCGCTCCTCGAGCGTCGCCGGGCGAATCTGGCCGCGCTCCTCCACGAACGTCACATGCTGATCGCCTTCTTCGCTATTGACGAAGTGGCGGAAGCGGCGACGCGTTTGCGGATCGGTCACGGCTTTTTTCCATTCGCATTCGTAGGTGTCCACCACGAGCTGCATTTCTGCTTCGAGCTCCGCACCAATGCCGAGCTTGTCGTGCACGATCACGTCGATCAGATAATCGAGGCCGCCTTCGAGGTTGTCGCGCCACACGCTGGTGCGTTGCAGACGGTCTGCCGTGCGGACATAGAACATCAGGAAACGGTCGATATAGCGTTCCAGCGTGGCGCGATCGAGATCCGCTGCGAGCAGTTCCGCGTGGCGCGGCTTCATGCCGCCATTACCGCAGACATAGAGATTCCAGCCCTTTTCCGTAGCGATAACGCCCACATCCTTGCCCTGCGCTTCCGCGCATTCGCGCGTGCAACCGGACACGCCAAATTTGATCTTGTGCGGCGCGCGCAGGCCCTTGTAGCGGTTCTCCAGCGCAATCGCGAGCCCCACCGAATCACCCACGCCAAAGCGGCACCACGTCGATCCCACACACGATTTCACCGTGCGCAGCGCCTTGCCATAAGCGTGACCCGATTCGAAACCGGCTTCGATCAGTTCTTCCCAGATAAAAGGCAATTGCTCGACGCGTGCACCAAAAAGATCCACACGCTGACCGCCCGTGATCTTGGTATAGAGACCGTATTTCTTCGCCACCATGCCCACGGCGATCAGCCCTTCGGGCGTCACCTCACCGCCCGCCATGCGCGGCACCACCGAATAGGTGCCGTCGCGCTGGATATTGGCGAGGTAATAGTCGTTCGAATCCTGCAGGCTCGCGTGTTCCTTCTTGAGCACAAACTCATTCCAGCACGAAGCCAGAATGCCGGCTACGGCAGGCTTGCAGATATCGCAGCCCAGACCGTGACCATGCTTTGCGAGCAGCGCGCCGAACGTCTTGATCTGCTCGACGCGAACGAGGTGATAAAGCTCCTGACGCGAATACGGGAAGTGCTCGCAGAGATGATTGTTGACGGCCACGCCCTGACGCTTCATTTCCGACTTCATGACCTGCGTAACGAGCGGCACGCAGCCGCCGCACGACGCGCCCGCGCGGGTTGCGGCCTTCATCGCGCCGATGCTGGTCGCGCCTTCGCGCACGGCGGCGCAAATCTGCGCTTTCGACACGTTATTGCACGAGCAGATCTGCGCCGCTTCGGGCAAGGCTTCCACGCCGAGCGCGGGCTTGGCCTTGCCGTCGGCTTGCGGCAGGATCAGGAATTCGGGCGCTTCCGGCAACTCGATACCGTTGAGCATCATCTGCAACAGCGTGCCGTATTCGCCCGCGTCGCCCACCATCACCGCGCCCAGCAGCTTCTTGCCGCATTCGGACACGACGATCTTCTTGTAGACCGCGCGGCGTTCATCGGCGAAACGGTACGAGCGGCTGCCTGCCGTCTTGCCGTGTGCATCGCCAATGCTTGCCACATCCACGCCCATCAGCTTGAGCTTGGTGCTCATGTCGGCGCCCGCGAAATCCTGCGCGACGTCGCCCGCCAGCGCCTTCGCGACGATGCGCGCCATGTCGTAGCCCGGCGCGACGAGACCGAAAATCTGCCCTTGCCAGAGCGCGCATTCGCCGATGGCGTAGATATCGGCGTCGCTCGTACGGCACGCATCGTCGATCACGATGCCGCCGCGCGGGCCCACTTCGAGGCCGCAGGCACGCGCCAGTTCGTCGCGCGGACGAATGCCCGCCGAGAACACGATCATGTCGGTTTCGAGGTGCGTGCCGTCGGCGAACACCATGCGATTCGCGGCGCTTTCGCCATCGACGATCGCCGTGGTGTTCTTCTGCGTATGCACGCTCACGCCCAGCGCCTCGATCTTGCCGCGCAGCATGCGCCCGCCGTCGTCGTCCACTTGCACGGTCATCAGGCGCGGCGCGAATTCGACCACATGGGTTTGCAGGCCGAGATCGCGCAGCGCTTTCGCGCATTCGAGACCCAGCAGGCCGCCGCCCACCACCACGCCGGTTTGTGCGCTCGCGCCACGCGCCTGCATGGCTTCCAGATCTTCGATCGTGCGATACACAAAGCAGTCCGAACGATCATTGCCTTCGATCGGCGGCACGAACGGCGAGGAACCGGTGGCCATCACCAGCTTGTCGTAGACGAGCGTTTCGCCGTTCGACACGCTGACCGTGCGCGCGGCACGATCGATCGACACGACCTTCGCGTCGAGCACGAGGCGCACGCGATCGCGCACATCGTCGCGCTCGAAAAAGCCTGCGCTCACGAGCGAAAGATCGTCGGCGCTCTTGCCTGCGAAGAATTCGGAGAGATGCACGCGGTCATAGGCCGGGCGCGGCTCCTCGCAGAGCACGGTGACGCGCAGCGGCTGCCCCGTTTGCGCGGCATTGGCGAGCACGCTTTCCAGAAACTTGTGGCCCACCATGCCGTGGCCGATGACGACGACGTTCAGAGCGTCCGTTGCGAGCGTAGATTGCGTCATGCCTGTGCACCCTGCTAGAGAGAAAATAAAAAAGGCGTCCCGCAAATCCCGCTTCAAGGAAGCCAGATTCAGGGGACGCCGTTGTCCTGTGTTCAATCGAATTGTCCTGCCTGCTGCCCGCATGACTTGCGGTGCAGCAGCCGGATCGCCATTGATCCGGGTTCGCAGGTCTTTATGCAAGCGTTGTGCCAATGCGGATGAAATCGGCGCAATGCCTTTCGCCGTGGGCGTTTGCGCCGCTCGCGCGATGATCGGGCACGATCGGCGCGCTGATTCACGACGATGCAGGCGGGCACAAGTTTGGTGCCGTGCAGCACGGCGTGTGTGCGCTTTCGGTGCGGTTTCCGGTGCGTGCAAGCGGCTGAAACGAAGCCATCACGCGCGATCACGCAGCGGCGGGCGTTGGTCTGGAACTTGCGTTATTCGACGCAACCGGCAACGATGCCGGTACGCGCAATACGGTTAGACATCGCAGGAATGGACAACGGCGTCCCCTCGTCACTCATGGCGAGCGGACGCCGTTTGCATTTGAAGCGCAAGATCGACAGTGCGTCACAACGCACGCCATCAAGGACGAAACATGAACGACGCAACGGGCAAGGTCACATTGTTGAGCGCAGGTCCGGGCGACCTCGACCTGCTCACGCTCAAGGCCGCGAAAGCGCTCGCGCGCGCGCAGATCGTGCTGCTCGACGATCTCGTCAATCCAGAAATCGCTTCGCTGGCCCCGCAAGCGCGCATCATCAAGGTCGGCAAACGCGGCGGCTGCAGATCCACGCCGCAGGCGTTCATCGAACGTCTGATGGTGCGCTACGCGCGCAAGGGTCACGATGTCGTGCGCGTCAAAGGCGGCGACGCGCTGCTGTTCGGCCGCGCAGGCGAAGAACTCGCGGCGCTGCATCGAGCGGGCGTGCCGTTTGACATCGTCAATGGGGTGTCGTCGGCATTCGCGGCGGCGGCGGGCTTAGGCGTCTCGCTCACGCATCGCGATCATTGCCAGGGCGTGATCTTCGTGACCGCGCATCTGCGCGACCATAGCGAACCCGACTGGCGCGCGCTCGCCGCCACGCAGATGACGCTCGCCATCTATATGGGCATGAGCCGGATCGACGGCTTGTGCGCAACGCTCGCGCAGGTGCTCCCGGGCGCTACGCCAGCGGCGGTCGTGCAATGGGCAGGCACGGCGCAGGAGCGCCGCGTGATGGGCACGCTCGGCGATATTGCGGAACGGGCGCATGCGGCCGGACTCGGCAGCCCGGCGATCATTCTGGTGGGCGACGCAATCGGCGAAGCAATTGCGCTGACGGGATTCGATGCGCACACAACGAACGTGCCGATGCTGCGCCGTGCGTGAAGCGCGATTAGCGCAGCACTTTCTTCGCCACCATGAACGGCAGGCGCACGCCGAATCCGGCCACGAGCCGCAGATGCATCCACGAAAGCAGCAGATTGTCGCGCGCGTAATTGAAGTGCGAGACGCCGCCTTCGTGCGCGCTGAAGTAACGCACGGGCGCTTCGATCTGGATCGGCCGCACGCCGGCCCAGCACAGGCGCACGGCGGCTTCGGGATCGAAGTCGAAGCGGCGCATCCATGCATGGCTGCGCATGATGGTCATGAGCGGCGCGATCGGATAGACACGGAAGCCATACAGCGAATCGCCGATACCGGCCCACAGCGTTTCGAAGTCGGCGAGCATGTTGGAAAGCCGGCGGCCCTGCACGCGCAGTTGCGGCGCGCTTGCGTCGAATTTGGGCCGGCCTAGCACCATCGCTGCGCGATCGGCTTGCGAGGCGGCCATGAAGCGCGGAATCAGATCGGCGGGATGCTGGCCGTCCGAGTCCATCGTGAGCACGTGCGTGAAGCCTTGCGCCGCGGCGGCTTCCATGCCCGCGAGCACCGCCCCGCCCTTGCCGCGATTGGCGGGCAGCACGATCACGTGCAGGCCGGGATCGCCGGCCGCCATCGCCTGAAGGCGTTCGGCGCTGCCGTCGGTGCTGCCGTCCACGACCACCCAGACCGGGTTCCATTGCGCACGCGCGGCGCGCACGGTTTCATCGACCTTGACGCCCGGGTTGTAGCTCGGGATCAGGACAAGATGGGTGGTGGAAGCGGCTGGCGTGGACATGGCGAACGCAATACTGACAAAGTTGAATGACCCGGCGAAGACAGATGCCCGCGGGCTCGGGATCGGGTTGAAGCGGCGATCGGCTAACGGCTAACGGCGGCCGGACTCAGGCCAGCCCGCCGTTGATCGACAGCACCTGCCCGGTCACATAGGCGGCGGCATCGGACACGAGATAGGCGACCATGCCGGCCACTTCCTCGGGCTGACCGGCGCGCTGCGCGGGCACCAGTTGCTTGATGCGCTCGGCGGGAAAAGCGTCCTCGGCCATCGGCGAAGCGATGATGCCCGGCGCGATCGCATTGACGGTGATGCCGCGCGACGCGACTTCGAGCGACAGCGCCCGGGTCGCGCCAATCAGGCCGGCCTTGGCCGCCGAATAGTTGACCTGACCGCGATTACCCATCACACCCGCCAGCGAGGCGATATTGACGATGCGCCCGCGACGCGTGCGGATCATCGGCAACATCAGCGGCTGCGTGACGTTGAAGAAGCCGTTGAGCGACACGTCGATCACCCGGCGCCACTGCTCGCGCGACATGCCCGCGAGCGGTGCATCGTCGTGAATGCCGGCGTTGTTGACGAGAATCTGCACGGGCGCGTCTTCGATCAACCGTTCGAGCGCGGCCTGGGCGGCGTCGGCGTCGGTCACGTCGAAGGCAATCGCCTGGGCCTGACCGCCTGCATCGACGATACGTTGCGCGACGGCCTGCGCATCGTCCAGACGCCGGTTCGCGTGCACCCAGACTTCATGGCCGGCTTCGGCCAGCGCGGCGCAGATGGCCTGACCGATCGAGCCGCTGCCGCCGGTCACGAGCGCCCGCATGGGCTTATCCCTCGGCTTGTCCTTGTGCATGTCAGTCCCCGTTATGCCATGGCGGCGCGACGGCAGCGCAAGCGCCGCTCAGCGCGTGCGATGCGCCTCGACGTAGGCCGACAAGGCGCCCAGCGTCGCGTAGATTTTTTCGTTATCCGGATTGTCCGAACGCAGCTCGAAACCGTACTTCTTCGAGATCAGCAGCGCGATTTCCAGAATATCGATGGAATCGAGCCCAAAGCCTTCGCCATAGAGCGGGGTCTCGGCCGTGACATCCGCGATCGCGATGTCTTCGAGATTCAGTTCACCGACGATCAACGTCGCGAGTTCGTGTTCCAGTGGGTTCATGTGCGTGCGTGAGAAGCGTGAGATGAGGGGCGCGCAACGGCTCGGAATGCTCACGAGCGGCAGCCGCCATCGGTTATAGTCCGGCTCCCGGCGCCAGCCCCTGATTTTAGGGTTCGTTTGGTAAAAGTTACGCGGATTCTAGACGAAGGGTATCGGGGCGTATACGGGGAGGCCTTCCGAAAGGTTACAGAGGGTCGGGCACAGGCCGTGTGGCTTTGAGCACGCAAAGTCGCGTCGCGCCTGAAGGGCGGTGGGCCGACCTCGCTGCGGCGATTGCCGGCGCCTGCGCGGTGTCATACAAACGGTTACAAAGCGCCCAGAAGGCTTACCGAGGAAGCCGGCCGGGCATCTTAAAATACGCCTGCCCCGAATTATGGGCCGCAGATTGATATGACATAACTGAGTTCGTGAGCGAAGCCGCTATCTCGTAAGCGAACTGAAAACTCCCGCAGCCACCATAGACCAGGACTCCCGACGATCATGCTCCGCCCGCCCGTTCGCGCCCGTTATGCCTGTTCCGCGCGTCATGCCCCGGCCTGCCATGCAGTGCGCGAGGGCGTGCGTGCAGGAGCCGCGCAATGAGCGCGGGCGGCGCAGTGGTGCGCACGGGGCTGGGGATCGCGGCGGTGATTGCGTATCAGGTGCTCGCGCATCATGCGGTCGCCACGCCCGGCGAACAGGGTCTAGGGCTCGCGATGGCCTTGATTCCGCCGTTGTTGCTCGCGCTGGGCGCAGCCGCGAAATCGCCGCGCCGGGCGTGGCTCCTGCCGCTCTGGGTGGCAGGCGCAGGCGCGCTCTGGGTAGCGCGCACGCCGCTTGCTCAGCAGTTTGAATGGGGCCTGTACATCGAACACGCGAGCTTCAATCTGGGCATGGCGCTGCTGTTCGGGCGCACGCTGGTCGCCGGACGCACGCCGTTGTGCACGCAGTTCGCGTCGATGTTGCATACCCGGGACGGCAGCGCGCTCGCACCGGCGATTGCGCGCTACACGCGGCAGATCACGCTTGCATGGACGCTGTTTTTTGTCGCGACCGCCGCGGTATCGACGCTGATGTTTGCCTTCGCGCCGATCGTCGACTGGGCGACCTTCGCGAATTATCTGGCGCTGCCGCTGGTGGGCGTGATGTTCGTCGCCGAGCATGCGTGCCGGCGTTTCGCGCTGCCGGGCGAACGGCGCGCGGGCATGATGGAATCGGTGCGCGCTTATCGGGCCTCGTCCGGCGCGGCGAACGCGGGCCGAACGTGAACTGACCGTCCGCACGCGCACTGAATGAATGATTGACCGGCACGTCGTATCGCTGGTCCCTGTTTTCGTATCAACCGATTTATGCAGACTCATCCGCTGGTTTCTCACACCTCGCCCCGTCAGGTCATCGCCTGGCGCGACGGCTCGCCGGTCACGGTGCGCGCGTTCCTCGCCGAGGTCGCGCAGGTTGCGGCTGCGCTGCCGCCGGGCACGCACGTGCTCAATGTTTGCCGCGACCGTTACCGTTTCGCGGTGAGTCTGTGCGCGGCGCTGGTGTCGGGCCGCATCAGCTTGCTGCCTTCGACGCTCACGCCGGAAATGGTGCGCCAGATCGCGTCGTTCGCACCCGATGCGTTCTGCCTCTACGACGCGCCCCACTGCAGCATCGATCTGCCGCAAGTGCGCTATCCGGCGGCCCCGCAAGCGGCAGATTCCGCGGATTACGCCGACCCGACCCACGCGCCCTTCGACGTCCCGCAGATCGACGCCGAACGCGTGATGGCCTACGTTTTCACGTCCGGTTCGACCGGCACGCCGGTGCCGCATCGCAAGACCTGGGGCTTTCTCGTCGGCGCCATGAAGGCTTCGGCCGCGCGCCTGGGTCTCGCCGCACCAGGTCTCGCCGATCACACCGGCGCCACGCCGACAATCATCGGCACCGTGCCGGCGCAGCATATGTACGGCTTCGAAACGACGGTGCTGCTGCCGCTGATCGCGGGACTCGCGTTCAGCAACCGCCAGCCGTTCTATCCCGAGGACATCCGCAGCGAACTGGCCGCCATCCCGCAGCCGCGCGTGCTGGTGACTTCGCCGATCCATCTGCGCGCGCTGCTCGCCAGCGACGCCGCCGTGCCCGACGCCGCACTCGTGCTCAGCGCCACCGCGCCGCTCGCAGCAAAGCTCGCCAGCGATGCCGAAGCGCGCCTGCACGCGCCGCTCGTCGAGATCTACGGCAGCACGGAAACCGGCCAGATCGCCACGCGCCGCACCGCGCAGGGCGCGACGTGGACGCTCTACGACGCCATCCGCCTCGAAGCGCGCGACGATGCCAGCGCCGCGCAGGACGACGGCCCGAGCGTGTGGGCGTCCGGCGGCCACATCGAAACGCCGGTGCCGATGGGCGACGCGCTCGAACTGCTCGATACGCATCGCTTCCTGCTGCACGGGCGCAAGGCGGATCTGATCAATATCGCGGGCAAGCGCACATCGCTGGCGTATCTGAATCATCAGCTCAACGCGATCGACGGCGTGACGGACGGCGTGTTTTTCATGCCCGACGAAGGCGCTCGCGCCACGCCCGCCGCGGAGCCGGTCACGCGCCTTGTCGCGCTGGTGGTCGCGCCCGCGCTGGACGCCGCGCGTCTGCAACGCGCGCTACGCGAGCGCATCGACGCGGCGTTCATGCCGCGTCCGCTGATCTTCGTCGATGCACTGCCGCGCAACGAAACCGGCAAGCTCCCGCACGACGTCCTCGCGGCGCTGGTCGCGCGACATACGCGCGGCGGGGCCCAAAATGGCACACAGCGCGACGCACAGATCGACGCAGAAGCCGCCGTAAAGCCCGCCCTGAATTTCACGATTGCCGCCGATCACCCCGCGCTGCCCGGACATTTCCCGGGCCATCCGATCGTGCCGGGCGTCGTGCTGCTCGACCACGCCATCGACGCGATCGGTGCGGCGCTCGATCGTCCGTTCAACACCTGGCGTCTGAGCGCGGCGAAGTTCCTGAGCCCCGCCGCGCCCGGCGACGCGCTCGAGGTCGAGTTCGACACCCAGGCGAGCGGCGCGATCCGCTTCACCGTGCGCGCCGGCGCGCGCGATGTCGCGAGCGGTACGCTCTCGGCCGCCACCAGCGCCATGCAAAACGTAAAGACTAGCGCGACAACCACGCAGGAAGGGCCGCAGCCATGACCCAGAACACTCAACGCACCGCTAGCAACGACACGGACCCTTGCGCAGAAAATCGCGCAGAAAATCGCGCAGAAAACCGCGCAGAAAACCGCGCAGAAAACCGCGCAGAAAGCGGCGCCGATAACCGCACCAGCAGCCACGCGGGCACCCGCACGGACTGGGCCCAGCGCGAGGAGCGCGGCAACGCGCTGCTGTTGCGCGCCATGACGTGGATTTCGCTGCGTCTGGGCCGCCGCGTCGCGCGCACGCTCGTGCATCTCACCGCCGCCTATTTCGTGCTGTTCTCGCCGCGCGCACGCGCCGCGTCGCGCGACTATCTGCGCCGCGTGCTCGGCCGTCCGGCCAACTGGCTCGATCTGTACCGGCACGTCTTCACCTTCGCGGTGACGATCCACGACCGCATCTACCTGATGAACCAGCGCTTCGACCTGTTCGACATCCGTCCCAAAGGTCATACGCTGGTGGACGAAGCGCTCGCCAGCGGGCGCGGCGCGTTCCTGATGGGCGCGCATCTGGGCAGCTTCGAAGTGGTGCGCGCGCTCGGCCGCACCAAGCCCGACCTGCGCGTGGTCGTGACGATGTACGAAGAAAATGCGCGCAAGATCAACGCGACGCTCGCCGCCGTGAACCCGGCCGCGCAACCGGAGGTAATCAGCCTCGGCCAGGTCGATTCGATGCTGCGCGTGAACCGGCGGCTCGACGAAAACTGCATGGTCGGCATGCTCGCCGACCGCACCCTGCTCGCCGACGACACCGCCGCGCTGCGCCGCATGGCCTTTCTCGGCGAGCCCGCCGCGTTTCCGCTCGGGCCGCTCTATATGGCCGCGATGCTCAAGCGTCCGGTGATCTTCATGACGGGCCTGTATCGCGGCGGCAATCGCTACGACGTGCACTTCGAAAAGCTCGCCGATTTCACCGACATCCCGCGCGAGCAACGTCAGGCGGCCATCGATGCGGCGCTGGTGCGCTACGTCGCGCTGCTCGACCGCTATTGCCGCAGCGCGCCGTATAACTGGTTCAACTACTTCGACTTCTGGCAGACGGCGCAGAAGCCGCAGGACGCGCCGGCGGAACAGACGCAGTCCAGCGCCCAAAGCGCCGAAGCCAAGGCAAAGAGCGCGGCGCTGGCCGCACGGCTCGCGCAGAACGCGTTTGCGGCCAGTAGCGCCAATCGGGCCGGCGGTGCGGTCGGCGCGGCCGCCCACGCGCAGACCCGCGCACCGGCGCGCCGCGACAAAACCGCCAGCCTCGCCACCCGGGAGACTTCCGACGCATGAGCGCCCTTCGCTTTCCTTCGCTGCGCCACGTCACACGCGCGCTCACCGTGTGTGTGCTGATGGGCGCGAGCCTCGCTCAAGCGGCGTCGCCGGCGGCATCGCCAGCCTCGGCACCCGATGCAGGCTGGACGCTCGACCGCCTGATGTCCACGCTCGCGCAGCACAAGTCGGGCCGCGCCGCGTTCACCGAAACCAAGTACCTCGCAATCGCGACGCAACCGGTCGAATCGTCCGGCGAACTCTCCTTCGTCGCGCCCGACCACCTCGAAAAGAACACGCTCGCGCCCAAACCCGAGCATCTGGTCGTGGACGGCGACATGCTCACCGTCGATCGCAACAACCACAAGTACACGCTCGCGCTCGCCCGCTACCCGGAACTGGGCGCGTTTATCGAGAGCATCCGCGCGACGCTCACGGGCAACCGCTTCGCGCTGGAGCAGACCTACCAGGTCGCGCTCACCGGCAACGGCGACGACTGGACGCTCACGCTCACGCCGCGCGATTCGCAGATGCGCAAAACCGTTAGCGCAATCACGCTCGAAGGCACGCGCGATATGCTGCGCAGCGTGGCGATCCAGCAGGCGGGCGGCGATCATTCGGTGATGCGTCTGCGCCCGCTCGCGGCGTCGGCGTCGTCATCGAATTGAGCGCCAGTCTGGCGACAACCCAGCGCCAACCGAGCCCCGCGCCCGCACCCCGCCTCAATCAGCCTGCCCGATCCGCATGAAACCCTCCCTCGAACCCAGCCTGCCCCGCCGCTGCCTGCAGGCGCTGCAACGCTGGGCTGTGCCCGTCTGGCTGCTGTTCCTGCTCGCCTGCGCCGCCGTGATCGCGCGCACGCCGTTCAGCACCGATCTGTCCGCCTTCCTGCCGAGCGCGCCCAGCGCCAGCCAGCGCGTGCTCGTCGATCAATTGCGCGACGGCGTGGTCTCGAAGCTGATCCTCGTCGCCATCGAAGGCGGCGATCCGGCCACGCGCGCGCAGCTCTCCAAACAGGTCGCCGCCAGACTGCGCGCCGATCCGCAATTCGCCGCGCTGCATAACGGCGAAGCCGTCAACGACGCGCGCGATCAGCAGTTCGTGTTCACGCACCGCTATGTGCTGAGTCCCGCCGTCACGCCGCAGCATTTCACCGAGGCCGGCCTGCATGCGGCGCTGGGCGACAGTCTCGATCTGCTGAGTTCGTCGGCGGGCCTCGTCGCCAAGGATCTGCTGCCGCACGATCCGACTGGCGAAGTCGCCGCGCTCGTCAGCCAGCTCGATAGCGCCGCGCAGCCCGCGACCCAGGACGGCGTCTGGGCCTCGCGCGACGGCTCGCGCGCCGTGCTGGTGGCGCAGACCGCCGCCGCCGGTTCGGACACCGACGCCCAGGCCCGCGCCATCGACGCCATCCAGCACGCCTTCGATGCGGCCGCGGCGCATGTCCCGGGCTCACCCGGCTACCGCCTCGTCATGAGCGGCCCCGGCGTGTTCTCGGTGCAGACGCGCGATGCGATCCGCCACGACGTCGAACGCATTTCCGTGCTCAGTCTTGCGCTGATCGTCGCGCTGCTGCTCACGCTCTACCGTTCGCCGCGCACGCTGGTGCTCGGGCTGCTGCCGGTGCTCTCGGGCGTGGCGGCGGGCATCGCAGCGGTGAGTCTCGCGTTCGGCACGGTGCAGGGGCTCACGCTCGGTTTCGGCACGACGCTGATGGGCGAAGCCGTCGATTACTCGATCTATCTGTTCGTGCAGTCGTCGCGCCCGCCCGCTGGCGCACGCGCGGCAGACTCGCTGCGCGCCTGGGTCGCGGCGTACTGGCCGACGATCCGTCTGGGCGTGCTGACCTCCGTGTGCGGCTTCGCGTCGATGCTGTTTTCGGGCTTCCCCGGCCTCGTGCAACTGGGCGCGTATTCGATCGCGGGCCTCGTGACGGCGGCGCTCGTCACGCGCTTCGTGCTGCCGCGTCTGCAAGGCGGCCCGGCGCTCACGCGCGACGTCACGCGTCTGGGCGGCTGGCTCGCGCGCGCCGCCCAGGCCGCGCCGCGTCTGCGCTGGCCGCTCGCGGCCGTGGCGCTGGCGGCACTCGCCGTGCTCGCGCTGCATCGTGACGGCCTGTGGAGCCACGAACTGTCCGCGCTGAGCCCGGTCCCGGCCGCCAGCCAGGCGCTCGACGCGCGCCTGCGCGCCGACGTAGGCGCGCCCGACGTGCGCTATCTGGTCGAAATCCCCGCCGCCAGCGAACAGGCCGCGCTCGAAGGCGCGGAAAAGATCGGCGCAAGTCTGCAGCCGTTGGTCGATCGCGGCGTGCTGGCCGGTTTCGAAAGCCCGGCGCGCTATCTGCCGAGCGACGCCACGCAGCGCGCGCGCCTCGCCAGCCTGCCCGACGATGCCACGCTCGCCGCCCGTCTGCGCGCCGCGCTCGCCGATCAACCGATCGCCCTCAAGCCCGACGCCTTCGCCCCCTTCCTCGCCGATGTCGCGGCCGCCCGCCACACCGCGCCGATCACGCGCGCCGATCTGCGCGGCACCTCGATGGGACTCGGCGTCGATGCGCTGCTCACGCCGCGCGCGGGCGGCGGCTGGAACGCAATGCTCGCGCTGCGCGCACCGGACGGCGCAACGAAGGCCGATACATCGAGCCTCGATGCGGCAACGGTGCGCAACGCCGTCGACGCGGCAGGCGTGCCGGGCGCGCTGTTCGTCGATCTGAAAACCGAAGCGGACCGCCTCTACGCCAACTACGTGCGCGAGGACATTCGCCTTTCGCTGGCCGGTTTCGCGGCGATCGTGGTGCTGCTGGTCGTCGCGCTGCGCTCGCCGCAACGCGCCGCGCGGGCGCTCGCGCCGCTCGTCGCCGCCGTGCTGGTGGTGGCGGCGGGCTTCGCGCTCGCGGGCGTGCCGCTCACGATCCTGCATCTGGTGGGCATGTTGCTGATCGTCGCGGTCGGCTCGAATTACGCGCTGTTCTTCTGCAAGCGCGAAGCAGGCGCGCAGGCGTCGATTGCGCCCAGCACGCTGGTTTCGCTGCTGGTCGCCAATCTCGCGACGGTGGCGGGCTTCGGCCTGCTGGCGCTCTCGCATGTGCCGCTGCTCGAAACCTTCGGCCTGACGGTTGGCCCCGGCGCGATGCTCGCGCTCGCCTTCGCGGCGATTCTTGCGCCGCAGCCCGCGCGCGCGAAGGTGGCCTCGACGCTGAACGCGCGCGAGGAGAAACGCGTATGAACGCCGGCATGAACGCACCATCGATCCCGACGCTCGCCGCGCCGCGCCGCTGGAAGCCGTCGCCGCTGATTACCGGTACGGCCGCGCTGCACGTGGGCGCGGCGGCCGCGATGCTCGCCGAACCGGCGACGTGGCCGTGGGCGACGGGCAGCGTGATCGCCTCGCATCTGCTCGTCACGGCGGCCGGTCTCTGGCCGAAAAGCGCGCTGCTCGGCCCGAACTGGACGCGCCTGCCCGCCCTGCACGCCGCAGCGCACGCGGCTCCCGACAACCGTCTCGCCCTGACCATCGACGATGGCCCGGACCCGGAAGTCACGCCGCGCGTGCTCGACCTGCTCGACGCGCACGGCGCACGCGCCACGTTTTTCTGTATCGGCGATCTCATGCGGCGGCATCCGCGCGTGGTCGAAGCGATCGTCGCGCGCGGCCATGACGTCGAGAACCATAGCCAGCGGCATCGGCATACGTTTTCGGTGTCGGGACCGGGCGCGCTGCGCCGCGAAATCGAAACCGCCCAGCGCACTTTCGCCGATATCGCCGGGACGCGCCCGCAGTTCTTCCGCGCGCCCGCCGGCCTGCGCAATCCGTTTCTCGAACCGGTGCTCTGCGATCTGGGCCTGCATCTGGCGAGCTGGACGCGGCGCGGCTTCGACACGCGCGAGCGCGACGCGGGCAAGGTCACGCAGCGCCTGCTGGACGGCCTCGCGCCGCGCGACATCCTGTTGCTGCACGACGGCCATGCGGCGCGCGGCGCGGATGGCGAGCCCGTGATCCTCGCGGTGCTGCCCGAGTTGTTGCGCGCCGCCGCACACGCGCAACTGCGCTGGACGACGCTGCGCGAGGCGCTCGCCGACAGCCTGCCCGCAGTGCCGAAACGCCTCGACATCTCCGCCGGAAAAGCGGTTGAAGCGGCCCCGTTTGATAAAATTTGATGAATGACAAGGTGGGGCCGCGCAGCCCGGCGGTCCTCGAACACGTCCTCACCGACTTCCCGACCAGACGACATTCGTGAACCCACTCCTGCTCTCGCACTACACCGCCACGAGTTGCCTCGGGCGAGGTCTCGACGCGATGCTCGACGCCCTGCGCAACCAGCGCGGCGGTCTCGCGCCCTGCGATTTCGAACGCGCCGACCTCGACACCTGGATCGGCAAGGTCGAAGGCGTGGACGATGTGACGATCCGCGCCGGCCTGGAGATCTACAACTGCCGCAATAACCGGCTGGCCCAGCTCGGCCTCGAACAGGACGGCTTCGCCGCGAGCGTCGCCGCTGCCGTGGCGCGCTACGGCGCAGACCGCGTGGGCGTGTTTGTCGGCACCAGCACGAGCGGCATCCTCGAAACCGAGCGCGCCTATCGCCAGCGCGACATGGCCACCGGCAAACTCGCGGCCGGTTTCCACTACGCCGAAACCCACAATCCCTACGCGCTGGCCTCGTTCGTGCGCGCGTATTTCGGGCTGCGCGGGCCGGCCACGTCGATTTCCTCGGCGTGTTCGTCCGGGGCCAAGGTGTTCGGTTCGGCGCGGCGCATGATCGAAGCCGGGCTGATCGACGCGGCGGTGGTTGGCGGCGTCGATTCGCTGTGCCTGACCACGCTGTACGGTTTCAACTCGCTCGAACTGCTGTCACGCCAGCCGTGCCGTCCGTACGACGTGGCGCGCGACGGCATTTCGATCGGCGAGGCGGCGGGCTTTGCGCTGCTCGAACGCCTGCCCCAGCAAGCCGATGCGCTCGATGACGACGCCGTGCTGCTGATCGGCGTAGGCGAGTCGAGCGATGCGCACCATATGTCGTCGCCGCATCCCGACGGTCTGGGCGCGCGCGCGGCCATGGAACAGGCGCTCGCCAGCGCGGGCCTCGCGCCGGGCGACATCGGCTATATCAACCTGCACGGCACCGCCACGCCCAGCAACGACGCCGCCGAAAGCCGCGCCATCGCCGCGCTGTTCGACGCCGCGCCCGCAAGCTCGACCAAGGGCGCGACCGGCCACACGCTGGGCGCGGCGGGCGCGCTGGAAGCCGTGGCCTGCGCCCTCGCGCTGCGCCATCGCTTTATTCCCGCGGGCGTGAACACCACGCAGCCCGACCCGGCTCTGGGCGTCGACTACGTGCTGCAAAGCCGCGACGCCGATGTGCGCGCCGCGCTGAGCAATTCGTTCGGCTTCGGCGGCACCAACTGCAGCCTGCTGTTCGGCAGCGCGCGATTCTTTGGGGCGAACACGCCATGAAACTCCATGTCTGCCTCGAAAGCATCGGCGTGATCGGCCCGGGTCTGCCCGACTGGCCGCACGCCGCCGACGTGCTCGCGGGCCGCACGCCCTACGCGAGCGCGCGCACCGTGCTGCCGCCGCCCGCCTCGCTGCCGCCGGCCGAGCGCCGCCGCACTGGGCCGGTCGTACGCACGGCGCTGGCCGTCGGCCACGAAGCCGTCACCGCGAGCGGGCGCGACGCCACCACGCTCACCGCCGTGTTCGCGGCTTCGGGCGGCGACGGCCAGAACTGCCACGCGATCTGCGACACGCTCGCGGGCGACGACCGCCAGCTTTCGCCCACGCGCTTTCATAATTCCGTGCACAACGCGCCGGCGGGCTACTGGAGCATCGCGGCGCGCGCGCAGGCCGCCTCGAACGTGCTGTGCGCGCACGACGGCAGCTTCGGCGCGGGTCTGCTGGAAAGCCTATGCCAGGTGGCCGTGGACGGCGTCCCGAGCCTCTTGATCGCCTACGACGCCGATTACCCCGAACCGCTGCACACGGAACGCCCGATCGCCGACGCATTCGGCGTGGCGCTGGTGTTCGCGCCGCTGAACGCAGGCGGCGCGCCAACGCCGGGCCTCGCGCACATCGAAGCGCAGATCACCGACGCACCGGCCACCAGGCTGGCCTCGCCGGAACTGGAGGCGTTACGCGTCGATAACCCGGCGGCGCGCGTGCTGCCGCTGCTCGAAGCGATCGCGGCGCAACGCCCGGCGAGCGTGGTGATCGACTATCTGCCGGAAACGCGCGTGCGTATCGACGTGAGTTTTCCGCACCCGGGCGCGGCGCAGACGCATCACGCGGAGCCCGCGCCATGACCGCCGCCGTGCCGCACGACCTGTTGCACGCCGCGCCGCTCGATCGCGCGTGGATCGAGGCGCACATTCCGCACAGCGGGACGATGTGTCTGCTCGACGGCGTCGATGCCTGGGACGACCTGCATATCCGCTGCACGGCCACGAGCCATCACGATCCGCACAATCCGCTGCGCTCGCGCGGGCGGCTCGCTGCGGCCTGCGGTATCGAATACGCAGCACAGGCGATGGCCGTGCACGGCGCGCTGGTCGGCGCCAATGGCCCGGACGGCGCCGTGCCGCGCGTGGGCTTTCTGGCCAGCGTGCGCGGCGTGGAAGCCCACGTCGCGCGCCTCGACACTTTCACCGCGCCGCTCACGATCGAAGCCGATCGTCTGAGCGGCGATGCCAACACCGTCCTCTACGCCTTCACGGTGCGCTGCGGCGCCCAACTGCTGCTTTCGGGCCGCGCCGCCGTGATGCTGGACGCTTCGGCGCGGCTGCCCGGCAGCGGCACCGAAGCCATCACCAAGGGAGCATCATCATGAAAAACCGTTCGATCGTTTTCGCCGCGCTGCTGCTCGGCCTCGTCAGCTCGGCGGCGCACGCCGATCTGCATGAAGTGAAGGAAGACATCAAGCACGATTCGAAGGAAGCCGCCCACAAGACCGGCGAAGCCGCGCGCGACTTCGGCCATGCGACCGCACATGCGGCAAAGACGGTGGGCCACGGCATCGCGCACGCCTCGCGCGAAGGCTACGACGCCACCAAACGCGCGACCAAGCGCGTGTTCCACAAGGACGAAAGCCGCGACGACGCCAAAACCGACACCCATCGCGACGATGCCTGAGGCGGTGCCGAAGTAGACGTTTGAAGGCGCGCCGGCCAGTCGCTCTGCGGACTGGCCGGCGCGCCGCTTGTTGATGATTGCGGCTGTTTTCTCCCTCATCGCGCCCACGGCGCACCCACTGCGCGCCCGACTGGCGGGTTTTCGGGCCCGAATCCCTCTGCCGAACGGCCAATTTGCCCGTCTCGCGCTCACAACAAGGCAAAATACGGGTTTTCGAGCCCGTGCCGGCTCCTCTTTTTCCCGCCGGTTGCGCCTAAGCCCTTAGCAGACGCCGCCCGAGGACGTATCATCCGGGCCTCGACGCGCGGCCGGCCGGACCGTTGACCCGGGCTGACCCGGCGTTTTTTCCGGCGCTCCTTTCGGCGCTTTTTCCGGATTAACCGCGCGTGAGCCTCATGGAGTTGTTTTGATGACCGAACCCAAAATTTCATTCGCGGGCCGCGTTTCGCTGGCCTTCGGATCGTTTTTCGCCATTCTCGGCAATGCCGAACTGGCCGCCGACGTGCGCCGCCTGCGCAATGGCGAAACGTTCGCCGCCGCTGCGGTTGCGCCTGCTGCGCCCGCTGCTGCGCCTGTTGCACCCGCACCGGCTCCCGTTGCCGCGCCGGTCGCCCCGGCGCCCGCAGCAAGCACCATCGAAGAAGCCAGCCCGCAATCGGCGCTGCAACTGCTCGGCCTGCTCCAGCGCAACGCGCGCTTCGTCGATTTCGTCGAGGAAGACATCGCAGGCTACGCGGACGCCGACATCGGCGCGGCCGCGCGCCTCGTTCACGAAGGCTGCCGCGCCACGCTGCGCGAGCACTTCACGATCCGCCCGGTGCGCACGGAAGCCGAAGGCAGCCGCGTGACCATCGCCGAAGGCTTCGACGCCACGGCCATCCGTCTGACCGGCAACGTGGTGGGCGCAGCGCCCTTCAACGGCACGATCAGCCACCGCGGCTGGCGCGTCGAAGACGTGAAACTGCCCAAGCTCGTCAAGTCGCACGACGCCAAGGTACTCGCGCCGGCCGAGGTGGAACTGTGAGCGAAGCCCGTTATTCCATCGGCGTCGATCTGGGCACCACGCATTGCGCCCTCTCTTATGTCGATCTCGCCGGCAGTGACGGCGAGAAGGCCGTGCAGGGCGTGCTGCCCGTCACGCAACTGACCGCGCCCGGCGCGATCGAATCGCCGGAACTGCTGCCCTCGTTCCTCTATCTGCCCAATGCAGGCGAGCTGACGCCGGGCGACCTGACGCTGCCGTGGACCGCCTCGCGCGAGTACGCCGTGGGCGAAATGGCGCGCAGCCGTGGCGCGGGCACGCCGATCCGTCTCGTGTCGAGCGCGAAAAGCTGGCTCTGCCACCCGGGCGTCGATCGCCGCGCGGCCATCCTGCCGAACGACGCACCGCCCGAAGTGGCGCGCGTCTCGCCGCTCGAAGCGTCGATTCGCTACCTGACGCACCTGCGCGAAGCGTGGGACCAGGCGCACCCGGACGCGCCGCTGCGCGACCAGGACGTGACCGTGACGATTCCGGCCTCGTTCGACCCGGCCGCGCGCGAGTTGACCGCCGAAGCCGCGCAGGCGGCGGGCTACACGCGCATGACGCTGCTGGAAGAACCGCAGGCGGCGCTCTATAGCTGGATTCAGAAGAGCGGCGGCGGCTGGCGCAAGGACGTGAAGGTCGGCGACATCATCCTCGTGGTGGACGTGGGCGGCGGCACGACCGACCTTTCGCTGATCGCCGTGGTCGAGCGCGAAGGCAATCTCGAACTGCATCGCGTGGCCGTGGGCGAGCACATCCTGCTCGGCGGCGACAACATGGATCTGGCGCTGGCCCACGTGGTCGCGCGCAAGCTCGCCGCGCAAGGCACCCAGGCCGATCCGTGGCAACTGCGCGCGCTCACCTATGCGTGCCGTTCGGCCAAGGAAACGCTGCTGACCGATTCGAGCGTGGACACGGTGCCGCTCGTGGTGCCCAGCCGCGGCTCGAAGCTGATCGGTGGTTCGATCCGCACCGAACTCACGCGCGCGGAACTCACGCAGATCATCCTCGAAGGCTTTTTCCCGCAGGTGGATGCCGCCGCGCGTCCGGCCGTGCGCACCCGCGCCGGTCTGACGCAACTCGGCCTGCCCTACGCGCAGGACGCGGGCGTCACGCGCCATCTCGCGGCCTTCCTCGGCCGTCAGGTCGCCGCGCTCGCGGAAGTCGAAGGCTTCGGCGCGCCGCCTGAAGGCGCAAGCTTCCTGCACCCCACGGCCGTGCTGTTCAATGGCGGCGTGTTCAAGTCGGAACTGCTGGCGGGCCGCGTGCTCGACATCGTCAACGGCTGGCTGGCGGCCGAAGGCGCGCCCGCCGCACGTCTGCTGGGCGGCGCGGATCTCGACCTCGCAGTCGCGCGTGGCGCGGCCTATTACGGCTATGTGAAGCAAGGCAAGGGCGTGCGCATTCGCGGCGGTACGGCGCGTGCGTACTACGTGGCGGTGGAATCGGCCATGCCTGCGGTGCCGGGTCTGGAGCCGCCGGTGTCGGCGCTATGCGTCGCGCCGTTCGGCATGGAAGAAGGCACGGACGCGCCGCTGCCCGCGCAGGAATTCGGCCTGGTGGTGGGCGAGCCGGTGCATTTCCGCTTCTTCGGTTCGTCGGTGCGCCGTCAGGATCAGGTCGGCACGATGCTCGATTACTGGTCTGCCGAAGAACTGCAGGAACTCGAAGAAATCCAGGCCACGCTGCCCACCGAAGGCCGCACGCCCGGCGAAATCGTCCCGGTCAAGCTGCACGCGCGCGTGACCGAAGCGGGCACGCTGGAACTCGAAGCCGTGCCGTCCGGCAGCCATGAGCGCTGGAAGGTCGAGTTCGACGTGCGCGGCGGCGCGAGCGCTTAACGCGTCGTCTGTCGCACCAGGCGCTTTTGGCGCCTGTCCATTCGGGCGCCGCCGCACGGTTCGACCGGGCGGCGCCCTTCCCTTCGCCAAGCGAGTCAGCATTTGAGCGCGATGAAGCCATACGTCGTCGGCATCGACCTGGGGACGAGCAATACGGTCGTGGCCTACGCGCAAGCCGGCGGCGACGACATCCGCGTGTTCGATATCGAGCAGCTCACTGCGCCCGGCGAAGTCGGCGCGCAGCCGCTGCTGCCGTCGGCGCGCTATCACCCGGCGCCGGGCGAGTTGCCGGCGGGCGCCTTGCAGTTGCCGTGGCCCGCGCCTCAACACGCCGATAACACCCGCCACGCCGATCACGTCGATCACACCGCCGCATCCGTGGTCGGCCGTCTCGCGCGCACGCTGGGCGCGCAGGTGCCGGGTCGACTGGTTGCCAGCGCCAAAAGCTGGCTCTCGCATGCCTCGGTGGACCGGCTCGCGCCGATCCTGCCCTGGGGCGCGCCCGACGACGTCGGCAAGATTTCGCCCGTGGACGCCAGCGCGAGCTATCTCGCGCATGTGCGCGCCGCGTGGAACCATCGCTTTCCCCATGCGCCGCTCGAACAGCAGGACGTGGTGCTCACCGTGCCCGCTTCGTTCGACGACGGCGCGCGCGCACTCACGCTCGAAGCCGCGCGCCGCGCGCAATTGCCCAGACTGCGTCTGCTCGAAGAGCCGCAGGCGGCGTTCTACGACTGGCTGTTTCATCATCGCGATTCACTACAGGCCGAACTCGCGCGCACGCGCCTCGTGCTCGTGTGCGACGTGGGCGGCGGCACGACCGACCTCACGCTCATCAAGGTCGAGATCGACGATCGCGGCGAGCCGCGTCTGACACGCATCGGCATCGGCAATCATCTGATGCTCGGCGGCGACAACATGGACCTCGCGCTCGCGCATCTGGCCGAAAGCCGGCTGGCGGGCACGCAGGATCAGCCGGGCAGGCTGTCCGCCGCGAGCCTGTCGCAACTGGTCGAGCGCTGCCGCGTCGCGAAGGAGCAACTGCTCGACGCGCAGGCGCCCGAAGCCGTGGGCGTGACGCTGCTCGGCGCGGGCTCGAAGCTGATCGGCGGCGCGCGCACCACGCAACTCACGCGCGAGGAAGCCACGCGTATCGTCGTCGACGGCTTTTTCCCCGCTGGCAATGCCAGCGATCTGCCGCGCCGCTCGCGCGCGGCCATCGTCGAATTCGGTTTGCCGTACGCCTCCGATCCGGGCATCACGCGTCATATCGCGGCCTTTCTGCAACGCTTTGCGGCGCAGTCGCGCGAGGCGCTGGCGACCGGCGAGGCCGCAAATTCAGGCGGCGAAGCGCTCCCCGTGCCCGACACGCTGCTGCTCAACGGCGGCGTATTCAACGCGCCCGCGCTGTCCGCGCGTCTGCGCGACACGCTCGGCGCGTGGCGCGACGCGCCGCTCACGGTCCTGCAAAACGATCACCCGGACGTTGCCGTCGCGCGCGGCGCCGTGGCCTTCGCGCTCGCGCGTCAAGGCCGCGCACCGCGCATCGGCGGCGGCTCGCCGCGCAGCTATTTCCTCGTGCTCGACGAAGGCCGTAACGAAAACGCCAGTGGCGACGCGCAGCAACGCGGCATCTGCCTGCTGCCGCGCGGCACCGAGGAAGGCCACGAAGTTCGGCTCGACGAACGCACCTTCGGCTTGCGGCTCGGTCATCCGGTGCAGTTCCATCTGGTCTCGACGGTCGCCGATACGCCCTGGAAAGCCGGTGAAATTGTCGATCTTGGCGGCGCGCAAGGCAGCGATTTCGTGCGCCTGCCGCCGCTCGCCACCGTGGTCGCCGGTGACAAGAACGACAAGAACGGCCGCGAGCGCCCCGTCAGGCTCACCGCGCAACTGACCGAAGTCGGCACGCTGGAAGTGCGCTGCATCGCCACCGACGATCCCGCGCAGCACTGGCTGCTCGAATTCCAGTTGCGCCGCAACGAACATGCGCGCCCCGACGCGGGCGCGCGCGTGCGTCATCCCGCGCTCGACGAAGCCATCGCGTTGATCGATCGCGTGTTCGGCCCGAAGTCCACCAAGGTCGATCCGAAGGAAGTGAAGCGTCTGCGCGCGCAGCTCGAACACACGCTCGGCGCGCGCCAGAACTGGGACGGCCCGCTGCTGCGCGAACTGTTCGGCGCGCTCTGGGACCGTGCCGGGCGGCGGCGGCGTTCGGCCGATCACGAGCGGCTGTGGCTCAATCTCGCCGGTTATTGCGTGCGGCCGGGCTTTGGTTATCCGCTCGACGAATGGCGCGTCGAGCAGCTATGGACCTTGTTCGACGATGGCATCCAGCATCTCAACGACAGCCAGGTCTGGTCCGAGTGGTGGACGCTCTGGCGCCGCGCGGCGGGCGGCCTGAACGGCGAGGCGCAGGCGCAGGTGATGGAAGCAATGCGCTGGCTCGAGGAAGCGGCCAGCGCGAAACAGCACAAACTGCCCTTCGATCCGTCGAAGCTCGGCCACGCGGATATGGTGCGGCTCTACGCCTCGCTCGAACAGATCGATGCGGCCAGCAAGATCGAGATCGGCACGCAACTGCTGGAGCGCCTGCAAAAGGCGTCGGAGAATCATCAAAGCTGGTGGGCGATGGGGCGCATCGGCGCGCGTCTGCCGTTCTATGGCAGCACGCACGGCGTGGTGCCGCCGGAAATCGCGCAGCAATGGCTCGAAGCGATACTCGCGCTCGACTGGAAGAAGGTCGAACCGGCGATGTTCGCCGCCGCGCAGATCGCGCGCATGACCGGCGACCGCTCGCGCGATATCGCGCCGGCATTGCGCGAAACCGTGGTGAAGCGGCTGGAAAACGCGAACGCGCCGCATACGTGGATCGAGATGGTGCGCGAGGTCGTGGAACTCGATACCGCCGATACCGGGCGCGTGTTCGGCGAAGCGCTGCCGGCCGGGTTGACCTTGATGGGGGCGTAGCGCGCGAACGCGCCAGCACGCGCGTGCGTGAATCTACGCGCTGCTGGCCAGACGCTCGTGCAGCGCCTGCGTCACCCGCTCGACGACTTCCGTCCAGTCGCCCGCGCTGCGCTGCCGGAAAAGACGCGCCGACGGATACCACGGCGAGTCGTCGCGATGTTCGAGCCAGCGCCAGCAGCCGTCGAATCGCGACAGTATCCAGACCGGGCAGTTCAGCGCACCGGCCAGATGGGCCGTCGACGTATCCACCGCGATCACCAGATCGAGACACTGGACGATGGCGGCCGTATCCGCGAAATCGGCCACCTCGCCCATTGGGTCCAGCGGACGCCATTGCGGATCGATCGCCTCGATTTGCGGCCGCGACAGGCGGCCCAGTTGCAGACTGACAAACGTTGCGCCCGCAACTTTCAGCAAGGGCGCGAAGTCATGGACATGCAGCGATCGGCGTCGATCCACGATAAGGGCATCCGCCTGTCTGATGCGGGAATCGCCTGCCCCAGACCAGGCCCACCTTGAAACCGCCGGACGGCAACCGCGCTCGCCATCGCCTCAGCGCGGCTTCCGGTGCCTTCAGATAAGGGCTTGCAGCAGGAATCGACTGCAGCGTCGTGCCGAATCGCAACGGCAGGCTCATCAGCGCGCACCAGAAGTCGTGGTCGACCGCATCGTGCCGATCGCTAGTGAGCACCCATGATGGCGCGCCGTCCATCGTTTCCAGCAGCCGCGTCAAGGACGCCGGGCACACGATCGTCAGTCTGGCGGGCCCAAGCCGCCACAACATGGGGAGATAGCGGCAGAACTGCAACATATCGCCGAATCCCTGTTCGCAAAGCACGGCGATCGACTTTCCTTGCAACGGCTCGCCGTGCCATTCGCTCCGGTTGCCGTCGAGGGGCGCATCCGCGCGCACGTCAGGCTCCAGACGCGCCTCGTAGAGACGCCAGCCTTCCTCATAGCGCCCCTCTTTGAGCAGAACGGCGCTCAGATTGAATTGTGCAATCGCGTGGCCCGGGTCCACTTCGAGCGCCGCGCGCAGCGCATGCTCCGCTTCGGACAAGCGCGAGGCGTTCAACTGTATGAGCCCCTGATTGACAAGCGCATCCACGCACTGCGGATCGATTGCGAGCGCCGTCGTGCAGGCGCACTGCGCCTCGTCGTCACGGCCCTGGTTGATGAGTGCGGCGGCCAGACCCGCGTGCGGGCGGGCGTCGTCAGGTCTCAATTCGATAGCTCTGCGAAGCAGCGGTTCTGCCTCGGCGAAACGGCGCTGCAAAACCAGCGATCTGCCGAGATGCCGATACGACCCGGCGCGCGCCGGGTCGAGCGCAAGCGCATGCCGCAGAAGCGCTTCACCCTCGTCCCAGCGGCGCGCATTCGTGAGCAGCGCGCCGAGCTTGAGGTTTGCATCGACATCATCCGGGTTCAGTTCGATGACCCGGCGATAGGCTGCTTCGGCTCCGGCGGCATCGTCCATCGCCGTGAGAACGTTGCCGAGGCTGCCCAGAAACATCGGCGAGGGATTAATGTCGATCGCCTGTCGAATCCATTGCGCGGCACTGTCAGCCTTGCCTCGTTTGAATTCGATCAGTCCGAGCAGATACAGGGCATCGGCATGGTGCGGCTCATGCTCGAGCACACGCCGATATCCGAGCGCGGCCTCGTCGAGCCGCCCCGCCCGGTGGTCATCCAACGCGCGCTCGAACCACTGCATAGAGAACATTGCCCAAGTGAGGAAACTTGACTGGCGCACCGTTGAGGCGGCCGAAATTCATTCGGTTTACAAAGGAATGGGCTGGCGCGGCCAGACCGCAACAAGCATAGTCGATCTTGAAAAATCACGAAGTCGGAATGGGGCGCGATCGCACCTGGATGGGCGAAATCTGTCGCACATCAAGGAATCAAGCCGTCCGGCCAATGTGTCTGTTGCAACGATTTCATAATCGCCGCTTTTCTGGAGACGAGCATGTCTAGCCGAATTTCAGCCTCAGTCCCAGCCCCATTCTCAGTCGCCGTCGCCACGCCATCGCATCGCGGGCTTTTCTCCACCGCTTATGTGCGCTGCGTCTGGGGGCTGCAGAGCGCCTGCATCGCGCGCGGCGTGCCGGTCGAATTGCTGACGTTACCGAACCAGAGTCTCGTCGATCGCGCGCGCAATCTGCTCGCGAGTTTCTTTCTGCACAAGACTTCGCTGAGCCACATGCTGTTCGTCGACGACGATATGGGTTTCGACGTCCCCGACATCATGCGCATGCTCGACTGGCACGCTTACGACGTGGTCGCGGCCATGTATCCGCGCAAGGAAATCGACTGGGCGCAGGTCAAGCGCGCCGTACTCGCGCATCCCGATATCGATCCGTCGACGTTACCGCAGGTGGCCGGCCAATATGGCGGCATGCAGACCTTTTTGCACGAAGCCGATACACCGGCGGCGGCGCTGCAAGCGCCCATGCCGGTCGCCGAAACCGGCACCGGCACCGGCACCGGCATCATGTTGATCGCGCGCGACTGCCTGCAACGTCTCGTGGATGCCGGCGTGCCGCGCGCCATGCCCGATGGCGCAGCGGACTTTCCCATCTACGAATTCTTTTCGCAGCGCGTGATCGATGGCCGCATGCTCGGCGAGGATTTTTACTTCTGCAATCTCGTGCGCAAGCATGGCGGCGCGGTGTATGGCTGCGCGTGGCCGGGCGTGGTGCACAGCGGTCAATACGATTTCATCGGCAATCTTGCGGCCGTTCAGGCGTTGGAATAAATCGTCGGCAAACCTCGTGCGCGCTGCAGTACGCGCGCACACGAGAGTCATCCGAATCGATTCAGCGCCCCGCTTCCACTGCCTGCGAGATCGGCTGAACCGCTGGCTGCAACACCGGCTGCGGCATCAGCGCTTCCTGCGGCAGCGCCCATTCCAGCCAGCGCGTGCGATGCACCACCACGAGGCCGAACGCCACGGCCGCCAGCACGCCAAAGGTCGCAAAACCCATCTGATAGCTGCCCGTGCTTTCCTTCGCAATCCCCATGATCACCGGCAGATAGAAACCGCCGATGCCGCCCGCCGCACCCACGATGCCCGACATCAGGCCCGTGCGCCCTTGCCAGCGGCGCGGCACCAGCTGGAACGTCGCGCCGTTACCCAGACCGAAGCACACATACGTCAGCGCGAGCAGCGCGATACCGGCGGCGAACGGCGGCATCCACGCCGCGAACGCGAAGTCGCACAGCGAGATCGCGGCCAGCAGCAGCACCAGCGCACGCACACCCGAAATACGATCGGCGACCAGACCGCCAATCGGACGCACCATCGCCCCCGTGAGCGCCAGCAGCGACATGATCACGCCCGCTTCGAGCTTGGGCACCTGATAAAGCGACACCAGCAGCGTCGTCACATACGACGACATGCCGACAAAACCGCCGAACGTAATGCTGTACACCAGCATGACGACCCACGTATCGCCTTCCGCCAGCACGCCGCGATAATGACGCGGCAGCACCGCGATCGCCAGCAGCGCGCCCATCACCGGCAGCAGCAGCACGCCGGTCTTGCCCGCGCCGAACACGCCCGCATGCACGGCCAGCACCAGCGCGATCAGCCCGGCCAGCGTGATGAAGAATGCGCGCAAGGCCTTCGGCGCGCTGCCCGACTTCTGGCCGAGATCGCGTGCCCAGAAACTCACGGCCACCGCCGCGATGCCGAGCAGCGGCAAGGCTGCAGCGGTGGCACGCGCCCAGCCGTAACTATTGGCGAGCCCCGGAAACAGGAAGCCGTCGAGCACTGCACCGATATTGCCGGCCGCCGCCAGGCCCAGCACCAGACCTTGCACCTTCGGCGGATAGTTGCTGCCCGCCATCGGCAGCGCCACCGCGAAGCTTGCGCCGCCCACGCCCAGCAACACGCCCAGCACGAGCAGCAGCGTGTAGGACGGTGCGCCCGGCATCAGCAGCAGCACGACCGCCGGAATCGCCGAAAGCGCGATGCCCATCAGCGCGACCTTGCGGCCGTCGCAGGCCTGATAGAGATTGCCGAGCGTCACGCGCAGAATCGCCGCGCCCAGCACCGGCACGGCGACGAGCAGGCCGAGTTCGGCCGGCGACATGTGGATGTCCTTCTGGATGAACGGCGCGAGCGGGCCGAACATCACCCAGACCGTGAAGCCAGTGTCGAAATACAGGAAACACGCCAGCAGCGCGCGCCAGTTGCCGCTCTTCAGCGAACTCAAAAGGTCTTTCACGAGGCACTCCCCAGGTAATGGATCGAATACGCGGATACCGCTCGCGCTTCCCTTCCGTTTAACTTCGCACTCCGATTTATTCGGCAAACCTTGATCCGAACCGGCGCGGCCGCCCTTTTGCATCGATGCAGCCCACAAACGAAAAAGCGTCCCGAAGCGCTTCCGCATGAAGCCATCCGCTCCATGTGGGAAACACGCTTCGGGACGCCGTTGCCCCGCTTCGCCAGGTTCGATCGCCCCGCCCGAAAGCGTGACGACGTTAATTCGTCGAGGCCGTCATTGACCTCGCTGCTCTATAAGCAATAGGTATGCCATTCGTAATCGGCGTGGGCGCAGATTGCCTGCAAGGCCTTGAAATACAGGGCTCGCGCAGTCGGCCCCGTTTTCATCGAGACAAAAAGACGGGGCGCATGCTCGCGCATGCGCCCCACCATTCGTGTGCCTTCGTGTCAGCGTCTGGTGCACCGCAGCGAGGCGGCGCACCAGACGCGGGCGCACTTAGAAACGGTGCCGCAGGCCCACGCCCACGACGGTCTGCTGATCGCCCGAGGCCACCGACTGGCCGCTCACGTCCGCGGTCAGGCCCGAGCCATCGGCGGAAATATGCTGCCAGCTCACCTGCGTGTAGACGTCGGTGCGCTTCGAGAGGAAGTAATCGGCCTGCACCGACACTTCATGCCATTGCGGATGATGCTCGCCGGTCGACGTCGACAGCGCGCCCTGCGTGTAGGTGTATTCGCCCGTCACGCTGAACGACGGCGTGAAGTGATACGCCACGTTCGCCTCGTAGTTCGAGAAGCTCGCGCCCTGGCCGTTCTGCGTGAGGCCGAGGCTGTTCGCGCCGTTGATCGTGTCGAGACCGCCCAGTTGCGTGCGCGTCCACACGAGGCCGAAGCGCGCCTTGCCCGCCAGCCAGTTCACGCCCGCGCCGTAGACGCGCTGCTGTGAAGCGATGAAGGTGCGCTCGGTGAGCGTGATCGCGCCGCTGGTGTTGCTGCTGCCGCCGTTATTCGCCTGCAGATAACCGGCGCCGAAAATCAGCGGCCCGGTTTCGTACGATGCGCCCATGCTGTACACGCGGTTGTCGTCGAAGCCGCCGGCTTCGTTCGAGAAGCCGTAGAGCGCGCCGAACTTGAGCCCCGCGTAGTTCGTGCTCGCGAACTTGACCGCATTGTTCACGCGGAACGAGTTGTTGAGGTTGTCGTTGTCGTACGGGTGCGCGCTCAGGTTATTGCCGCCCGGGTGGCGTCCCGTGAAGCTCAGCGGCGCGAGATAGTCGACCACCGAGTCGTACTGGCGGCCGAACGTCAGCGTGCCGTACTGCTGGTTGGTCAGACCGACCCACGACTGGAAGCCGAACAGGCGTCCGCCCTGGCGCAAGGTGCCGTTCATCACCGAAAAGCCGTTTTCGAGCTGGAAGATCGCCGCGGTGCCACCGCCCAGATCTTCGCGGCCGATCAAGCCCCAGTGGCTACCCGTTACGTTGCCGCTGCCGGCCTGCCACGCTTTTGCGCCGCCGGAATTGCTGTTGAAGGAAAGGCCGGCGTCGATGATGCCGTACAGCGTCACGCTGTTCTGCGCATGCGCGCCGCACGCCCATGCGGCCGCGCATGCGGCGACCAGGAAAGTCTTCTTCATGGTTCCCTGCTTGTTTCGTCTGATTTCGAGTTGTTTTGGCGTCACGCGGGCGCGCGCGGGCGCACGGCGCTGCGCGCGAGGCGCGGCGTCGTGTTCCCGGCGCGAACCGGTGCGTGACGGAATGACGGGCGTGGCTGGGACGCGCTACTGGCGGCTGGCTGGGCCCTTCCGATCGGCGAGACCGTCGATCAGAACCTGATGGAAGCCGCGCGAGCATGGCTCGATGCGCGCACGGACTCCGAATACCTCGGCGAGGCTGGCGGGCGTCACGACTTCGGCGGGGATGCCGAAGTGCGCAATGCGCCCGTCGTGCAGCAGCATGGCGCGATCGCACGCGCGCATGGCTGCGTTGATGTCGTGCAGCACGACCACGGTGGCGATGCCGCGCTCGCGCGTGATCTCGCGCAGCACGGCCATCACGTGATACTGGTGATTGAGGTCGAGCGCGGAAAGCGGTTCGTCGAGCAGCAGCACCTGCGGCTCGCGCACCAGCGCCTGGGCGATGCCCACGAGCTGACGCTGGCCGCCCGAGAGTTCGTCGAGCGAGCGATTCGCCAGCGCGCCGATGTCGAGACGTTCGAGCGCGGCGTGGGCCGCGGCAAGCTGATTTCCGCTCGCCTGCCCCCGCAGCGCCGGATCGCGCCCGGCGCGCGCCGCCACCAGCACCGATTCGAGCACCTGCAAACGCACGCCCGCAGGCAAGGCTTGCGGCAGATACACGACGCTATGCGAACGCGCGCTCGCCACGCCCAGCGCCAGCGGCGCGCCGTCGAGCGTGAGCGAACCCGCGCAGGGCTTCGCGAGGCCCGCGAGCGTGCGCAGCAGCGTGGACTTGCCGCTGCCGTTCGGCCCGAGCAGCGCGGTGATTTCGCCGCGCGGCAACGGTCCTGCGCTCAACCCGCGCAGCACTTCGCGGCGGCCATAGCGCACGCCCAGATCGTGAATCGCCAGACCGGGTTTGGGCAAACTCATTGCGATGCCCCCTGCGAACGCACCACGATCGCCAGAAACAGCGGAATCCCCACCAGCGCCGTGACGATGCCCACCGGAATCAGCACGCCCGGCACGATCAGCTTCGAAGCGATCGACGCCAGCGACAGCATCAGCGCGCCCAGCAACAGGCTGCCCGGCAGATAGAAGCGGTGATCCTCGCCGAACAGCGCACGCGCGAGATGCGGCGCGATCAGCCCGACAAAACCGATGGTGCCGACAAACGACACCGCCAGCGCCGAGAGCACCGCCACGCGCAGCAGCGTGGTCAGACGCAGGCGCTTGATATCGATGCCGAAGCTCGCCGCGCGGTCTTCGCCCAGACGCAGCGCCGTGAGCGCCCACGCGTTGCGCATCGACAGCGGCAAGGCAATCGCCAGCGCCGCCACGAGCACGCCGATCTTGGTCCAGTCGGCGCGCGCGAGCGAACCGAGCGTCCAGAACACGAGGCCCTGCAGCGCGTCGGCGGAGGCGATGAACTGCATCAGCTCGACCAGCGCGTGAAACGAGAACACCAGCGCGATGCCCATCAGCACCACGCCGGCCGTGCTCATGCCGCGCCAGCGCGCGACCAGATCGAGCGTCAAGGCCGATGCAAACGCGAACACGAACGCATTGGCCGAGACCACCCACGTCTGCGCCACGCCCGGAATCGCCAGATCGAGCACGATCGCGAGCGACGCCCCGAACGCCGCCGCCGCCGACACGCCCAGCGTGTACGGGCTCGCCAGCGGATTGTTGAGGATGGTCTGCATCTCCGCGCCCGACAGGCCGAGCGACGCGCCCACCGCCAGCGCCATCACCGCATACGGCAGGCGGATCTGCCAGACGATCACCACATTGGCGGGATCGGCGTGCGCGCGGTCGAACAGCGTGTGCAGCAGCGTCGCGAGCGGCAGGCCCGACGGGCCCGAACTCGCGTCGAACAGCAGCGAGAGCGCGATCAGCAAGGCCACCGCTACGAGCAGCAGCGCGCGGCGGCGCGTGAGACGCGCGTAGGCGCGCATCTGCGCCTGCGCCTGCTCATCGCCGGCGCCGGCCAGCGATGCCTGCGCCTCGCCTGCACGCCAGCCGGACCCGGCCGGCATGCGCACATCGTTCATCGCGCGGCCTCTTTCTGCGCCGGCTGCGGCAGCGGCGAGTCGACCCATTCGGTGCCGCTATCCGGCACGGCGAGGAAGCGTCGATCCAGCTCGTCCTGGGTCGCCTGCACGTTCAACGACTTGAACTGTTGCGGATAGAACCACTTCGCGAACGCCTCGATCGCCACGATGTTGTACGGCGAGTCGTAGTAGTTGTGCGAGATGCCATGCACGCGGCCATCGTGAATCGCCTTGATGGTGTCGAAGCCCGGACGCTCGACCAGTTGCGCGAGGCTCGCCTGCGCATCGTGTTCGCTCGTCAGCGCGCCCACGCGCAGCGAGGCGAGACCCGGCTTGGTGCGGCTGCCGGTGGCGATATACACATCCGGCTGCGAAGCGATCAGCTGCTCCATGCTGATGTCGCCGAGCACGCCCGGCAGCAGACCGGCGGCGATATTGCGCCCGCCCGCCGCATCGACGAATTCGCCGAAGTTGCCCTTGCCCGCCGTGTGGCAGCAGCCTGCGTCCCACACACCCGCCAGCATGTCGACGAACACCTTCGGACGCTGGTTTTCAGGAATCGTCTTGACGACGTTTTCGACCGCCGCCAGATGCTGCTGATAGAACTGGATGTACGCGTTCGCCTGCGGCTCGCGATGCAGCACTTCGCCCAGCAGCTTGATGCTCGGCAGCGTGTTCTGCATCGGATGCACGCGGAAGTCGATGAACACCACCGTCGTGCCGGTCGCTTCCAGTTGCTTCACGAGCGCGTTGTAGCGGCTCGGGCCGTGACCGGCCACGCTGAAGATCGCCACATCGGGCTTGAGCGCCAGCGCTTTTTCGTCGCTGATGCTGTCTTCGGTGGCCTTGCCGATCAGCGGAATCGTGCGGATTTCGGGGAATTTGCGCGCGTAGGCGTCGTAGGTCTGCGGGTCCATCGTCGGCAGATCGCCTTGCCAGCCGACGATGCGCGCGAGCGGCTTTTGCCCTTCGAGCAGCGCCACGGCGGACAGCAGACGGCTTTCGCCCAGCAGGATACGGTGCGGGTTGGCGGGAATCTTGACGGTGCGGCCCGCGAGGTCGGTGACCGTCAGCGGCGCGGCCGGCGCACTTGTTGCGGCAGCGGCCGGCGTGGCAACATGCGGCGCGCCCGGAGTTTCAGCGTGGGCGGAAACCGAAGCAGCGGCGGCGAAAGCGAACGCGCCAGCCACAGCGGCGGCACGCGTCAGGTGCGAAGAAAAACGACCCATCGACATGATAGAATTCATAAATGAGAACGATTGCTATTTGCAGCCGACACTTTAGCGGCGCGATGTAATGGCAATGTGTTGAGAAGCGGCCCTTTTGTAATGGAATGTGTTGGCAGGGCCAGAGCAGCAGAGAACAACCTACGATGGACCACATCCTCGTCGTCGACGACGACCCCAATATCCGCCAGCTTTTGCGCGACTATCTGCGCGACATGGGCTACGAGGCGAGCGCCGCCAGCAACGGCGCGCAGATGAAACAGGCGCTGCGCCAGGCGGAACTGCGTCAGTCGCCCATCGACCTGATCGTGCTCGACCTGATGCTCGACGGCGAAGACGGCCTTGATCTCACGCGCGAACTGCGCCGCGAAAACGCCGTGCCGATCATCATGCTTTCCGCACGCGGCGGCCTGCTCGACCGCATCCTCGGCCTCGAAATGGGCGCCGACGACTATCTGCCCAAGCCCTTCGATCCGCGCGAACTGGTCGCCAAGATCAAGGTGGTGCTGCGGCGCACGCGCGCCGTGCCGGAAGCGGCGAACGCCACCGCCACTGGCCCCGCCACCGGCCCGCGCGGCCGTCATGCGGATGCCAGCGCCTTCGTCAGCTTCGCGGGCTGGCGTCTGGACACGCGCATGAAGCAGATGTTGTCGCCCGAAGGCGTGGTGGTCTCGCTCGGCGGCTCGGACTACCGCACGCTGCGCACCCTGCTCGATCACCCGAACCGGCCGCTGTCGCGCGAATATCTGCTCGATCAGGTCTTCGATAAAGGCCACACGCCGCTCGACCGCTCCATCGACGTCTGCGTGAGCCGGTTGCGCCATCACCTCAAGGATTCGGCGCGCAATGCCGCGCTGATCCGCACCGTGCGCAACGAAGGCTATATGCTCGTCGCCGACGTCGACCACGAAGCGTGACGATGCCGCGCGTGCTTACCCGCTTGATCGCGCCCGTGCGTCGCCTCTTCTGGCCCGACACGCTGTTCGGCCGTCTCGTACTGATCCTCGCGGCGGGCCTGTTCGCGGGCCAGTTGCTCACCAGCACGATCTGGTTCGACACGCACGACAACCGCACGCTGGAAATTCCCGCGCGCCTGTTCGCGAGCCGTCTCGCCGATACCGTGCGCCTGCTCCAGCACGCCCCCGACGCCGCCACGCGCGACACCATCCTCGACGAACTGAGCGACGCGCGTTACACGCTGCGCTGGATGGTCAGCCCGCCGCCGGCCTCGCCCGACACGCCGCACTCGCTCACCTTGCGCGCGACAAGCGGGCTGATTTCGGGCGTGATCGAAAAACGGCTTGCCGAGCCCGTCGATGTGCGCCTGCTTGATGCGCAACTACGCGACGACAGCGGCCGCCATCGCGGCATCCTGAGTCTGTTCGACTCGCGCATGCCCACCGGCAACTTCCACGTACTCCTGAACGTTCCCGGGCAAGGCTGGCTCGACGTGCGTTCGGTCGAAGGCCAGGCGGGCATGCATTCCGAGCGCGGCGAACTCGTTTTCGACTATCTGCTGCGGATCTATCTGCTGCGTTTTGCGGCCGTCTGTGCGATTGCGTTTGTCGCGGTGCGCTTCGCGCTCGCGCCCTTGCGTCAACTCACGCGCGCCGCCGAAGCGCTGGGCCGCAACATCCATCGCGCGCCGCTACCCGAAACCGGCCCGCAGGAAGTGCGCAGCGCGGCGCAGTCCTTCAACGCGATGCAGCAGCAACTGATCGACAATTTCACCGAGCGTTCGCGCTTTCTCGCGGCCGTCTCGCACGACTTGCGCTCGCCGCTGACGCGGCTGCGTCTACGCGCGGAAATGCTGCCCGACGCCAGCTGGCGCGAGCGTCTGCGCGGCGATCTCGACGATATGGAAGCGATGGTGCGCGCGACGCTCGACGTCGTGCAGGGCGTGGACATTACCGAGGCGCGCCAGAAGATCGATCTCGATTCGATGCTCGAAGGCCTCGTTGAAGACGCGCGCGAAGCGGGCCACGAAGCCAGCGTCACGGGCAACACGCGTGCACCGGTGAAAGGCTTTGCGCGCAATCTCAAGCGCTGTTTGCAGAACCTCGTCGATAACGCGATCCACTATGGCGGCGCGGCGCACATCACCGTGCGCGACGACGGCAGCCAGGTGCGCGTGAGCGTGAGCGACAACGGCCCCGGTATCGCCGATGCCGCGCTGCTCGAACGCGTATTCGAGCCTTATTTCCGCATCGCTTCTGCAAGCGGCGCGCAAACAGGCAGCGGCACGGGTCTGGGCCTGACAATCGCGCGCAGCGTGGCCGCCGCGCATGGCGGCACGCTCACGCTGGTGAATCGTGTGGAAAACGGCCGCATCGCGGGCCTCGACGCCGAACTCGTGCTGCCGCGCGACGATTAAACCCCGCTTACACCTCTTGCCGGCCCGATGCGCGTTCGCGCATCAAACTCCAGCGCACGCCGATATCGCGCAGCGGACGCGGCGGGATATAGCTCGCCGTGCCTTCAATCAGGAAGTCTTCGGCGAGTTCGCTCTGCACGCCCAGCGCATGTTCCGCGATCAGGCGCCCCGCAGCGGTGTGCCGCACGATGCCCGAACCGTTGCAGCAGGCCGCCGCATAAACGTTCCTGCCGACCTCGCCGAATGCCGGCGCATGGTTGTGCGAGATGCCGAGCCAGCCCATCCAGAAATGCTCGATCGTCAGCTCGCCCAGATGGCCGAAGCGGCCCGCGAGCAGTTGCGCATGCTGGGCGCGCGCGGCGCTGCGGCGTTCGTCGTTGGTGCGCAGGGAAGGCGAATACTCGAAGCCCTGGCGGATCAGCAGACGCTTGTCCGGCGTGAGACGCAGCGTCGATCCCGCCACGCCGTGCGCGGGCGTGATGCCCCAGCTTGGGTCCGCGCCAAGCTTCGCCTGCTGCGCGGGCGTGAGCGGCTGCGTGAGGCTCGCGAACAGCAGCATCGGAATCTGACGGCTTCGGAACACGCCGAACGACTGCGCAAACGGATTGACCGCCAGAATCAGCTTGCCGTAGCGGATGCGCCCGCGTTCGGTGCGCACATACGGCGCCGCGCCATTCGTTTCGATTTCGATGACGGCCGAATGCTCGAAGCGCGCGACTTGCGACGGCAGGCTGTCGGCCAGACCGCGCACGAGGGCGGCGGGATTCATCAGGCAGGTGCCCGGCGTGTAGACGGCCGAGTGGTAATAGCGCGTGCCCAGACGCGCGCCAAGCGCATCGCGTGCGAGCATTTCGTACGGTTCGCCCCAGGCATCGAGGTTGGCCGCGTAGGTGTCGAGCGCGCTCGCCGCCACGCCTTCGGTCACGGCCGCGTGATAGCGCCCGCGCCGCTCCCAGCCGCAATCGATGCCGTGCGCCGCGATCTGCTGCTCCAGATCGGCCATCACGAAACGGTTCACGCGGGTGGCGCGGCGGCCCTGCTCCATCGACGCAGCCGAATCGCCGGGCACGTGCGGCAAGTCGATCGCGAAGCCGGAATTGCGCCCCGAGGCGTTTTCGCCCACCGCGCCGCTGTCGAGCAGCGCGATCGAATCGTCGGGACGCAGTTCGGCCAGCCGACGCGCGGCCGCGATGCCCGCATAACCCGAGCCGACGATAACCCAGTCGAACGTATGCTCGCCTTCCAGCGGCGGGCGCGGCGTGCGTTGGGGCAACAAGGCGCTCCAGCCGTTGGTGCGGTCGTCGGCGGGCAGGCGCGTGATCAGGCGGGGCATGGCGAATCCGGAAAGTATGAAGATTGACGCGAGATCGCTCATGCGGACGCGCCATCGCAGCCCAGACTATACAACAACAATAATTTATTATTGTTAAAGTTAGCGCCCGGCGGGCTTGCCCGCTGCCGGAAGGCTTTATGATGGTTGCCCTATGACCGCCCACGCCAAGCCCAAAACCTCGCCCTCGCGCCGCGCCGGCACACGCGTGCCGCAGGCCGAACGCATCGAAGCCACGCAACGCAAGATCATCGAATCGGCCCAGCGGCTGTTGCGCGAAGAAGGCTTCAAGAGCGCCACACTGCAGGCCATCGCGCGCGGCGCGCAGGTGTCGATGGGCGCGCTCCAGCATCATTTCGAAAGCCGCGACGCGCTGATGGAACGGCTCGTCGACGAAGCCCTTGCGCCGCTGGGCGGCCGCGATGGCGCGGGCAATGTCTGGCCCGATCCCGCCCTGCCGCTGCGCGAGCGCGCGCAATTTTTCGTCGAGCAGTCCTGGGCGCACATCTACGGCGCGACAAGCTATGTGACCGCGTGGAGCCTGTTTTTCGGCTGCAAAGGCACACCGTCGATCTTCGATCGCATCGAAACCAAGCGCACCGTGGAAGACGCGCGCTACTTCACGATGTTCGTCGAGGCCTTTCCCGAATTGCGCGAGCATCATCCCTATCCCAAGGGTTTCGCGACTTCGGTGTTCGCGACCTTGCGCGGTGCGGGCGTGTTCGAACTGTTCGACGTGTCGATCACCGAGCGGCACGAAGAATTGCAGGCGCTGGTGGAAACCATTGTGCGCGCGTGTCTGCCAGTTGCTGCGGAATCACGCCCGGCGCCAGCGCGCAAACGTGCCAGCCGCAAGACGACGACGCCCGCTTGAGCGGCGGCTATTCGCGAATTCCGCATAGAGACCGACGGGTTCCGCGTTTGATGAAACGCAAACCTTATTCACAGCGCGAAACCTTACGCCACGCGCTGTGATAGCGCTTTTCGCGCGCCGTCTGCCATCGCGCTCGCGCTCTCGAAAATAAAGAATTCAATATCAACGGCTTAGGCGCGGGCACGATTTTTACGCCTTATCCGCAGCACGCGTCGCCATCAGACAAGTCCGATTTCATCGGCTCCACTCCCCTGATTGACAAGCTCTGGAAGCGATTCCAATAATCGCCCCCGTTCGCCAGAGCGGGCTAATTCCAGCGGTCGCTTAAAGCAGCGATCGGAAAATTATTTAATCAGGAGACCACATGAAAACCTTCGCGACTCATTTCGGAAAATGGCGATCCACACGCTTGATCGAGGCAACCGGCCTCGCTGCGTTGATTGCGATCCAGGCAGTGCCCGCGCAAGCCGTCGCCATTCCGGCAGGCACACAGCTCGCGCCGAAGCAGGAAATCACGCGTCAAATTCAGGCGGAAATCGAATCGCTCGATCCTGCGCGTATCGAATCGACCAATGCAAATCTCGTCGGCCTCGATATCTTTGAAGGTCTCACGCGTATTGACGCCGCAGGCAAAGTGACGCCCGGCGTCGCCGCTTCATGGACGCGCAGCGCGCCCGATACCTGGGTTTTCACACTGCGCCACGACGCGAAGTGGAGCGACGGCCATCCGGTGACAGCAGGCGATTTCGTCTACGCATGGCAGCGCGTGGCCGATCCCAAAACGGCTTCGCCCTATACCGTCACGGTTGAATTCCTCAAGAACGCCAAGGCCGTGATCGCTGGCAAGCAACCCGTTTCGAACCTGGGCGTGCGCGCGATCGACCCGTACACGCTCGAAGTCAAAACCGAAGCGCCCACGCCCTTCTTCACCGAACTCACGGCCAATTCCTCGCTCGCGCCTGTGGATCGCGCAACGGTCGCGAAATACGGCGCAACGTGGACGCGTCCCGGAAATCTGGTGAGCAACGGTCCCTACATGCTCGCCGACTGGCGCCCGAACGACCGCATCGTGCTGGTGCGCAATCCGCATTACTGGAACAACGCGCATGTGCCGATCACCAAGGTCACATGGATGCCGATCGAAAGCGATGAAACCGCCATGCGCATGTTCCAGTCCGGCCAGATCGACATGACGTATCAATTGCCGTCGGGGCAGTATCCGCAACTCGTCAAGCAATTCGGCGCGGAATTGCGGCCCAGCCTGCAAATCGGCACGGTGTATTACGCACTCAACAATACCGATCCCGCACTGCGCGATGCGCGCGTTCGCCAGGCGCTTTCGATGGTGCTCGATCGCGATCTGCTGACCGCGAAAATCACGCAGAACGGCGAAAAGCCCGCATACGGGCTGATTGTCGAAGGCACGAAGGGCGCGCAGCCGTTCACGCCCGAATGGGCCGCCTGGCCGATGAGCAAACGCGTGGAAACCGCGCGCGGCCTGTTGAAATCGGCGGGTTATTCGGATTCCAAACCACTTGCTTTCACGCTGACCTACAACACCAACGAACTCTATAAAAAGACCGCATTGTTCGCGTTGAGCGAATGGCACACGAAACTCGGCGTCAACGCGAAGATCGAGAATATCGAATTCAAGGTACTGCTCAAGCAGCGTCACGACGGCGCCTATCAGATCGCGCGCGACGGCTGGTATGCCGATTACAACGATGCAATGACGTTCTTCGCGCTGATCCAATGCGGCAGCCCGCAAAACGACCAGCGTTCCTGCAACCCGAAAGTGGACGATCAGGTTGCCGAAGCCAACCGTCAAGCCGATGACGCACAGCGCAACGCCACGCTCACGCAAGCGTTCGCACTGGCGATGCGCGACACGCCGCTGTTGCCGCTTTATCAATACTCGGGTGCGCGACTCGTGAAATCGTACGTGGGCGGCTATACGCCCACGAACAATATCGATCAGCGCGCTTCGCAGGACATGTACATCATCAAGCACTGACATGTTCGCCTATACCCTGCGCCGTGTGCTCTGGGCCGTGCCCACCGTGCTCGCCGTCGTGACCGCCTGCTTCCTGCTGCTGCACCTAACGCCAGGCGGCCCGTTCGACACCGAACGAGCGCTGTCGCCCGCCGCGCTCGCCAACCTCAACGCGCGTTATCACCTGAACGAGCCTTTGTGGCAGCAGTATTTGCGCTATCTGGGTGCGCTGCTGCAGGGCGATCTGGGCAGTTCGTTCCGCTACGCCGACTGGTCCGTCAACGAACTCGTGAAAAAGGCGCTGCCCGTGAGTTTCGGGATTGGCGGCGTGGCGATTCCGCTGGCGGTGCTGTGCGGCGTGGCGCTCGGCGCGCTGGCTGCCGTGCGCCGCAACAGTCTGGTCGATCATGCCGTGATGCTGCTCGGCAATCTCGGCAATGTGGTGCCGCCTTTCGTGCTTGGCCCCGTTCTGGTGCTGGTGTTTGCGGTGACGCTCAAGACCCGCGAAGGCGCAGGCTGGCTGCCTGCCGGCGGCTGGGGCGAAGGCGACTGGACGCATCGCGTGCTGCCCGTCGCGCTGCTCGTCATCATCAATATGGCCGCGATCGCGCGGGTGATGCGCGGCAGTCTGATCGAAGTGCTTGCGGGCAACTTCATTCGCACTGTGCGCGCCAAGGGCCTGCCCGCACACACGATCGTGCTGCGCCACGCGCTGCGGCCCGCGTTGATGCCAGTGGTTTCGTTGCTCGGACCCGTGTGCATTTCGTCGATCACGGCAGCGGTGGTGACGGAGTCCGTGTTCGCGCTGCCCGGCATCGGGCAACTGGTCGTGAACGGCGCGGTGAATCGCGACTACACGCTCGTGCTCGGTCTGGTCGTGCTGACCACCGTTTGCGCCGTGCTGTTCAACCTGCTCGTCGACCTCGCCTATGCGTGGCTCGATCCGCGCATCCGTTACTGAAGCCCCGGCTAGCTCATGACTACTTTTTCCACCTTGCCGCCGCATGCAGCACCGGGACGGCGCATGCCGCCCGCGCTCGCGCGTTTCGTGCGCCATCGCGCGGCGCTCGCGAGCTTCGCGATGCTCGTGCTGATCGCGCTGGCCTGCTTTATCGGCCCGCTTCTACTGCCGAATTCGCCCACCGATAACGACTGGAGCGCCATCAGCCTTGCGCCTACGCTGCAAGGCGCGCACTGGTTCGGCACCGACGAACTGGGCCGCGATCTGCTGGTCCGCACGCTTGTGGGCGGCCGCGTCTCGCTCGAAGTGGGCTTGCTGGGCACGCTGGTTTCCACGCTCGTGGGCGTGATATACGGCGCGAGTGCGGGCTATCTGGGCGGACGCACGGACGCCATCCTCATGCGTATCGTCGACATGATGTACGCGATTCCGTACATGCTGATCGCCATTCTCATGGTCACGCTGTTTGGCCGCGCATTTTATCTCGTTGTCCTGACGATCAG
Organism: Paraburkholderia sp. J69-1; assembly: GCF_905220255.1. Taxonomy (NCBI): domain Bacteria; kingdom Pseudomonadati; phylum Pseudomonadota; class Betaproteobacteria; order Burkholderiales; family Burkholderiaceae; genus Paraburkholderia; species Paraburkholderia sp. J69-1. The sequence continues at coordinate 310,866 of NZ_CAJMZG010000008.1, read as the reverse complement.
CGCGTTTTCATGGCTCGATATGGCGCGTGTGGTGCGTGGGCAAACGCTCTCGCTACGCACGCGTGAATTCGTCGATGCGGCGCGCGCCATCGGCGTGCGGCCCGCCGCGATTATCGCGCGGCATATCGTGCCGAATCTCGCGGGCATCGTCGCGATCTATGCGACGGTCACCGTGCCTGGCATCGTGCTGACCGAATCGGTGCTGTCGTTTCTCGGCCTTGGCGTGCAGGAGCCGATGACCAGCTGGGGCGTGCTGATCCAGGACGGCGCGCAGAAACTCGACGCCATGCCGTGGCTGCTCATCGGTCCCGCCTGCATGCTGTGCGCGACGCTCTACTGCGTGAACTTCGTGGGCGACGGCCTGCGCGACGCGCTCGATCCCAAGGAGCGCTGAAATGGCCCTGCTCGAAGTCAACCACCTGGGCGTACGCTTCGCGCGCCGCGACGGGCCGCCCGTGACCGTAGTGCATGACGTGTCGTTCGCGCTCGAAGCGGGCGGCACGCTTGGCATCGTCGGCGAATCGGGGTCGGGCAAAAGCCAGACCGTGATGGCGATGCTCGGCCTGCTGGCGTCGAACGGCCAGACCTTCGGTCAGGCGCGGCTGCGCGGCGAAGACCTGCTCGCGATGAAACCCGCCGCGCTCAACCGCATTCGCGGCGACCGCATCGCCATGATCTTCCAGGACCCGATGACCTCGCTCAATCCGTTCCTGACGATCGAACGGCAAATGACCGAGGCCTTGCAGCAACATCGCCGCCTCACGCGCCGCGAGGCACGCACGCGCGCCATCGAAGCGCTCGAACGCGTGCGCATTCCCGATGCCGCGCGCCGTATCGGCATGTATCCGCATGAGTTTTCGGGCGGCATGCGCCAGCGCGTGCTGATCGCCACGGCGCTGATGATGGAGCCCGACGTGCTGATCGCCGACGAACCCACCACCGCGCTCGACGTTACCGTGCAGGCGCAGATCATGGCCTTGCTGCGCGAGATGAACCGCGAGCGCGGCACCGCGATTCTTCTGATTACGCACGACATGGGCGTGGTCGCCGAACTCTGCGACGACATCATGGTGATGTACGCGGGCCGCGCTGTCGAAAAAGCCCGCGTCGATGCGCTCTTCGCGCGGCCGCAGCATCCGTACACCGTAGGTTTGCTGGGCGCGTTGCCGCGCCTCGATGCGCCCATCGGCGCGCCGCTGCGCACGATTGCCGGCAATCCGCCCTTGCCTGGCGGCGCAGGCATGGGCTGCGCCTTTGCACCGCGTTGCGCGCATGCCTTCGAGCGTTGCCAGCGCGAAGTGCCGCCGCTGTACGCCGATGGCGCACGCGCGCGCGCCTGCCATCTGGACGCCGGAATCCTGCTGCAATCCACGCCTGGAGTCGGCCTATGAGCGATTTCACCCTCCCCGCCGTGAGCGAACACACCGATTCGTCTCACGCGCAAACGCTCCTGAGCGTGCGCAATCTCAGCGTGAATTTTCAGGTCGCACGCGGCGGCTGGCCCTGGCAGAAGGCCACGCTGCACGCGGTCAACGGCGTGTCGTTCGACGTGAGACGCGGCGAAACGCTGGGACTCGTCGGCGAATCGGGCTGCGGTAAATCCACGCTCGCGCGTGCGCTGATTGGCCTCGCGCCCGTCGCGGCCGGCAGCGTGAACTGGCGCGGCGCGGAAACGGTATCGGGCACACAACGCCAGCTCGACACGCTGCGCCGCGACGTGCAGATGATCTTTCAGGACCCGCTGGCGTCGCTCGATCCGCGCATGTCGATTGGCGAGATCGTTGCCGAACCGTTGCGCACGCATACATCGCAACTGGGCCGCAAGGAGATCGAGCGGCGCGTGCTGACGATGCTCGAACGGGTCGGCCTCAATGCGCAGCACGCGGCGCGGCGCGCGCACGAATTCTCAGGCGGACAGTGCCAGCGCGTGGGCATCGCGCGGGCATTGATCGGCGATCCGGGTCTGGTGATCTGCGACGAACCGGTTTCCGCGCTCGACGTGTCGATCCAGGCGCAGATCGTCAATCTGCTGCGCGATCTGCAGCGCGAGCGCGCGCTTTCGCTGCTGTTTGTCGCGCACGACCTTGCGGTGGTGAAAACCATCAGCCATCGCGTGATGGTGATGTATCTGGGCCGCGTGATGGAGATCGGCGATTGCGAGGCCGTGTATGGCGGTGCGCGTCATCCCTATACGCGCGCGCTGCTCGACGCGGTGCCGGTGCCCGATCCTGCTCTGGCGCGCACGCGGCGCAGCGCGGCGTTGACGTTGAGCGGCGAGATTCCCTCGCCGCTCAATCCGCCATCGGGTTGTGCATTCCGCACGCGTTGCCCGCGCGCCAGCGAGACCTGCGCCACGCGCACGCCACCGCTGCTCCGTGCGAGCGAGGAGCAGACGCTGGCCGCCTGCTGGCATCCGCACGGGCGCGGCCTGACCGACTAACCGATTGACTGAAGCGTCCGCGTTTTTCGTCATGCGGACATTCAAACCACCTGGCAATCCTTATCGAATGAATCGATTGCCCATTCTAACGACAACATGAGACGAGACCGACGATGAAGCATTCCCCGATCAACCGCAAGAGCGCCATGGCGCTCGCCACGCTTGCACTGGCCGCGTCGCTGGGCGCGACATCCGCTTGCGCCGACGATACGAAGCCCAGCGCTGCCACGACCGTTGCACCCGCAACGATACCCATCGCTACGACGCCTCCAGCATCGAAGCCCGCAACTCGCCACACGCGCAAGAGCAAGCGCAAAACCACACAAAACGCGCAAAAAGCTCAATCGCAAGCCTCAGCCGCCGTCAACAACGTGCAAACGCCGCCGCCCGTATCGAGCGTCGATCCGCTGCTCGCGCCCAACGCCGCTGAAACGCTCGCCTCCGGCATGCCGCAGGAAAGCGCCAACGAGACCGTGCGCGCCGACAATCCGCCGGGCACGCAATCGGGCCAGGCCGCCAGCAAAGGCTTTATCGGCGATAGTCATCTCGCGCTCAATCTGCGCAATTACGCCGATGTGCAGGACGTCGCGGGCGGCCCGCATCGCCACGCGTGGGTGCAAGGCGCGATGCTCGATTACACCTCGGGCTTCACGCAAGGGCCGATTGGCTTTGGCGTCGACGCGTCGCTCTATGGCGCGTTCAAGCTCGACGGCGGCCAGGGCGCGGGCAATATGGTGCACGTGGGCAAAGATGGCGGCGGCGCGAACCAGCTCGCGTGGGCCTATCCGGGCATTTACGACGTGAAGGCGCGCGTCGCGGATACGGTCGTCAAATACGGCCTGCAGATGACGGACAACAATCCGTTCTTCGAGCCGCACGACAATCGCGCGCTGCCGCCGACGTTCCTCGGCGTCTCGATCGTGAGCAAGGACATCGCCAATATGGTGCTGCAAGGCGGCAGTTTCACGAAAGTCGACCCGCGCGGCCACACCAATCTCGTCGATCTCTCGACGTCTTATGGCGGCGTGACCTTCAAGCGTTTCAGCTTCGCGGGCGGCAGTTGGGATTACAGCCCGAATGGCAGCGTGTCGCTGTACGCGAATCAGGCCGATAGCGTCTGGCGGCAATTCTATGGATCGGTGCAGCACAGCATCGGCGATCCTTCGACGCTCAAATGGACCGGCTTCGCCAATCTCTATTCGACGCATAGCGTGGGAGGCGGTCTCGAAGGCCATATCAACAATAACGCGTACAGCCTGTCACTGGCGGCGCAGCACGGCGCGCATTCGCTGCTGCTCGGCTATCACCAGATTCTGGGCGACCAGTTCTTCGATTACGTGAACGAGACCAACGGCATTTATCTCGTGAATTCGATGGACGTGGATTACAACGCGCCGCACGAAAAGTCATTCCAGGTGCGCTATGGCTTCGACGGTAAATATTCAGGATTGCCAGGCGCCAAGGCGATGCTCTGGTATGCGCTGGGCTGGGGCGCGGATGGTTCGGCGGGCGCGGCGGCGAATCCCGCTGGCAGCGCGCTGTATGGGCTCTACTGGCGCGACGGTCAGCCCGTGCACGGCTCGCATCATGAATTCGGCTTTATTCCTTCGTACACGATCCAGAGCGGGCGCTTCAAGGATACGAAGATCGCGCTCTCGGCGATGTGGCATCACGGTTCGAAGTACTACTCGGACCCGAACAATATGGAATATCGCCTGGTGATCGGCATGCCGTTCAATCTGTTCTGAAACTGGCGGGCGTAAGGCAGGGTTGGCGTTACTCCAGCCACGCCTTCGCCCGCTCCTCCAGAAAGCGCACGAAGCTGCGGATTTTCGGCAGCGGCTGCCGGTCCTGCCGATACAGCGCATGCACCGGCCGCCCAACCGGCGTCGCCTCTTGCAGCACGCTCACGAGGCGCCCGGCCGCCAGATCGTCGGCGACGAGAATCGCCGGTTGCAGCAGCAAACCCGCGCCGTAAAGCGCCGCCTGGCGCAGCGCGAGGCCATCGTTGCAGAGGAACGTGGTGTCTTCGGGCCAGCGGTTTTCTCCGGCGAGGCCTGCGAGCCGCCAGCCATTGCGCCGGTCCCAGATCGAATGGCCGATGCAGCGATGCGCGGCCAGATCGTCGAGCGTGCGCGGCGTGCCGTGGCGCGCCAGATAATCGGGCGAGGCGCAGATCGCCATGCGGTACTGCCCGATTGGCCGCGCCACCAGATTCAGATCCGCGCCCAGATCGCCGATGCGCACCGCCACATCGAAGCCCTCATCGACGAGATCGACCACGCTATTGCTCAGATCGAGGTCGATGCGTACCTGCGGATGCGCGTTCTGATATTCGGCCGCCAGCGGCGCGATCACGCACGCGCCCACCGTGGTCGCCGCGGTGATGCGCAGGCGTCCGCGCGGCTCGGCGCGCAGGCTTTCCACCGAGGCCTCCGCCAGCGCCAGTTGCTCCAGCACCTTGCGGCTTTCCTCGTAAAAGCGCCGGCCCGCGTCGGTCAGGCTCTGCACGCGCGTGTTGCGCTGGAGCAGTTGCGCGCCCAGATGCGTTTCCAGTTGCCGCACGTACTTGCCCACCATCACCGGGCTCAGGTCGAGCTCGCGCGCGGCGGCGCTGAAACTGCCACGCTCCACGGCGCTCACGAAGACTTCCAGGCTGCGCAGGCGATCCATGATTACGTACCCGTAGTTTCAAGTGAACGAAATTATCGTCCATTTATTCTTTCTGGTGTCAGGCGGATAGTGAAGCCCTTCCCTATCCGTTCATGGAGAACATGCAGATGAAGATCATCGTGGTGGGCGCCAGCGGCGCCGTCGGGCGCGCGGTCGTGGAAACCCTCGGCGCGGGCCATACGGTCGTGACCGTCGGCCGTAACAGCGGCGATTTTCGCGCCGATATCACGCGCGACGACAGCGTCGAGGCGCTGTTTCGCGAAGTCGGCAAGGTGGATGCGATCGTGTCGGCGGCAGGACACCTGCATTTCGGGCCGTTCGCGCAGATGAGCACCGCGCAGTTCAATATCGGCCTGCAGGACAAACTGCTGGGTCAGGTACGGCTCGCGCTGATCGGCCAGCACTATCTCAACGACGGCGGCTCGATCACGCTGACGAGCGGTATCGTCGGCGAGGAGCCGATTGCGCAGGGCGTGAACGCCACCACCGTCAACGCGGCGCTCGAAGGCTTCGTGCGCGCGGCGGCGACCGAGCTGCGCCGCGATCGCCGTATCAATGTGGTGAGCCCGACCGTGCTGACGGAATCGCTGCCGTCGTATGGGCCGTTCTTTCCGGGCTTCGAGAGCGTGAGTGCAAAGCGTGCTGCGCTGGCCTACCAGCGCAGCGTCGAAGGCGTGCAGACGGGCCGCGTGTTCAAGGTGTATTGAGCGCGGGCTTACGCCGAAACCCGCACCTCGGCATCCGCGCGCGCGAGCAGGCCGCTGCAACGCGGCGACAGATTCGCGAACGCAACGTGTTTGCCCGCGCGCTCGTAGCGCGCCTGCACCGCTTCCAGCGCGGCAATCGCCGAGTGATCGGCCACATGCAGATGCGCGCAGTCGAGGCGCACCTGCTGCGGATCGCGCGCCGGATCGAACAGCGTCTGGAACTGCGCCGCCGAAGCGAAGAACAAGGTGCCGCGCAGCGTGTAGACGCGCTCGCCCGACGCCTCATCGCGCATGTCGCAGCGGAATTCGCGCGCGTGCTGCCATGCGAAATTCAGCGAGGCGATCACGATGCCGCACATCACGGCCGTCGCGAGATCGGTACAGACGGTGATGACCGTGACCGCGATAATCACCAGCGCGTCGTTGCGCGGCACCTTATGCAGCACGCGCAGCGAACCCCACGCGAAGGTCTGCCCCGCCACCACGAACATCACGCCCACCAGCGCCGCAAGCGGAATCCGCTCGATCAGCGGCGAAAGGCACAGGATAAACAGCAGGATCATCACGCCGCTCGTCACGCCCGAAAGACGGCCGCGGCCGCCCGAACCCAGGTTGATGACGGTCTGGCCGATCATCGCGCAACCGCCCATCGCGCCGAACATGCCCGCAGCGATATTGGCCGCGCCCAGCGCCACGCATTCGCGATTGGGCTGACCGGTCGAGTTCGTCACATCGTCGGTGAGATTGAGCGTGAGCAGCGTTTCCAGCAGGCCGACCAGCGACATCAGCACCGCATACGGCAGCACGATGCGCAGCGTCTCCAGGTTCATCGGCACGGCCGGCAGGCTGAACGCGGGCAGGCCGCCCGCGATGTGCGCCATGTCGCCGAGCGTGCGCGCAGGCAGGTGCAGCAGCGCCGCCGCCGCGCCCACGCCGACGATCGCCACCAGCGCGGGCGGCAGCGCCTTCGTCAAACGCGGCATGACGAACACGATCGCCATGGTCAGCGCAACGAGACCCACCATCAGCGCGAGCGCCTGGCCGTGCATCCATTCCATGCCGTTCGGACCGGGCGCCTTGAAATGCTCGAATTGCGCGCGCGCGATGATGATCGCCAGGCCATTGACGAAGCCCAGCATCACCGGATGCGGCACCATACGGATCAGTTTGCCCAGACGCAGCGCGCCGAACAGGATCATCAGCAGACCGCCGAGCACGACCGTCGCGAACAGGTATTGCGCGCCGTGCTGCACCACCAGCGCGACGATCACCACCGCCATCGAGCCGGCCGCGCCGGAAATCATCCCGGGCCGGCCGCCGAACAGCGCCGTGATCGTGCAGATAAAGAACGCGCCGTAGAGACCCATCAGCGGATTCAGATGCGCGACGAGCGCGAAGGCGATGCACTCGGGCACGAGCGCAAACGACGAGGTGATGCCGGCGAGCAATTCGCTGCGCAGCGTAGACAGGCGGCTCAAGCCGGAACGGGCGGATTCCATGGTGCGAGTCGATTGGCAAATAAGGGTCGATTGCGCGGATCGCAAGCAGGCGCAAGCGCGGTGGCGTGAGCCAACGCGAGCGGTAGCAGGCGGGCGAACCGGAAACGACGAGGAGAACCGGAAGAACAGGCGGCGCAGACGGCATCGGCAATGCGTGCGCGGCCTGGACGGACGAAAGCGCGGATGCTACCAGATTCCGGCCTGGCGCGCCGCGCGGCCCGCCGCTCGGGCGCGTCAAGTGGCTACCTCGAATAGCCGTGGATTGGTCATTTGACATAGCCGCATCGACGCCTACTATGCATTCCATCGCGCCACGCGGCGCACTCACCGAAAAGGAATCGCCATGCAACAGCGTCTGGACTTCTATCGCGCCAACCCGCACGCCATCAAGGCGATGCTCGCACTGGAAGAGCGCATCGAGAAAAGCAACATCGAAAAGCCGCTCGCCGAACTCGTGCGCCTGCGCGCTTCGCAGATCAACGGCTGCGCCTACTGCGTCGATATGCACACGACGGACGCGCGCAAAGGCGGCGAAACCGAGCGCCGCCTGGCGACCGTGGTGGTCTGGCGCGAAACGCCTTTCTTCACGGAACGCGAACGCGCGGCGCTCGCCTGGACCGAAGCGCTCACGCTGGTCTCGCACGATCACGTGCCCGACGAAGTCTGGGAAACCGTGCAGCCGCATTTCAGCGAAGCCGAGATCGTCGATCTCACGCTGCTGATCAGCGCAATCAATAGCTGGAACCGTTTTGCGATCGCGTTTCGCAAGATGCCGGCGTGAAGGAGCGTGTCATGAAATCACGTTCGATAGTCGTGCGCGCCGCTGCGGCGGCGTTCGGGCTGGCCGCGCTGGCCGGCGGCGGGATCGTGCAGGCGCACGATAGCGACGCGTCGTCCGCCGCTGGCGAGAAAATCACGCCGGTGCTCAAGCAGGCGATTCCAGAGGCGCCAGGCAAGAACGTGCTGATGGCGACCGTGACCTTCGCGCCGGGGCAGAATTCGGACCCGCATATGCATCCGGGCTCGATCTTCGCGTATGTGACGCAAGGTCATATCGAATCGCAACTCGAAGGCTCGCCCGCGCATGTGTATGGCCCGGGTGAGGCGTGGTACGAGCCGCCGGGCGCGCATCATATCGTCGCGCGTAACGCGAGCGCGACGGAACCCGCGCAGATTCTCGTATTCGCGATCGCCGGCGAACACGATCCGATCAAGAAGCCGCTGCCGCGTTGAGGGGCGGGAGGTTGAGCGCTTACGCAGGCTGCACTTCCCGCTCGCGCTCCAGTTCACGCACGAGCGGCAATACCTTCTTGCCGAAGTATTCGACTTCTTCGATAAAGTGCAGAAAACCCGTGAGCACGAGATCGACGCCCACGTCTTTCAGCGCGACGATACGCTGCGCGATCTGCTCCGGCGTGCCGATCAGATTGGTGCGAAAGCCATCGTTGTACTGCACGAGATCCTCGAACGTCGATTTCGCCCAGTTGCCCTCGCCTTCGGGCGAGGCCTTGCCCGCCTCCTTCACCGCACTGCCGAACGCCTGCACGGCTTCGACATGCGCGTTGCGCACGATATCGTCGAGCACCGCGCGCGCCTCTTCTTCGGTATCGCGCGCAATCACGAAAGCATTCACGCCGATGCGAACCTGGTGATTGTTCTGTGCCGCTTTTGCACGAATATCGTCGATCTGCGCCTTGATGTTCTCGACCGTATTGCCGTTCGTGAAATACCAGTCGGACACGCTCGCGGCATTGTCACGCGCAGCGCGCGAACTCCCGCCCTGGAATATTTCCGGGTGCGGCTTTTGCACCGGCTTCGGGCTTAGCGTGTACTGGTTGAAGCGATAGAAATCGCCCTTGAAGGTGTAATCGTCCTGGGTCCAGATGCCCCGCAGCGCGCGAATAAACTCATTCGACCGGCGATAACGTTCGTCATGCTCCAGCCACGGTTCGCCTATCGAGGTGAATTCGTCCTTGAACCATCCGCTCACGATATTGACTGCAATACGCCCGTTGGAAATATGGTCGATGGTCGAAATCTGCTTGGCCACCACGGCTGGATTCCACGGCCCCGGCAGAATCGCGGCGATCACCTTGAGCTTTTCCGTGGCGTGCAATAACGCCTGACTAAACGAAACCGATTCGTGCTGATATTGCGCGCCATAACCGGCGGTAAAGCGAATCTGGCTCAAAGCGTATTCGAAACCCGCCGCCTCGGCCGTGCGCGCAAGTTTCTGGTTGTATTCGAGGCTCCAGTCGGTGCGCTGCTCGATCTTGCTGACGACGAGCCCGCCGCTCACATTGGGCACCCAGTAGGCGAACTTGATGGCGTCGGCGGATGCGGCGGCGTTCTGGCTCATGATCGTTTCCCGTGAAAAGTGACGAAGTATCGATCACGTCATCTTTCGGGATTTAGCCGCCAGGCTGAACGATTTTGTTCTGCTATGGAAAGCTCGATTGCTGCTATGCAGTGTTAAAGCAGTGACGCCATCGTGACCGCACCATAACATCCGCTTTCTCAATAATCATGCCTGCCTTCGTTCATCACACAGAAATGTCCTGATTTTCCTGATCGAAACACCGGTTTCGTTGCGCGCTCGGTTGACTAACTATCGCAAAATTTGCACGATGCTTTCGTATTCATCACGCAGTCCTTACTGCATGAATCGCCTGCATGCATCGGTTGCATGAACACAAAAGCATTAGCACGTTTCAGGCAACGGCAAGCGGGGAAAGAAGAGAAGTCGGCTCGACTTTCTCACGGAGTCAACATGTCATATGCAAAGAAAAATTTCATCATGCTGGTGGCGGCCATCGCCTGCCTGAGTCTTGTTCCGTTTGTGCGCTACGTGGATCACCCGAACCTGTCGCCGCGCAAAACTGAACTCGTTTGGCCTGTGGGTTTCGATACCGAAAGCGAACACGGCGAACTTTATCAACCCGCCATCGAGCAATGGACCGACAAGCGCATTCAGGCGCATGCCGCCGTTGCAATGAATGCCAAAAACGAAGCCCCCACTTACGGCGACGTGCGATTTTCGGCCCGCACGCAAAGCGATAAGAAAAGCGGCAACGTTCATCTGAGCCAGATCGCCATCGAAGGCGTGGACGTGCCCACCGATCCCAACGCCGCCAGCCGCATCCGCTCCGCGCTGCAAAGGCGCATTCCGCCAGCCGGCCTCACGCTGAGTCAGGACGAACTCCTCGCTCAACAACGCATTGCGCAATCGGAACATGTGCCCACGCAAAACGCCGTGCCACAAATCTTGTTCGCCAGTTCGCCGACCTTGCTCGTACTCGTGGATGGCGATCCTGCATGGCGCAAGATCGGCAGCAGTGGGATCGAGCGCGCCATCAACGCGCGCGCGATGTTGTTGCGCGATTCCAATGGCGCGTTCTATCTGCACGCAGCCGGTTACTGGTATCGATCCGATACGGCCGGTTCAAGCTGGGCGCAAAGTGCACACACGCCGCAACCGGTGATCGAAGCCGCCAGCGAAACGGCCACCACCACTGCCGCCGATCCCATGTTGCCCAGCGACGGCGTCACGCCCGCACGCGCGCCAGCCGTCCTCATGACGACACAACCTGCCGAATTGATTGTGACGAACGGCGCTCCGCAGTTTGTCGCGGTCGAAGGCACGAAGTTGCTGACGCTCGCGAACGCAGATCATGCGGTGTTTCTCGATCCCGTCACGCACACCAACTATCTGCTGCTTTCAGGACGCTGGTTCAGCGCGCCGCAATTGTCCGGCCCCTGGCAATATGTGCCCGGCAGCGAGTTGCCGCCGGATTTCGCGAAGATCGCGCAGCAGGATTCCCAGGCGGATGTGCTCGCCGCCGTGCCGGGCACGCCGCAAGCCAGAGCATCGGCGATTGCTGCGACGATACCCAAAACCGCGACCGTTTCGCGAAGCAAAGCGACACTGACCGTGCATTACGACGGCAAACCGGCGTTCGTGCCCATCGCGGGCACGTCGCTTCAATACGCGGTCAACAGCGCAACGCCCATCATCAGGAGTGCTGGAGGTTCTTATTACGCGGTGAGTAACGGCATATGGTTCGTCTCGCCGACGCCTACGGGTATGTGGACGGTAGCCATCTCCGTTCCCGCCGCCATCTATACGATTCCGCCTGGCTCGCCGCTCTACTATGTGACTTTCGTGCGTATTTATAAGGTCACGCCCGATGTCGTCGTTATGGGCTATACGCCGGGCTATCTCGGTGTCGTGGTCAGCGCCGATGGCACGGTCGTCTACGGCACCGGTTATGTGTATACGCCTTACGTTGGCGCGGTGTACTACGGCTATCCCGTCACCTATGGATACGGCGCGAGCGTCGCCTGGAGCGCGGTTGAAGGCTTCGCATTCGGTTTCGCAGCAGGCGCGATCTGGGGCGCAGCCGCGCCGTATTGGGGCCCTTACTGGCACTACGGCCCCTACTGCTGGAACTACGCCAATATCAGCCACGCGAACTTCTACGGCCGTTGGGGCGAGGCCAGCGTCACGCACGCAGCGGGATGGAATCCGTGGACCGGCACAAGTTGGGCCGCATCACGCGGATATGGCTTTAATCCGCACACCGGCGCACGTTATTACGGCGGCCGCGCGGGCGCGTACAACCCTTATAGCGGCGATTACGCAGCAGGCCGCCGGGGCGCTTTCTACAATCCGTCGACTGGCATGTCAGGCGTCGCGCGCGGCGGCATCACCGGCAATCGCTACAGCGGCGACTACACAGCCGGCAGACAGGTGGCCGGTTATAACGCGCGAACCGGCCGCGCGGGCGCGGCCGAATTCGATATCAGCGGCAACATTCATAACGGCGACTTCAGCACGAACAGCAAGGGCATTGTGGTGAACCGGCGCACGAATAGTGGTGTGGCGTGGGACAACGGCAAGATCGTCGTCGATCACGACGGCCATATCCATACGCACACGCCCGGCGGCAGCACGGCGCCTGCGCTCAGCGAACAACGCAAAACAGCGTCGGCCAGTTTGCAGCGGCTGGGGCAGTCGGCGCAACGCAGCCCGGCTCATACGGCTGTCGCCTCAAGCGATCAACGCCGTGCAACCGCCTCGGCCAGCCTGACGCAACTCAGCCACAACCAGCTCAGCCACGATCAGCTCAGCCACAATCCGCCGCGCGCAACAAACACGGATAACGTGCAACGCCTCGCAGGATCGGCCCAGCATCAGCCAGTTAGAACATCCTTCGATTCGCGCCCCGCTCCGCAAGCCTTTCACGGCTGGCGTCGATAACCCGTGCCGCGCGCCGCACGCTTATTCGCACCCTTACGGCTTCGCGTTCCAGCGCCGGATCGCGCGGTTTTCGCGATCGAAACCCAGCATGCTGATCGACGCCGTATCCAGATAGAGATGCGCGCCCAGCAACGCCGAATTGCCGATCCAGCAGCCCGCCAGCACGCGCAGAAAATGCGCGTGCGAAAACACCGCAATCCGGCCACTGTCGCCAAGCATCGTCAGCAGCGCGTCGACGACACCACGCGCACGCGCTTGAATCTGCGCGAGATTTTCGCCTTGCGGTATCGGCGATTGCCAGACGCTCCAGTCGGGTTCGGTCTCGCGAATCTCGGCCGTTTTGCGGCCTTCGTAAATGCCGTAATCCCATTCGTGCAGGTCAGCCGACACCACCAGTTGCTCGCCCAGCCCCGCCAGCTTGCAGGTTTCGATCGCGCGCGACATCGGGCTCGTGAGCACCGCATCGAAATGCTGCGCGCCCAGCGGCGTCGCCAGCGCGCGCGCCTGTTCGCGGCCATGTTCGGTGAGTCCGATATCGGTGCGGCCCGTGTGCTGCCCGCTGCGGCTCCACTCGGTTTCGCCGTGGCGGATCAGCCAGATTTCGCGGGTCGTGGAAGGGGCTTTCGATGCTACGGACATGGATGCGCTCCGTGATGGGCAAGGTCGTGCGAAAGCACGCCGTAAGGCCCAACGACATTAACAGGGGAACTCATTCTAAGGCAGGCGCACGCGGACTGCGGCCGGCATCGACGTTTTCTGCAGACGAAAAAAACCGGCCCTAAGGTCGATGCCTCAAGGCCGGTACGGAGAGGTTCCATGGCCATGTTGCCGGCGCATGGAACAGAGAGAACCGCTTTTTTACCGCGTAGCGTGTAGTTTTACAGGGTTCTTTGTATCGATCGGCACGCGCCGGGCTCAGGCCGCCAGCGCCTTGCGGATCGCCGCCGACAATTCCGCCGGCGCGAACTTCGTCACATAGCCATTCGCGCCCGCATTGCGCGCATGCGTTTCGTTTGCCGCGCCCGTGAGCGACGAATGAATGATCACGGGAATATGCTTCAGGCGCGCATCGGATTTGATCTTGCGCGTGAGCATGAAGCCGTCCATTTCCGGCATTTCCAGGTCGGTGATGACGAGGGAAATCTTCTGGCGAACCGGCACGTTTTCATGCGCGGCTTCATCGGCGATCTTCAGCAGCATTTGCCACGCCATTTCGCCGTTCGAGGCGATCACATGCGGCGCGTCGAGTGCGGTCAGCGCCTGGCCCAGCAGCGCACGCGCAAAGCCCGAATCGTCGGCGGCGAGAATCCGGCCGCCTTCCGTGCGCAGCGCGTCGCCCACGGCTTCCGGCTTGACGTCCTCGTGCTGCTCGGGGAACACATCGCGCATCACCTGCTCGACGTCGAGCACTTGCGCAAGACGCGTTTGACCGTCGCCCGCGTCGATGCGCGCGATACCCGTCACATAGCCCGACGTGCCGCTCGATTCCGCGCTCAGCACTTCCTTCCATTCGAGACGGATGATGTCTTCCACTTCATCGACGGCGAACGCCTGCGTGCCGCGCGAGAACTCGGTCACCAGCAGGATCGCGGGCGGCTTGTCCGAAGGCGAGCCGATCAGCGATGCAATGTCGATCACCGGAATGATCTGCCCGCGAATATCCACGGCGCCCACCAGATGCGCGGGGGAACCGGCGATCGGCGTGACTTCGGGCATCGTCACGATCTCGCGGATCTTGAACACGTTGATGCCATACAGGCCACGCCCGGCGCCGGGACGCGCCTCGCCAAGACGAAACAGAAGGAGTTCTAATCGGTTGTTGCTGGTCAGCGTGGTGCGTTCGTCAACGCCTGGTTGAATCGTCTTCATGGGTTTTGTCTGGTGATTTGCGTCGTCTTGCGCGAGTTTTCCTGTGCGCCTGCGCTCGGCCGCGCCTGAAAGCTGCGCGATCCGTCCCCGTTCAAACTGCGCCCGCTTTCATGCTGCCTCAATTGTGATAACGGCCGGGCGCGGCGAAGCTTGAACGGGATGAACCCTGGTTGCCGCTATTCAGTGCGGCATCAGCCCAGACTGGGCTGCAGGCGCTGGCCGGGCTGGCCATGCGGCGCGCCCGCGAAGGCCTGGCGCGCGGCCTGCGCGAAGCTGAAGACGCCCACGGCGCGCTTGAGCGTGTCCGCCTGCTGTTCGAGCGACTGCGCCGCCGCGGCCGCCTGTTCGACGAGCGCGGCGTTCTGCTGCGTGACCTCGTCCATCTGCGTGACCGCCTGACTGACCTGCTCGATGCCCTTGCTCTGCTCCTCCGAAGCCGACGAAATTTCCGCGACGATATCCGACACGCGCTTGATCGCCTCGCGCACCTGGCCCATCGTGTCGCTCACGCGCCCGGCCTGCTGCGCGCCGCCCTCGATCATCGTCACCGACGAGTTGATCAGCTCCTTGATCTCGCGCGCCGCCGTGGCCGAGCGCTGCGCGAGGCTGCGCACTTCGCTCGCGACCACCGCGAAGCCGCGGCCCTGCTCGCCCGCCCGCGCCGCCTCCACCGCGGCGTTGAGCGCCAGGATATTGGTCTGGAACGCAATGCCTTCGATCACGCCCGTGATCTCCGAAATCTTGTGCGAGCTGCCGCTGATCTGCCGGATCGTGCCGACCATCTCCTGCACGGCCGAATCGCCGCCGCTGGCCAGCTCGTTGGCATTGCCGGCGAGGCCGTTGGCGGCGCGGGCGTTATCGGCGTTCTGCTTCACGGTCTCGGTGATCTCGGTCATGCTCGCGGCGGTTTCTTCGAGCGAAGCGGCCTGCTCTTCGGTGCGCGCCGACAGGTCGAGGTTGCCGGCCGCGATCTCGCGCGCCGCCAGCGCCACCGATTCGGTCGAATCCTGAATGCCGCGCACGATGCCCGCAAGCTGGCCGTCCATGCGCTTGAGCGCACGCAGCAACTCGCCGAATTCACCGCCCGCGCTGGCGTCGATCTCGCTTTCGAGGCAGCCGCCCGCGATCGTATTCGCCACCGTGATCGCGCCGTTCAGCGGACGCATGATCACGCGCAGCAGGAATACCGAAGCGGCAAAAGCCACCGCCAGGCCCGCCAGCACGAGCGCGACCGCCACCATCAGCGCCACATGGGCGTGGTGCTCGGAGCCGGCGGCGAAAGCCTGCGCTTCGTCGTCGTTGATGGCGATGTCCTGGTTCAACAGATCCTGCAGGTTTTGCGCGAGCGCGGTGTGATCCTTTTCCAGTTGCAGGCCGCCGTCGTAGTCGCCCGCGTTGTAGCGCTGCATGCTCTGGTTCGAGCCGTCGCGGAACGGCGCCATGGCCGCGTCGATCTTGTCCGCAATCGCCCGCTCGTCCGCGCCGCTCACGCGCGCCGGATAGTAGTCCGTCCACGCCTTGCTCATCTGCGCGAGGTCGCGGTCGACGGCCTGGGCCGCCGTGCGGGTCTGCGCCGCATCACGGTTCATGGCGATGCGCGTCAGTTGCAGACGCGCGTCGATCGCCGAGGCGCGCACGTCGCCCAGATCGCGGATCGGCACGACCGTGCCGGAATACTCGTCGAGCACCGTCTGATTCAGCCCCGAAATCGTCGAGGCGCTAAAAGCGCCGATGAGCGCGATGATGACGACGCAAGTGGCCATCGCCGCGATGATCTTGAAGCGTACCGTTTGCAGCAAACCGTTCATGTTCCTCGCCCTTATTCCGGCAACGTTGCGCCGGTTGTCGACGCACTCCAGCGCTTTATCGACACTTTGGGCGAAACAATTAGGCCTTTTTTTCGAATTTTTATTGCGGCTTTCGGCAGAAGATTACGTTGCCTTCAGAATTAAAAATTAATTTTATTGAAAGCATTTATTAATCAATTGCACAAGCGCGAAGACATTCATTTAATTAGCATTTCGAACTATATGGCGATAAAAAAACGCCACCCCGGAAGGTGGCGTCTGTGTGGGCATCGCGCGAAGCTCAGGCGGCCAGCGCTTCTGCCTTCGCGGTGGTTTGTCCAGCGCCCGCCAGGCGGCGATAACGCGACAGCGCCCAGAGCGGGAAGTACGCGGTATAGCCGTGATACTTCAGGTAATAGATGCGCGGGAAACCCGGCGCATTGTGCGAGCGATGCCACCAGAAGCCTTCGCCATCCTGCACGGAAAGCAGATAGGCAATCCCGCGCTGCACGGAATCCGACTCGAAATCGCCGAACGCCATCTGCGCGAGCAG
The DNA here is from genome assembly GCF_905220255.1 of Paraburkholderia sp. J69-1. Taxonomy (NCBI): domain Bacteria; kingdom Pseudomonadati; phylum Pseudomonadota; class Betaproteobacteria; order Burkholderiales; family Burkholderiaceae; genus Paraburkholderia; species Paraburkholderia sp. J69-1. The sequence goes on along the minus strand of NZ_CAJMZG010000008.1, from coordinate 294,078 downwards.
CGCCCATGCCGTGAAATTCGACGTGCTTTCGCCGCCATTCGTGCCGGCGAGGCTGGCATCGATATAGCTGTCGTTGGTTTCGCCCCAGCCGCCATCCGCATGCTGGCGCGCGCGCAGCCAGGCCAGCGCGCGGGCGATATACGGCTGCGACGGATCTTCGCCAGCCAGCGCGAGGCCCGCCAGCACGCTCCACGTACCGTAGATATAGTTGGTGCCCCAACGGCCCCACCAGCTACCGTCCGGGCGCTGCGTCGTCTTGATGTAGTCGATGCAGCGCGCGAGCGACGCCTTGTCCTCTTCGCGGCCGGTCACGCCAAAGCACAGCAGCACGCGGCCGGAAACGTCTTCGGTCGGCGGATCGAGCAGCGCGCCGTGATCGGCGAACGGAATCGCATTCAGATACAGACGGTCGCAATCCGCGTCGAAGGCGGCGAAACCGCCGTTGCGCGATTGCAGGCCGCGCATCCAGTCGAGCGCGAGCGTCACGCGCGCGGCATACGGGTCCGCGCCCGTGATCTGCTTCTGCAGACGGCCACGGCGATGCAGCATCGCCACCACCACGGCGCTATCGTCGATGTCCGGGTAATACGGGTTCTCGTACTGGAAAGCCCAGCCGCCCGGCGGCACGTCGGGCTTCACGTTTTCGATCCAGTCGCCCTTGATGTCGTCCACCTGGCGCTCGGCGAGCCAGTCGTAGGCCTGACCGATCCTGCGCTCCAGTTCCGCGCGCGCAAGCAGCGGTTGAGCGGCATCGGCGGCGCTTTCGTTCGCCTCGGCATCGGGCACGATCATCGACTGTTCGAGCGCCATCGTGCTCCACGCGGTATCCCACACGGGCGAGAGGCACGGCTGGCAATACACGCTGCCATCCGGGCGCGTCACCAGCAGCTTTTCCAGCGCGTTTTCGCAATCGCGGCGCAGCGGATGATCATCAGGATACCCAAGCACTTCCATCATCTGGTAGCTATAGACGATGGGCGGAAAAATACCGCCCATGCCGTCTTCGCCGTTCATGCGCTCGGCGCACCAGGCTTCGGCGTGCTTGATCGCGCGCTTGCGCAGTGCGCCCGGAATCAGCGGATCGACATGGCGCAGCAGGCGGTCCATCGCCAGAAACATGCGACGCACGCCCTTGCCGGGCGCGAAATACTGCGCCTCTTCTTCGGGCGGCGTGACGAACAGCTCGGCGATCGACACGTTATGCGGATTCTTCGCGCGCGCCTTGAGCGAGCACAGCACCAGCAGCGGCACCATGGTCGTGCGCGCCCAGTAGGCGACCTTGTACATCGAGATCGGCACCCACTTGGGGAACAGCACGAATTCGATGGGCATGAACGGCGTGGCGCGCCACGGCACCTGGCCAAAGGTCGCCAGCAGAATACGCGTGAATACGTTGGACTTCGCCGCGCCGCCCAGCTTGAGGATGGCTTCGCGCGCACGCACCATATGCGGCGCGGTCACGGGGTCGCCCGCGGCCTTGAGTGCGAAGTACGCCTTCACGCTCGCCGAAACATCGGGCGCGCCGTCCACATACAGATCCCATGCGCCGTGCGTTTCCAGACGCTGGATCGCGCGCAGATAGCGCGCCATTTTTTGCTGGCGCACGGTATCGATTTTCCCCATGAAATGCATCATGAGGATGTATTCAGCGGTAATCGTCGAATCGGATTCCAGCTCGAAACACCAGCTCCCTTCGGGCTGTTGCCGGCGCGCGAGTGCGTCGCGTCCCCGGACGATAGCGGCGTCGAGCAGCGCCGCGAATGGCAGGTCGGATTTCTTCATGGCGCGAATAATACCATCCGTACGGAATGTTTAGCGCCGACGCCCGCAATGTTAAGATCCCGTTATGAAGAACACTTCCGCCAAAGCCCCAGCCGACGCGGCTGGCCACGCCGAGGCGACGCCGCCGCAGCCTTCGCAAGGCGCCACGCCGGGCAACCCGAGTGCCTCTGAAACGGCCCAAAGGCGGGCTGCGCGGCTGCGAGCCAGCACGCCGGAAACCGGGGCCGCACCCTCCGCTCCCGCATCGGGCACGCGCCGTAAAAAGGCGCCCGTTCAGGTGCGCGCGCAACTATTGCAGGCGGCTTCCGAGATCGCCACGGATCAGGGCGTACCCGCCGTCACGCTCGACGCCGTGGCCGAACGCGCGGGCGTAACCAAGGGCGCATTGCAATATCACTTCGCCAACAAGCAAGGACTCCTTGACGCCTTGTTCGAGCAGACGCTCGAACGTTTCGAAGGCCAGATGGAAGCGCGTCTTGCGGCAGAAGAAGACAACGCGCACGGCGCGCGGGCGCGGGCCTATCTGCATTCGAGCATCGACGAAATGAGCCCTGCCGCCAGCACCAATGTGCTGCGCGTACTGGTCGCCGCGATGATGACCGACCCGGACATTCGCGAACGTTACGCCGCGCCCATGCGCAAGTGGACGCGCCCCGACCCGCTGCCGCTCGACCAGGCGGCGCGCCTCATGATCTGCCGCCTCGCCGCCGACGGTTTATGGATTTCCGATCTGCTCGGCTATCAGGATATGTCGCCGGAAATGCGCGAAGAAGTCGTGCGCCAGATCGAGAAAATGACCTTGAACGCGGCCTGAAATCAGTTTTGCACGCGCGCAGTCGATGCGCGCACAACCAGATACGGCTCTGAAGCCACGCAGACTTTCGGTTCGCGCTGGCCGTGATCCGCAGTCTTCGCCGCACTCGCAATCAATTCACGCAGCAGCGCCACGCCAAGCTCCGCGGCTTCGACGGTTGGCACCGCAACGGTCGTCAAGGCGGGACGCGATTCGCTCGCCAGTTGAATATCCGTAATGCCGACCACCGAAAGCCGGTTCGGCACATCGAAACCCAGATCGGCCGCGGCCTGCATGGCGCCCAGCGCGGGCAGATCATTGGTTGTGAACAGCGCCGTGAGATCGGGGTGATGCGTGAGCAGTTCGCGCGCCGCCGCGTAGCCGCCCTGCGATGTATCGATTGCGTGCACCACGGGGGCGGCCTGCGCGTCGAGCCCCGCCGTTTCCATCGCCGAAACAAAACCGTCGTAGCGCGCCGCGTGAATGCCATACGCCTTGCTGCCGACAATCGCGCCAATCCGCCGATGCCCCAACTCGATCAGATGCCGCGCCGCCAGTTCGCCCGCGAGATGAAAATCGACCGCCACGCACGGCAAGCCCGGCGGTTCATGCGGCTTTTCCCACATGCAGAGCACCACCGGCGCGCCGCGTAATTCGGTCAGACGCAGATCGTCGAAATCGAGGTTCGCGTTCATCACCAGCACGCCGGCGGAGAGCGTGCCCGCCAGTTGTTCGAGGTAGGCGCGGCCCGTTTGCGGATCGCCATCCGTATTGCAGATGATGAGGAATTGGCCGCTGCTGCGCAGCGCATTTTCGACCGCGAGCGCGAACTCGGGATAGAACGGATTGGCGATGCTCGCCACCATCAGCGCAATCGTGGGCGCACGTCCTTCCGCGAGCGCGCGGGCCGGCAAATGCGGCCGGTAACCCAGCGCCGCAATCGCTTCGAGCACACGTTCGCGCGTGGCCGAACCCACGCGGCCACGGCCGCGCAACACGTTCGAAACCGTTGCGGGCGTCACGCCCGCATGCCGCGCGACTTCCGCGAGCGTGGGTGTTGAGGAGGATGGGGGCATGGTGTCTCGACATCTCATTATTTGGGAACACGTTTCAACATTTGCCTGATCGGCACATGCAGCGGCACCATTGGCCTCGCATTCCAGCGTTGCGCCCGACACCACGAGCCAACGCCATTAATCTAACGAAATCGGAGACACGCCTTCTGGCAGCCAGCGATCGCGCCCACGATCGCATTTATTTCGGCTACCTGATTAAGCGCTTAATCTCCGCTTCGTGCCGATTAGAACATGGAGACGGGACGAATGGCGAGCATTTCCTTGCGAGCTGTGCAGAAGGCCTACGGCGATAACGCGCCGGTCATACGCAATGTCGATCTGGAGATCGGCAAGAATGAGTTCTGCGTATTTCTCGGGCCTTCGGGTTGCGGCAAATCTACCCTTTTGCGCATGATCGCGGGCCTCGAAGATGTCAGCGACGGCGATGTGTCGATCGGCGGCAAACTGGTCAACGACGTGCCGGCCGCGCAACGCGGCGTGGCGATGGTGTTTCAGAGCTACGCGCTGTTTCCGCACATGACGGTGTACGAGAACATGGCCTTCGGCCTGAAGCTCGCGAAAACACCGAAAGCCGATATCGATCGAAAAGTACGCGAAGCGGCGCGCATTCTTCAGCTTGAAGCCTTGCTGGAGCGTCATCCCAAGGCGCTTTCGGGCGGCCAGCGTCAACGCGTGGCGATTGGACGGGCGATCGTGCGCGAGCCCGGCGTGTTTCTGTTCGACGAACCGCTTTCCAATCTCGACGCCACCTTGCGCGGCCAGACTCGCATTGAAATCGCGCGGCTGCACAAGCAGTTCGCCGATGCGAGCGTGGTCTACGTCACGCACGACCAGATCGAGGCGATGACGCTCGCCGACAAGATCGTGTTACTGCACAGTGGTCAGGATACCGAACGATACGGCAGCATCGCCCAGGTTGGCGCGCCGCTCGAACTCTATCACCGGCCTGCGAGCCGTTTCGTGGCGGGCTTTATCGGCTCGCCGCGCATGAATTTTCTGCCTGCCACGGTGACTTCCGTGGACGCGCAAGGCGTAAGCATCACGCTCGACGGCAGTGGCGAATCGCTTCGCTTGCCCTTGCAAGGGCGCGCGCTCGCAGCGGGTTCGCCGGTCACGTTTGGCGTGCGGCCGGAACATCTCGAACTGGTCACTTCCGGCGAGAACGCTGCGCGCAGCGGCGACTCGCTCACGCTTACCCGCAAGGTCACGCTGGTGGAAGCGCTCGGCGAACACAGCTATGTGCACCTCGATCAACCGGGCGGCACCGTGCTGATCGCCAAGGCGCCCGGCGACGCGCACTTCTCGCCCGGCGACACGGCGCAGTTTCGCGCTCACGCGGCCCAGTGCCATCTTTTCGCGCAGGACGGCTTTGCAGTCGCGCCGCTCGATGCGCAATCGCAGGAATTCGCCGCGCAACGCGCGTAACCCATGAACGAGGAAACAGGCATGCGTCTTGGAGTCTGCTATTACCCGGAGCACTGGCAGGAAGCGATGTGGAAGGACGACGCCGCGCGTATGAAAGCGCTTGGCATCGAGCAGGTCCGCATCGGCGAATTCGCGTGGAGCCGTATCGAGCCGTCGCCGGGCGAATTCGATTGGGCCTGGCTCGATCGCGCCATCGACACGCTGGGCGAAGCGGGTTTGAAAGTGGTGATGTGCACGCCCACCGCCACGCCGCCGAAGTGGCTCATCGACCGTCACCCCGATATCCTGCCGATTGGCGCCGATGGCCGCGAGCGCGCCTTCGGCTCGCGCCGTCATTACGATTTTTCTTCGCCTGCGTGGTACGAGGCTTCGCAGCGCATCTGTGAAGCAATCGCGCAGCGCTATGGCCAGCACCCGGCCGTCGCTTACTGGCAGACCGATAACGAATACGGTTGCCACAATACGGTAGTGAGTTATTCGCCGGCCGCCGTGAAGCGTTTTCGCGAATGGCTTGCAGCGCGCTATGGCAGCATCGGCGCATTGAATGCGGCGTGGGGCACGGTGTTCTGGAGCATGGAATACCGCAGCTTCGACGAAATCGATGCACCCAATGCCACGGTCACGGAAGCGCATCCTTCGCACCGCCTCGATTATCGGCGTTTTGCTTCGGACGAAGTGCGCCGCTATAACCTGATGCAGGTCGAGATCATCCGCAAGCATTCGCCGGGCCGGCCGATCGCGCACAACTTCATGCAGTTGTTCACGGAGTTCGATCACTACAAGGTCGCCGCCGATCTGGATGTGGCGACGTGGGACAGCTATCCGCTCGGCGCGCTCGAAGAACAGTGGTATGCGCCGGAAATCAAGGCGCGTTATCTGCGCACGGGTCATCCCGACTTTGCGTCGTTCAATCACGACGTTTATCGCGGCATGTCGAAGCTGCCGTTCTGGGTCATGGAGCAGCAACCGGGCCCGGTGAACTGGGCGCAATGGAATCCCGCGCCGCTGCCCGGCATGGTGCGGCTCTGGAGTTGGGAAGCCTTTGCGCACGGCGCCGGTTGCGTGTCGTATTTCCGCTGGCGTCAGGCGCCGTTCGCGCAGGAACAGATGCACGCAGGACTGAACACGCCCGATAACCGGCTCGATATTGGCGGCAGCGAAGCCGCGCGCGTGGCGGAAGAAATCCGCACCGTGCTGGCCGACTCACAAGCCGATGCCGATGCACGCGTCACAAGCCGCGTTGCACTGGTGTTCGACTACGAAGCGAAGTGGCTGTTCGAAGTGCATCCGCAAGGCGCCGATTTCCACTATCCGCGCTTTGCCGTCGAATATTATTCGGCGCTGCGCTCGCTCGGTTTCGATGTCGACATCGTGCCCGTGAATGCGCCGCTCGACGGTTATCAACTGATTGTCGTGCCGCCCTTGCCCGTCGTACCCGACGACTTCGCGCAACGGCTGGCCGAATCGGGCGCGCAAGTGATCCTCGGGCCGCGCACCGCTTCCAAGACCGTCGATCTGCAAATCCCCGCGAATCTCCCGCCGGGCCCGCTCGCGGCATTGCTGCCGCTGCGCGTATGGCGTGTGGAATCGCTGCGGCCGAATATCGCCGAAACCGTGACTGTTTCGTCGGACGTCGTGTTCCAGGGCCAGGCGCGTCACTGGCGCGATCTGATCGAAGTCGATGCGGGCGCAACGGAAATTCGCGCGAGCTTCAGCGACGGTCACCCGGCCTGGCTCACGCATGGCAAGGTACATTACTTCGCCAGCCTGTTCGACGATGCCACGACGGCCGCTCTCTTCGCGCAGGTCGCGCGCGCCGCGGGCCTCGAACCCACGCCGCTCGGCGACGCGTTGCGCGTGAGCCGTCGTGGCGGTCTTACCTGGGTGTTCAACTACGGCCCCGGCTCGCATCGTCTTGCCGCCAGCATCCCCGATTCGGCTATGGTGATTGGCCAGCGCGAAATCGAGGCGCAGGGCGTCGCCGCTTACCGCACGCAGCACTGATAACGACGTAAAAACGACGTAAAACACAGGAGACAGGTCATGAAAACGAAACCCCGCACCCTGCTCGCCGCTGCCGCGCTCGCGGCGGCTACGCTCACGGGTACGCTCGCCACCACCGCACAAGCCGGTACACTCGAAATCAATATCGCGTTCAAGGGCGCGAGCCAGCGTGCCGTGTGGACGCAGGTTATCGACGAGTTCAAGAAAACGCATCCGGGCACGGACGTCAAGGTTTCGTTCGTCGACGAAGAAGCCTATAAGGTGCAATTGCCCAACTGGCTCACCACCGCGCCGCCCGATATCGTGAACTGGCACAACGGCGAGCGCATGGCCTATTACGCGCAGCGCGGCCTGTTTGAAGACCTGTCGGGCGACTGGAAGAAGAACAACTGGGACAATATGTATGTCTCGACGAAGGAAGCTTCGTCGTACAAGGGCAAACAATACGCAGCGCCCACGGTCTACTACTCGTGGGGCATGTTCTATCGCAAGGACCTGTTCCAGAAAGTGGGCATTAGCAGCGAACCCAAAACGTGGAATGAGTTTCTCGACGACTGCAAGAAGCTCAAGGCCGCGGGCATCGCGCCGATCACCGTGGGCGGCCGCGACGCGTGGACGCTGGCCGGCTGGTTCGATTATCTCGACCTGCGCGTGAACGGCAACAAGTTCCATCAGCAATTGATGGCCGGCGACGTGCCCTACACCGACCCGCGCGTGAAGAAGGTCTACACGACGTGGAAGCAGCTGATCGACGCGGGTTACTTTATCGATAATTCGCTGTCCTACGATCTTGATGCCGCACAGCCTTTCCTGTTCCAGGGCAAGGCCGCGATGATGCTGATGGGCACCTTCGTCACCGGCGGTTTCAGCCCCACGGTGAAGCAGCAGATGGGCTATTTCCAGTTCCCGATCATCGACCCGAATGTGCCGACGGCCGAAGACGGTCCGGTGGAATCGCTGCATATTCCGTCGAAGGCGAAGAACAAGGCCGACGCCCATGCCTTCCTCGCTTTCGCGGAAACGCCTGATGTGGGCGCGCAGCTTGCCAAGGGACTCGGTTCGCTTTCCGCCAATAGCAAATCGCCGGAACCGGAAGACGCGATTTCGAAAATCGGCTTCCAGATTCTAGCGAATACGAAGGGTGGGATTGCGCAGTTCTACGACCGCGACATGACCAAGGAAATGGCCGATGAAGGCATGAAGGGCATGCAGCAGTTCATCGCCGATCCGACCAAGATCGACTCGATTCTCGCGCAGCTCGAAGAGACGCGTAAGCGCATCTACAAGAAGTAATCCTGCGTGCGGCGCGATGTTTCGGGCATCGTGCCGCGGATCGCTCTGGAGGTAAGCAGTGACGCCCTCAACGACTCATCCCTCGACCGATCGCAGTGCGGCGCTCGCGGCCCAGGCCGTGGCGCATCGTGCGGATAACGCATCGGGCAACGGCGCGAACCCCGCCAACGATGGCCGCGCCAGCACACCGCGCGCCACGCAACCGCACGGCAAACCGCGCCGGCGCGTCACGCCCACGGCGCGCCGCCAGCGCCGCGCCGCCGCGCTCTTTCTCGCGCCCGCCTGCATCATGGTGGCGATCTACGTAGTCTGGCCGATTCTCTCGACCATTCGCCTCTCGTTCTATAACTGGGACGGCATGAGCGACGCGAGTTTTATCGGCTTCGCCAATTACGTCGAACTCTTTCACGCGGCCACGTTTTATACCGCGCTAAAAAATAACGTTATCTGGCTGCTGCTATTTCTGCTTGCGCCGCCGATGGGACTTGCCATCGCGCTGTATCTGAATCAGGCGGTGGCTGGCATTCGCATCGTGAAGTCGCTGTTTTTCGCGCCTTTCGTGCTGTCGGGCGTGGTGGTCGGCCTGATCTATTCGTGGTTCTACGACCCGACTTTCGGCCTGCTTGCCTTGCTATTGGGTCACGGTATTCCGGTGCTGGGCGATCCGCATTACGCCACGCCCGGCATCATTTTCGCCGCGCTGTGGCCGCAGACAGCCTATTGCATGATCCTTTATCTGACCGGCCTGACGACGCTCAACAGCGAGCAGATCGAAGCCGCGCGCATGGAAGGCGCAAAAGGCTGGACGCTGCTCTGGCATGTGATCCTGCCGCAACTTCGGCCCGTGACGTTCATGGCCGTGGTGGTGACGATCATCGGCGCGCTGCGCAGTTTCGATCTGATTTCCGTGATGACCGGCGGCGGCCCATTCGAAAGCTCGACCGTGCTCGCCTATTACATGTACGACCAGGCGATCAAGTATTACCGGCTCGGTTATTCGGCGGCGATTGCGGTTGTGCTGTTCGCGATCATGCTGCTGTATATCGTCTATCACCTGCGTCGCCTGTTGCGCAACGAGCATTGAGGCCATCGACATGTTTCCGATTCCCATCGACAAATGGAAGCCCGCGCCGCGGCGTCTCTACAAGCTCTCGCTGCCGGTTGCGCTGCTGATCTGGCTGCTGCCGTTGATCGCCGTGCTGGTGACATCGATCCGCTCCACCGACGAACTCAGCGAAGGCAATTACTGGGGCTGGCCGAAGCACTTCGCGCTGATCGAAAACTATCGCGAAGCGCTGACCACTTCGCCCATGCTCCACTACTTCTGGAACAGCGTGCTGATCACCGTGCCTTCGGTGGCGTGCGCGATTGCACTTGCGGCGATGGCGGGCTTCGCGCTGGCGATCTATCGCTTTCCGGGTAATTCGGCATTGTTCGCGGCTTTCGTCGCGGGCAATTTCGTGCCGATCCAGGTGCTGATGATTCCCGTGCGCGATCTCACGCTCAAGCTCGGGCTGTATAACTCGGTGGGCGGTCTGATCCTGTTTCATCTGTCGTTTCAGACGGGTTTTTGCGCGCTGTTTCTGCGCAACTTCATCAAGCAGTTGCCGTTCGAACTGGTGGAGGCGGCGCGCATCGAAGGCGCGAACGAGTGGACGGTGTTCTTCCGCATCATCCTGCCGCTGATCCGCCCCGCGCTCGCGGCGCTGGCGATTCTGGTGTTCACCTTCGTCTGGAACGATTACTTCTGGGCGCTGTGTCTCACGCAAGGCGATGACGCCGCGCCGATCACCGTGGGCGTGGCCGCGCTCAAGGGCCAATGGACGACGGCGTGGAATCTGGTGTCGGCGGGATCGATCCTGGCCGCGCTGCCGTCAGTCGCGATGTTCTTCGCGATGCAGAAGCATTTTGTCGCCGGGCTGACGTTTGGGGCGACGAAGGGGTGAGGGTTCGAGATTCGGCCCGAGTTCGACCATCACCCTGATGTGAGCGATGCCCGTCCTGGCAGGCGGGCATCGCTCTTTTGTTTTACCCCCGGTTTACCCGCAGCGATCATCTCTAAAGCTGTCAATCTGCATCATCCCCACCCCCACCCCACATAAAAACCCCCTCCCGCGATCTCAAAACCGCGATTCCAGCCGCTGCGCCGTGTAAACTGCTGCCTTTTTTATCTCTTGTGGTATGGTCCATCCCCCGCAGCGGACGGCCCTGACCGGTCCGGCCCTCGTTCGTTTGCTTGCGCGCCTCGGCGAGACCGACGTGCAGGCCTCGCAGCAGCCGCTCGCCGACCGGCTGAGCCAGTGGCTCGGCTGGACGGACGCGATCGCGCTCTCGACGGTGCTCAGCGCGCCTGCGCCCGCCGTGGGCCGCGTGACGCGCAGCGACGGCGAGGATGAAGCGCAGCGCTGCCTGAGCCTGCGCTCGGCGCTCTCGAAGGCCATCGTCACGGACGCCGTGCTGGCCCCGCCGCGCCCGAGCGCGCGTTACGCGCGTGGCCAGCAAGGCGCGCCGGTGCCGGAAGCGCCCGAATTGCCCGCCGATTTCGCCGTCTTCCGCCAGTGCTATCTCGCGCTCCAGCAGAAGATGGAAGCCGATATCGGCGATATGCGCACGCGCTTGCGCAACCGGCTCGCGGGCCAGTCGCCGGAAATGGCGAAGCTCGCCGCGCTGGATGCGTTGATGGAACGCTCGCTTTCCGTGCGCGAGCGCAATCTGCTGGGCACGGTGCCTGGCCTGCTGGCCAGGCGTTTCGCGGCTCTGCGCAAGGCTACGCAGGCGGCCGAAGCCGAAGCTCAGGCTCAGGCTCAGGCTCAGGCTCAAACGCAAGCCGAAGTCCAGGCAGAGGCCCAACCCGAAGCCCCGCCCGCAGCAAACACGGAAAATACACCCGGCTCGTGGCTTGCCACGTTCCGCAAGGATATGCAGAGCCTGTTGCTCGCCGAACTGGATGTTCGGTTTCAACCGGTCGAAGGGCTGCTCGCCGCTCTTCGCACCCGCTAACGCAGACACTATGTCCAGACTTCGCATCGATCTCGTGGTTTTCATCGCCGGCCTGCTCGCGGTTTGCTGGATCGGCGCCGCCTATGTCGGCTCCAGTCCGCTCGCGCTCGCCGTCACGGTCCTGATTGGCGCCTGCTATGTGGCCGGCGCGCTCGAACTGCGCCGCTACCGGCAGACGACCGGCAGCCTCGCGCAAGCCGTCGACGCCCTCACGAGCCAGCCCGCCTCGCTCAATGCCTGGCTCGACCGCCTGCACCCGAGCCTGCGCAGCGCCGTGCGCGCGCGCATCGAAGGCGAGCGCGCCGCGCTGCCCGGCCCGGCGCTCACGCCCTATCTGGTCGGCATGCTGGTGCTGCTCGGCATGCTCGGCACGTTGCTCGGCATGGTGACGACGCTGCGCGGCACCGGCATCGCGCTCGACGGCGCGACCGATCTCGACGGCATTCGCACGGCCCTGGCCGGTCCGATCCGCGGGCTCGGCTTCGCGTTCGGCACCTCGATCGCGGGTGTGGCCAGCTCGGCGATGCTCGGTCTGCTGTCGGCGCTGTGCCGCCGCGAGCGCATCGAAGCCGCCCAGCGCCTCGACGCCCAGATCACCACCACGCTGCGTCCGTTCTCGCACGCCCATCAACGCGAGGCCAGCTTCGCGCTGATGCAGCGTCAGGCCGAAGCGCTGCCGCTGCTGGCCGAACGTCTGCAGTCGATGATGACCGTCATCGAGCGCCAGAGCGCCACGATGGGCGAGCGTCAGATCGCCAGCCAGGAAGCCTTCCTCGGCAATGCCGAAGCCACCTACGCGCGCCTCGCCACCACGGTGGGCGATTCGCTGAAGGCCAGCGCCGCCGAAAGCGCGCGCGCGGCAGGCGCGGCCTTCGCGCCGGTCGTCGAAGCGACGATGGCGGGTCTCGCGCGCGAGAGCAGCACGCTGCACAACACGCTCACGCAAGCCGTGGAGCGTCAGCTCGACGGCCTCACAGCCGGCTTCGAGGCCAATGCGACGCGCGTCGCGGGCATCTGGAACGAAGCGCTCGACGAACAGCGCCGCGCAGGCGAAGCGCTCGCCGACGATCTGCAAGGCGCGCTGGAGCGCTTCAGCGCGACCTTCGAAACGCGTTCGGCACATCTGGTGCGCGATGTCGATGCGCGTCTCGCGGCTTCGGCGGCGGGCGTTTCGCAGTCGTGGCAGGACGCGCTGGCGCGTCAGGAACAGGCCGGCGAAAAGCTCGCGGGCGACAACCAGCAGGCGCTGGCCGCCGCGGCCGCGACCTTCGAACAGCACGCCGCCGCGCTGGTGCGCGCGGTGGGCGACGCGCAGGCCGATCTGCAGACGCAACTTGCCGCGCGCGACGAAACGCGCCTTGCCACCTGGCGCGACTCGCTGGACGCGATGAGCACCTCGCTGCGCGACGAATGGCGCACGGCGGGCACGCAGGCGGCCGAACAGCAACAGGCGATCTGCACGACGCTCGCGCAGACGGCCGAGTCGGTTGTCGCGCGCGCCGAAGCGCACGCGAACAGCACGCTCGCCGAAATCACCCGCGCCGCCGAAACCGCGAGCGCCGCGTGGCAGGACGCCAGCACGCAGGCCGCACAGCGTCAGCAAGCCGTGTGCGAAACGCTCGAAAGCACCGCCGGCAAGGTTGCCGCGCACGCCGAAGCGCATACGAACAGCACCATCGCCGAAATTACGCGGGTGACCGAGGCCTCCTCGGCGGCATGGCAAGCGGCCAGCGCGCTCGCGGCAGAACGTCAGCAGACGATTTGCGATGCGCTTGCGCAGACGGCCACCGCAATTTCGATGCAAACCGAAGCGCACGCCAGCGGCACCATCGCCGAAATCGCCCGCGCGGCGCAAGAGAACGCCAGCGCCTGGCAAGCCGCCAGCACGCACGCGGCGGAGCGTCAGCAAGCGATCTGCGACGCGCTCGCGCAAACGGCCACGGATATCTCGAAGCAGACCGAAGCGCACGCGAACGGCACCATCGCCGAAATCGCCCGCGCGGCGCAAGAGAACGCCACCGCATGGCAGGCAGCCAGCACGCAGGCGGCGGAGCGTCAGCAAGCGATCTGCGATGCCCTGGCGCAAACGGCCACCGCAATTTCGATGCAAACCGAAGCGCACGCCAGCGGCACCATCGCCGAAATCGCGCGCGCCGCCGAAGCGAACGCCACCGCATGGCAAGCCGCGAGCACACACGCCGCAGAACGCCAGCAGGCCATCTGCGATACGCTCGCGCAAACTGCCACGGATATCTCGAAGCAAACCGAAGCGCACGCCAGCGGCACCATCAGCGAAATCGCGCGAGCAGCGCAAGAAAACGCCGCCGCATGGCAAACCGCCAGCACGCAAGCCGCAGAACGCCAGCAGGCGATCTGCGACGCGCTCGCGCAAACCGCCACGGATATCTCGGCGCAAACCGAAGCGCACGCGAACAGCACCATCGCCGAAATCGCTCACGCCGCCGAAGCGAACGCGGCCTCGTGGCAAGCGGCCAGCACGCAAGCCGCAGAGCGCCAGCAAGCGATCTGCGACGCGCTCACGCAAACTGCCAACGCGATCTCCGCGCAAACCGAAACGCACGCCGTCGGCACCATCGCCGAAATCGCCCGCGCCGCCGAAGCGAACGCCAGCGCCTGGCAAACCGCCAGCACGCACGCCGCCGAACGCCAGCAGGCCATCTGCGACGCGCTCACGCAAACCGCCAGTGCCATCTCCGCGCAGACCGAAGCGCACGCCAACGGCACCATCGCCGAAATCGCGCGCCTCGTCGAAGCCGCTTCGGAAGCGCCGCGCGTGGCCGCCGAAGTCGTCGCGGAACTGCGCCAGAAGCTCCACGAAAGCATGGTGCAGGACACGGCGATGCTCGAAGAGCGCGGCCGTCTGCTCGCCACCGTCACCACGCTGCTCGACGCCGTGAATCACGCGAGCACCGAACAGCGCGAGGCGATCGGCGCGCTCGTCGATACTTCGGCGGGTCTGCTCGAACGCGTCGGCACGCGTTTCGACCAGCAGGTCGAAGCCGGTGCGCAGACGCTCGAAGGCGCCGCGGCGCAGATCACCGGCAGCGCCGTCGAAGTGGCCAGCCTGGGCGATGCCTTCGGCGTGGCCGTGCAGCACTTCGGCGCGTCGAACGACAAGCTCATGACGCAGCTCGAACGCATCGAAGCCGCGCTCGACAAGTCGCTCGCCCGCAGCGACGACCAGCTCGCCTACTACGTCGCGCAGGCGCGCGAAGTGGTCGATCTGAGCCTGCTGTCGCAAAAGCAGATCATCGATAGCCTGCAACGTCTGGCCGGAAGCGAAGCCGCATGAACGACGAGATCGACGGCGGCGTAGAGCCCACCGCACCGGTCTGGGCGGCATTCGGCGACCTGATGGCGGCGCTGCTGGGCGCGTTCGTGCTGATTCTGGTCGGCGTGATCGGCATGCAGATGGAGGCGTCCTCGCGCCTCGCGCACGAGGTCAAGGCGCGCCAGCTCGAAGCCAAACGGCGCCAGACGCTCGAACAGGCGCTTGCCGGGCCGCTCGCGGCCGGGCGCGTGACGCTCGTGAACGGGCGCATCGGCATTAGCGGCAGCGTGCTGTTCGCGCTCAACTCCGACCAGTTGCAGCCCGAGGGGCGCGACCTGCTCAAGAGCCTTGCGGGCCCGCTCACGGCGTATCTGCACGATCGCGACGAAATCCTCATGGTCAGCGGTTTCGCCGACGATCAGCAGGTTCACGCGGGCAATCGCCGTTTCGCCGATAACTGGGAACTGTCCGCCGAACGCGCGCTGACGGTGACGCGCGCGTTTATCGACGCGGGTGTGCCGGCGGCTTCGGTGTTCGCGGCGGCGTTCGGTTCGGAACAGCCGGTCAGTTCGAACGCCGACGAAGCGGGCCGCGCGAAGAATCGCCGCGTGGAAATCGCGCCCGTGCCGCGTTCGTCGAGCATGAGCAGCGCTGCCGCCAAGGCGCCGAACGCCCATGAGTGACGGCGCGCAAAACGTTGCGGACGCATCGACTTCGCTGGACGCGGCTACATGCAGCGCGGCGCGTTCGACGCTCGACGCGTGGCGCGCACAAGGCGCGAACCGCATCGACCCCGTGCGCTTTGCCACGCTCGATGCGCTGGAGCGGCGCGCCCAGGCGCAAACGGGCGCGGCGCGCAAGGTGCTGGACGCGCGCATCGAAACCCTGCTGGCAAGCTACGCAAAGCAGATCGATGCCGATGCAACCATCGCCACGCATACGCAAGCACACGCCCAAACGCCCGCCAGCAACGCATTCGAAGCGCTGATCGAAACGATGTCGCGCGACGAACGCGATGGCGCGCCCGCTACGCTGCTCGATTATTTCCGCGACGTGTGGCAAAAGGTCAGCGCCGATCAGCAGGTGCAACAATCGCAGGATCAGGTGCCGAAAAACGCAGGCCCGCTCAATTCGAGCGCCCTCGTGCATCGCGCGCTCTTTCTCATGCGCGATCTGTCGCCCGGTTATCTGCGCCAGTTTCTGACTTACGCCGATAGCCTCGCGTGGCTCGAAGACCTGCACGCCAACGCCGCGCCGCCAGCCGCTCCCGCGCCGCGCGCCAGCGCCGCAAAGAAGCCGCGCCGCACGCGCGCGCAATAGCGCCACGCGCACACCTCCACGACGTCTACCGCGCCTTCCGTGGCATGATCGCAGCGTCCTGCTGCATCTCTCCCGCCATGGCTTTATCGGAGCGCGCAACATGTCCCGATTCCCGTCACGCTTCATCGCTGTCTGCGCAGGCGCGCTCGCGCTTGCCGCGCTATTCACCGCCTCGCTCGCCTACGCCTGCACGCGCGCACTGTATGTGGGCGACAGCGGCCTCGTCATCACGGGCCGCACGATGGACTGGTCAGAAGACATGCGCTCGAATCTCTGGGTGTTTCCCGCCGGTATCGAGCGCGACGGCAACGCCGGCCCGAAATCGCCGCGCTGGCGCTCGAAATACGGCAGCGTGATCGTCTCGGGCTACGACATCGGCAGTGTGGACGGCATGAACGAACGCGGGCTCGTGGCCAACGCGCTGTATCTGGCCGAAACCGATTACGGCAAGCCCGACTCGGGCCGCCCGCCGATGTCGATCAGCCTCTGGGCGCAATACGTGCTCGACAACTTCGCGAACGTGAGCGACGCCGTGAAAGCGCTCGACAAGGAGCCGTTCCAGATCATCGCGCCGCCGCTGCCCAACGGCAAGCCGATCACCATCCATCTCTCGCTATCGGACGCCAGCGGCGACTCGGCGATCCTCGAATACCTCGACGGCAAGCTCGTGATTCATCACGGCAAGCCGTACCGCATCATGACGAATTCGCCGATCTACAGCGAACAGCTCGCGCTCGATGCGTACTGGAAAGGCATTGGCGGGCTCAGTTTCCTGCCGGGCACGAACCGCGCCGCCGACCGCTTCGTGCGCGCCTCGTTCCTGCTCGACGCGATTCCGAAAAGCCCCGATCCGAACTATATGGCCGGCGTGCCGATGCAAAACGGCGCTTATCAGCAGGTCGCGAGCGTGATGAGCGTGATGCGCTCCGTCAGCGTGCCGCTTGGCATTCGCACACCCGAAACGCCGAATCTTTCGTCGACGATCTGGCGCACCGTGGCCGATCAGACCAATCTGGTCTATTACTTCGATTCGGCCACGCGGCCCGATACGTTCTGGGTCTCGCTGCGCAAGCTCGATCTGAAACCGGGCGCGCCCGTGATGAAACTCACGATCGAAGCGGGGCAGATGTTCTCGGGCGAAACCGCCGATAAATTCGTTGCCACGCCGTCGTTCAAGTTTATGCCCGCGCCCGCGCCTTGATCGCCATTTAATTCGGCATCCCGATCATTTTGCTGCGAACGCATCACCTGAAGCCCGCGCAGCCGCTGCGGGCTTCGGCACTTTATAGACGTCTTTCAGGCTGCGCGCGTATTGCTTGGGCGCCATGCCCGACCAGCGGCGGAACGCGCGAATAAAAGCCTTTTCCGAAGCATAGCCCACGCTGGTGGCAATTTCGATCAGCCTGCGCCGCGAATCGCGCAACGCGCCGCTCGCCACGTACATGCGATAGGCCGTCAAATGGCCGATGGGCGTTTCCTCCACCAGTTCGACGAAGCGCGCGCTGAAGCGCGATCGCGACATGCCGGCCGTGGCCGCGAGCGATTCCACGGTCCATTCGCGCTCCGGGTAACGATGCAACTGCGCGATGGCGCGGCCAATCTGCGGGTCCATGAGACCGCGCAACCAGCCCGTGTGACTGATCGCCGACGATAGATGCGCGCGCAACAACTGCACGAACAGCACATCGGCCAGGCGCGCGGCCGCCACGGCCCAGCCGGGCTGGCAGGCCATCGATTCGCGGATAAACGCCATCAACGTATCCGCGAGCCAGGGACCGACGGCCGGGTCGTTGGCGCGCACGTGAATCAGCGGCGGCAGCACGGAAAAAAGCGGGTTGCGCATCGGCTCGCGGTAAAAAATGATGCCGGTGTACAACTCGTTCGCCGCGGCTGCCCCGCCTCCCACCGTGAGCCGCAAAGGCGTGTCGAATCGCGGGCTGATGCCCTCGCCCGCCACGAGATCGTCGAATGGCACCGGCTCGACGCCAGGCGCCGACGCCAGCACATGCGCGTGCCCGTGCGGCAGCAACACGAAGTCGCCGACTTCGACGCGCAACGGTTCCATGTCTTCCACGGCGATATAGAACGGGCCGCCGAAGCCCGTTCTGAACGCCGCGCCTTCGACCGCCGGTTTGGCGATCGCCCACGGCGCGCTGAGCGAAAAGTGCCCGGTCACCACCGCGTCTGCGCGCAGGTCGGCGAGCGCGGCGCTCAAGAGGTCCATCGCCATGTTGTCTCCGTTTTACGTATTGGGGCGATGCGGGCAGCCTGCCCGCCGTGTTCGGACTCCGTAGCCGGCCTGAGAAGCCGCACTCAGAAGCGCTGCTGGATGCCCATCATCGCTCCGAACTGGTTCGCGCCCGTCGCCACCGTGCCCGCCGCTGCCACGGCGTTGGCCGCGAGCGCGCTATTCATCATGTAACCAAGCGAAGCATAAAGCGTGGTGCGCTTGGAAATGAAATAATTCACGCGCCCAACCAGCAGGGTCGAACTCGAATGATCGCGCAGGATGTAGCGCAGCGCCTGCGCGTCGAGCGAGAACGTGGGCCGCACGTACCAGTTTGCGCCGAGGAAAAAGATATCGGATTGCGCGTGTTCGGCCGCGGACGTATTGCGCCTGATCCAGCCGCCGCCCAGCTTTGCCGGGCCGTATTTCACGTAGGCATCGACGATGGTGCGCTTGTCCACGTCCGCGCTGCTCGTCAGCGGCGCTGTCGCGCCGGGGCCGCCGTACATCACGTCATACGAAGCCGCCGCGCCGCCCCACGCGTTGTCGTAGGCGAGCATCATCGTGTACTGGCGGCAGGCCACAGCGTCGCCCGCAATCTGGCCCGCGCAGTTGGTCGCCGACGGACCGGCGGGGCCTGCGGCATCGCGCCCGAAGCTATACGTACCGCCCACCGTGAAGCCCTGGAATTTGCCCATATAACCCACGGCGTTGTCGCTGCGCGCGTTGGGCAGATAGCTGTCGAAGCTTGCCATCGAATGAATCGACGGGCCGATCACATCCGCGTTGAGCAGCACATACATCGACATATTCATTTGCCGGCCCAGCGTGAGCGTGCCGAAACTGCTGCTCACGCCCAGGTTCGCCTGCCGTCCGAACAGGCGGCCGCCATAATTGAGCGCGCCGCTATTCGATGCAAAACCGCTTTCCAGCACGAAGAAGGTCTTGTAGCCGCCGCCCAGATCCTCCTGGCCACGCAGGCCGAAGCGCGACGGCACCTCTCCCGTGAGCGTGGGCATGCCCGCGAACGAGCCGCCCTTCGCAGCGTTGTTGTAGTACTCGACGCCGGTATCGACGATGCCGTACAGCGTCACATTGCTTTGTCCCCACGCCAGCGCCGATGCAGCAGCCAGCGCTGCAGCCACGAGAGTTTTCTTCATTGCAATCTCCGAACCATTAATCAGTCATGCTTAGTTATTAAAATACCTGCCGGTCCGGCAAAGCGGTCCGGCAGGATACTGCGGGGATCAGGTTCAGTCGGTCTTGCTGCCGCCCAGAATCCATTGCACGACGGTTTGCGCATCGCCCGCGCTGATGGCGTTAGGCGGCATCGGCACCGCGCCCCAGACGCCCGAACTGCCGTTCTGGATATGCGCCACCAGCGTGGCCGCTGCATTGGGTTTGCCGTTGTAGCGCGTGGCCACGTCGCGATAGGCCGGGCCAACGAGTTTCTTGTCGACGGCGTGACAGCCGAAGCACGCGTGCTGGGTGGCGATCTGGCGGGCGCGCGCGGCGTCCAGTGCAGGTTCGGCGAGTGCGTGGGTCGCGCCCGTGATTGCGGCAAGCGCGCCGAAAGCAGCCAGCAACTGGCGAAGTGGGATCATGTTCGATTCCTGTTTTTGTGGGGAATTTGCGGAAAAATAAAGGGATCGCCAGAGACCTGCGTTCAAGCGAGTTCCTGTTCGAGCGGCATCGTGCGCAGGCGCGTACCGGTCGCCTCGAATAGCGCGGCCGCCACCGCGGGCGCAACAGGCGGCAACGACACCTCGCCGCAGCCCTGCGGAGAGCGTTCGCTATCGACGATCTCGACTTCGATCTTCGGCATCTGTGCGAGATAGAGCAGCGGGTAATCGGCGAAATTCTGCTGCACCACCGCGCCATCCTTGAACGTGATCTCGCTCTTGAAGGTGTTGGTCAGCGCAAAGCCGATCCCGCCTTCCACCATCTCGCGAATCAGCATCGGATTGACGGCCCGGCCGCAATCGATACCGCACACGATGCGTTCGAGTTTTGCCTTGCCGTCCACCATGCGCAACTCGACGATCGTCGCCACATAGGTCGTGAACGCGCCGCCGCGCCCGGTATAGAGGCAATACGCGAGGCCGCGATAAAGACCCGCTGAAGGCTTGCGCGACCAGCCTGCACGCGCAGCGGTGCGTTCGAGCACGCGCACCGCCAGCAGATCGCCGCGCAGCAGCGTGCGCCGATACTCGAGCGGATCGATCCGCGCCGCGTGCGCAAGTTCGTTCACGAAACTCTCCAGAAAGAACACGCTGGACGTGCTGCCCACGCTGCGCATGAAGCTCACGGGAATGTGCTGATCGACGCTCACCGAATCGACCAGCAGGTTCGGCACCGCGTAGCCAAGATCGTAGAGACCGTCGAGCATGGTCTCGTCCCAACCGCCCGCTTTCTCGAAGTAATCGCGCTTGATCGCCCAGTAAAGCGATTGCCCCACCACACGCAGATGCATCGCGCGCGGATAGCCGTCCGCACCCAGCACCGCGCGCATCCGTGCCGAGGCCGCTGGCCGATAGAAACCGTGCGCAATATCGTCTTCGCGCGAGCGGATCACCTTGACCGGACGACCCACGGCTTTCGAGGCGACCGCCGCATGAATCACGAAATCGGGCACGTATTTGCGCCCGAAACTGCCGCCCAGAAACGTTGTGTTCACAATCACTTTTTCGGGCGGCAACTTGAAGATGCTGCCGAGCGTCCAGCGCACCTTGTCTTGCCCCTGGATCGGCCCCCACACCTCGATCTCGTGCTCGCGCACGTGGACGGTCGCGTTCACGGGTTCCATCGTCGCGTGGACGATATAGGGCGTGTGGTAATCGGCTTCGATCACCCGGCCCGCCGATGCAAACTGCGCGGGAGCATCGCCGATACGCGTCGCCACGACGGCCTGCTGCGTCATCAGCGCGGCCTTGTTCTGGGCGCGTATCGTCGCGCTGTCCGCGGGCGGCGCAGTGTCCTGCCATTGCACGTCGAGCGCGTCGGCCGCCTTTTTTGCCTGCCAGTACGTTTTGGCCACGACGATCACGGCGTCCTTCGCCAGCACCACATCGACCACGCCGGGCAGCGCCCGCACGGTATCGCGATTGCGCACCGCCAGCGGCTTACCGTTGAGCGTCGGCGCCATCTTCACGAAGCCCGCGAGCATCTCCGGCACCTTGACGTCGATGCCGAACACCGCGCTGCCATTCACCTTGGCGGGCACGTCGAGCTTATGCAGCGGCTGGCCAATCAGAGTGCGCGCCGATTCGGGCTTCAGGCGCGGCTGCGGATCGAGCGGCAATTGCACGGCATCGGCCAGCAGTTCACCGTAGCCGAACGAGCGGCCAGTTTGCATGTGAATCACGCGCCCGCTCTTTGTCGTGCATTGCGTGGGCCGCACGCCCAGCTTGCGCGCGCCCGCCGCGAGAAACGCTTCGCGCGCCTGTGCGCCCGCCACGCGCAGACGTGCATGGAACATCGTGATCGACATCGACGCGCCCACGAATTGCTGCGGATGTTCGTTGGCCGCGCTGATGCGATAAGCGTCGCGGCCCGTGACGAATTCCACGCTCACGAGGCGCCAGTCGGCGTCCATTTCATCGGCGAGAATCTGCGGCAGACCGGTATAGACGCCCTGCCCGACTTCGGCCTGCGAAAGCCCGATGATGGTGCGGCCGTCCGGGTCCACGCGCACCCAGTCATTGATCTCGCGATACGGCGAGCCGTCCTGCGCGGCCTGCACGTGCTCGCTCAAGGACAGTGGCAAGACGAAACTGCCCGCCAGCGCGAGGCCGGTTTTCAGAAAGGCGCGACGGTCCGCGCGATGCGGCGCGAGCGCGCGCTCAGCGGTCGGCTGCGACATGCACGGCCTCGCGAATACGGTGATAGGTCGCGCAGCGGCACAGGTTCGTCACGCCCTGATCGATCTGCGCATCGGTGGGATGCGGATGCCGCTGCAACAGCGCGGCCACGGCCATCACCATGCCCGACTGGCAATAACCGCATTGCGGCACGTCTTTCGCGATCCACGCGCGTTGCACCGGATGCGAAGTCTCGGGCGCGAGTCCTTCGATCGTGGTGATACGGCGCCCTGCTACCGCCGAAACCGGCAGCACGCACGAGCGCGTGGCCTCGCCTTCCAGATGCACGGTACAAGCGCCGCACGCGCCAATACCGCAGCCGTATTTGGTGCCGGTCAGACCGGCCGTTTCGCGGATCACCCAAAGCAAAGGGGTATCCGGGTCGCCATCGAAATCGAATGGCTGGCCGTTCAGTGTGAATTGCATGAGATGTCTCCTCTCGAATCGCCTGGGCACGCGGCGTTAAAACCACCTGCAATGCCTGGCATTCTTGGCCTGGACAAAAAGCCCGGCAATGGCGTGGAGACCCAAAAAGGTTGCCGATCGTCTCTTTTGAATATTGTGTTGCGAGAGCGGGTTTGACCGGCTTGATTTTCTTTGTACCCCTGTATTTGCTGGATACTTCTCTCTTTGCATGCAACTTTATGGTGTGATAATTGGTTCACATACGATGTTTTGTTTCATGTATGGAATGAAAATGGGATACCTGATGCTGCCGTTTCGTCAAACGTTTGCGCAGCGCGAGCCTCAAAAAAACGCATTCAAGGCAGCCAATCGATATTCAGGTTTCCGCAATAACAGCCGTTAACCAGCGGCAAGTGCAATCGGCCCAAAACCTGCGCGATAAATTGTTTCGTACGATTAATTGAATCGCACGGAAAGCCAGTCGAAAGCCAATATTAAAGCTCGCAATTGAAGCGCCTGTTTAAAGCACCTTTTGGCGAGCCAGAAGATTCGACGGTGCAACGTCGGCCGTCATCAAAAATGCGTCCCCGTTCGGTATAAATCGTCCGCCGGTTTTGTCCTGGCCATTGTCGAGGCACGTTTAGCGCGCTCGCGTGGGGAAGGCATGGGATCGGCCAGGCGCTTCGACTCATTAAAACTAAACAGCAACACACACCGCATGCAT
Organism: Paraburkholderia sp. J69-1; assembly: GCF_905220255.1. NCBI lineage: Bacteria > Pseudomonadati > Pseudomonadota > Betaproteobacteria > Burkholderiales > Burkholderiaceae > Paraburkholderia > Paraburkholderia sp. J69-1. Next base: position 270,877 of record NZ_CAJMZG010000008.1, on the reverse strand, counting down.
CCGCAGAACCAACACCCGACTCCGCCCGCGACTGGCGCAGACCGCATCGATCCGTCTTCGCCTGCCGCCACAACGGCGAAACTCTCGCGCGGACAACGCGCCATGTGGTTTCTGTGGAGCCTCAACCCGGCAGGCGCGGAGTACGGCCTGCCGATGGCGTGGACGATACATAGCGCGCTCGATCTGGACGCGTTTCGCGCTGCCTTGCAGGATCTGGTCGATCGGCATCCGGTGTTGCGCACGACTTACGCGGCGCACGGCGGCGAGCCCGTGCAACTGATTCACGCGCAGGGTCAGGCAGATTTCGCGCATCACGACGCATCGCAATGGGACGCGGCTGCGCTGCATGCACGCCTCGCACAAGAGGCGGATACGGGATTCGATCTGAAGCACGGGCCGGTATTTCGCGCGCGCCTTTTCTCGCGCGCGGCCGACACGCACGTGCTGTTTCTGAATTGCCATCACATTGCCGCGGACACATGGTCGCTCATCGTGATGATGGAGGAACTGGGGCTTTGCTATCGCGCGCGCGTTGAAGGCAAAGCGGCGGATTTGCCTTCGACCGGGCTCGCTTATGTCGATTACGTCGAGTGGCAGCAGAACCTGCTGGCGTCGTCCACTGGCGAGAACCATGCGGCCTACTGGAAGCAGCAACTGCAACGCCCGCCCGTACTCGATCTGCCCACCGACCGGCCGCGTCCGCCCGTGCAGACGCATGTTGGCGCGGGCCATGCGTTCGAACTGGATCGCACGCTCACGCAGCAGATCCGCGCGCTCGCGCGTCAGCACGATGTCACGGTCTACACGGTGCTGATGGCCGCGTTTTACGTGCTGCTCCATCGCTATACCGGACAGGACGATATCGTAGTCGGCTCGCCACGTTTCGGGCGGCCGCCACAAGGTTATGCGCGCACCGTCGGTTACTTCGCGAGCCCCTGCGCGCTGCGCGCGAACGTAAATGGCGAAAGCACTTTCGAAGCGTTTTTGCAGCACGTGCGAGCGGTGCTCGTGGGCGCGAAAGAACATCAGGACTATCCATTTCCGCTGCTGGTGGAACAACTGGGCATTGCGCGCGACGCCAGCCGCAGCCCTGTTTTTCAGGTTTCCTTTACGTATCAGAAGGCCCATCTCGACAATATGCGCGGCGTCGCGGCAGCGCGTATGGGTTTAGGCGGCGCAACGCTCGATCTTGCCGGTTTGCCGCTCGCGTCGTATCCGCTCGAACAGCATGGCGTGAAATTCGATCTGGACTTCGTGGTTGAAGAAGTCGATGGCCGCCTGCGCGCGGTGTGCTGGTACAACACGGCGCTGTGGGACGCGCAAAGCATCGGCTATCTGGTCGATCACTACCGCACCTTGATCGCGGGTGCAGTCGAAGCGCCGCAAACGGCGCTCAGACATCTGCCGATGCTGACCGCACGAGAAAGCACCGATTACGCCGCGTGGAATGCCACCGAAAGCCGCTTTCCGCAATCGCCCGCACACCGGCTCGTCGAAGACTGGGCGCAACGTCAGCCACACGCCGCTGCGCTTGTCTGCGATTCGCAGACTGTCTCCTATGCCGAACTCAATGCGCGCGCCAACCAGCTCGCGCATCATCTGCGCCGTCTCGACCTGAAATCAGGCCAGTTGGTGGGCGTCAGCATGGAACGCGGCCCCGGTCTGGTGATTGCGATTCTCGCGGTGTTGAAAGCAGGCGGCGCCTATCTGCCGCTCGATCCGGGCTATCCCGCAGACCGTCTTGCGTACATGCAGGACGATTCGGGTTTGAATCTGCTGCTGACGGACCGTGGCGCGAATGCCAGCGTGTCCACGGCGAGCGTGCGCCGCCTGTGTGTCGATACGGACGCCGCCGCCATCGCGGACGAATCCACGCACAACCTGGATCTGGCCTCGAAACCAGACGATCTCGCCTACGTGATCTACACCTCCGGTTCGACCGGCCGTCCGAAGGGCGTGATGCTCGAGCATTACGGCCTGTCGAACATGGTGCATACGATGGCCGAGCGCTTCGCCATCGGCATCGAAAGCCGCCTGCTGCAATTCGCATCGGCGAGTTTCGATTCGTCGGTCGCGGAAATTTTCAGCACGCTCTGCGCGGGCGCGGCGCTGTGCCTCGCCTCGAAGGCGGACATGATGCCGGGATCGGCGCTGATCGGCACCATCGCGCGCCTTGCCGTGACGGTCATCACCTTGCCGCCTTCGGTACTCGCGCTGATGCAGCCCGACGATGTGCCGACGCTGCGCACCGTCGCGGCCGCCGGTGAAGCGTGCAGCCTCGACATCGTCAAACGCTGGGCGCCCGGCCGACGCTTTCTCAACGCCTACGGCCCGACCGAAGCCACCGTTTGCGCGACCGTGGCGCCTCTGACTGCGGATTCGCGACGCGTGTCGCTTGGCCGCCCCATCGCGAACACGCGCATCTATTTGCTCGACGCGCAACTGCAGCGCGTGCCGGTGGGCATCGCCGGTGAAATTCATATCGCAGGCGTTGGCCTCGCGCGCGGCTATCTGAACCGCCCCGACCTCACGGCCGAGCGCTTTATCGCCAATCCGTTCGAAGGCGCGCAGGCGCGCATGTATAAAACCGGCGACCTCGCGCGCTTCCTGCCCGACGGCAGCCTCGAATATCTGGGGCGTATCGATCATCAGGTGAAGATTCGCGGCTTTCGCATCGAACTGGGCGAAGTCGAAGCAGTGATCGCCGCTTGCGCCGGCGTTCGCGAAGCGCTGGTGATTGCGCGCGCAACGAATGGCGGCGCGCCTTCGCTGCTCGCCTATGCGATCGCCAGCGAGAAAGACAGCATTAGCGTTGGCGACATCCGCGCCCACGCGCAAGACAAGTTGCCGGAATTCATGCTGCCCTCGGCGATCATGTTGCTGGACGCCTGGCCGCTCACGCCGAACGGCAAAATCGATCGCGCGGCCTTGCCCGATGCCAGCGAACGCGTGACATCGCACAACGTCCTCGCACCGCGCGACACGCTCGAACAGCAGATCGCCGATGTCTGGAAAACCGTGCTGAAACTCGATGTCGTCGGTATCGACGATAACTTCTTCGAAGTGGGCGGCCATTCGCTCGATCTCGTGCGTGTCGAGATCGAACTCGAACAGGTTCTGGGGCGACATGTGCCAACCATGGACCTGTTCCGCTTTCCGAATATCCGCGCGCTGGCCGCGCATCTGCGTGGCGCTCAGGCATCGCCGGCCGATACATCGCCCAACATCCAGCGGCAAGCCGCGCCCAAAGCACCGCCCATACCTGGCAATACTGATCATTCCGATAGCGACATCGCCATCATCGGCATGGCGGGCCGCTTTCCCGGCGCGCAAAACGTGGACGATCTGTGGCGCAATCTGGTCGCGGGCGTCGAATCCGTGCAGGATCTCAGCGATAGCGAACTGCTCGCGGCCGGTGTCGATCCCGCCCTGCTCACCGATCCGCGTTACGTGAAGCGCAAAGGCCTGCTCGACAACGTCGATCAATTCGACGCCGCGTTCTTCGGCTATCCGCCGCGCGAAGCCTTGTTGATGGACCCGCAGCAGCGCCTCTTCCTCGAAACCGGCTGGCAGGCGCTCGAACATGCGGGCTATGCGAACGCCAGCTACGCAGGCCGGATTGGCGTAGTGGGCGGCGTGGGCCGCTCCGCCTATCTGCTGCATTACCTCGATACGCACCCCGAAAGCGCGGCCGAGTTGTTCCAGACCACCATCCTCAACGAGAAAGATTTTCTTTCCACGCGACTGGCGTACAAACTCAATCTGCGCGGCCCGGCGCTGACGGTGCAGACAGCATGCTCGACGTCGCTCGTGGCCGTGCATCTGGCCTGCCAGCAACTCCTGCTCGACGAATGCGAGATCGCGCTGGCCGGCGGCGTGTCGATCGAAATCCCGCACGGCACCGGTTATCTGCATCAGGAAGGCCATATTCTTTCGTCCGATGGCCGTTGCCGTCCGTTCGATAGCCGCGCGCAAGGCACGGTGCGCGGCAGCGGCGGCGCGATTGTCGTGCTCAAACGGCTTGCCGCTGCGCTCGCCGATGGCGATCACGTCTGGGCCGTCATCAAGGGTTCGGCGATCAACAACGACGGCAACGCGAAGGTGGGCTTCACCGCGCCCGCCGCCGACGGCCAGGCCGATGTGATCGATCAGGCGTTGCAGCGCGCGGGCGTCGCGCCGGACAGCATTGGTTTCGTCGAGGCGCACGGCACGGCTACGCCGCTGGGCGACCCGATCGAAGTGCACGCGCTCACGCGCGCGTGGCGCCGTTATACCGGCGAGCGCCAGTTCTGCGCGCTCGGCTCGCTGAAGTCGAACGTCGGTCACCTCGACGCGGCCGCGGGCGTCGCCGGTCTGATCAAGGCCGCGCTCGCGCTGCATCACGGCAAGATTCCGGCGACGCTGCATTTCGAATCCGCCAATCCCAGACTCGAACTGGAAAGCAGCCCTTTCTGGGTCAACAACACGCTCACCGACTGGCCCAGTGCCGCGACGCCGCGCCGCGCGGCCGTCAGTTCGTTCGGTATCGGCGGCACCAATGCGCATGTGATCCTGCAGGAAGCGCCGCCAGCCGCTGCGCGATCGGGCGAACGCGATCAGGCGTTTCAGGTGCTGACCTTGTCGGCGAAATCGGCAAGCGCACTCGATGCGATGACGAACAATCTGGCCAGCTATCTGCGCGATCATCCTGACGCGAGACTCGCCGATATCGCCTGCACGCTGCAACTCGGCCGCACGGATTTCCCGCATCGACGCGTGGTGGTGAGCGACCGTATCGCCGGCGCGCTCGAAGCGCTGACGACGCTGCCCGCCACGCGCAGCAGCACCGGCATGCCCGCACCGGCCGCGCGCATCAACTATCTGTTCCCCGGCCAGGGCCTGCAGCAAGTGAACATGGGCTGCGATCTCTACGAGTCCGAAGCCGTGTTCCGCGATTGCGTCGATCACTGCGCGCGTCTGCTGGAGCCGCTGATGGCGCTCGACATTCGCACGGTGCTGTATCCGCACGCCGATAACACCGATGCCGCACGCGAGCGTTTGATGCAGACGTCCGTGACGCAACCCGCGCTCTTCGTCGTGGAATATGCATTGGTGCAGCAACTGGCGCATTGGGGCGTGCGTCCGCATGCCATGATGGGCCACAGTCTTGGCGAATACGTCGCGGCCTGCGTGGCCGGTGTCATGTCGCTGCCCGACGCGCTGAAGCTGGTCTGCATGCGCGGTCAGTTGATTCAGGCATTGCCCGGCGGTTCGATGCTGGCGGTCGAAGCGTCCGCACAGGAACTGGCGCCGTACCTCACGGGCGCGGTCGATCTTGCCGTTGTCAACGCGGCACGCGCGTGCGTGCTTGCGGGCCCGGCCGAACACATCGACGCCGTGCAAACGACGCTGGAAAACAAGGGCTTGCGTTGCAAACGCGTGGCCACTTCGCACGCGTTTCATTCGGCCATGCTCGACCCGGTGCTCGATCGCTTCATGGCGACGGTGAGCCAGGTCGAACTGCGTGCGCCGCAGATTCCGTACATCACCAACGTCACCGGTACGTGGGTCACGCACGCGCAGGCGACCGATCCCGCGCATTGGGTGCGCCACATGCGTCAGACCGTGCGATTCGCCGAAGGCCTCGACACCTTGCTGCAAACGCCGGATGGGCTGTTTGTCGAAGTGGGTCCGGGCCACACGTTCACGTCCATCATCCGCAGGCACGCCGATAACGCCCATGCACGCGTCGCCACGGCGACGCTTTCGGGCGCTGCGGGATGGTCCGATTGCGGCGCGCTGGCGCTGGCCGTAGGGCGCCTGTGGGTTGCGGGCGTCACGCCGGCTTGGGCGATGCTGCACGAAGGCGCCACGCGCCAGCGTGCTCCGTTGCCGGGTTATCCGTTCGAGCGTCAGCGTTTCTGGCCGCAGGCGCGCAACGTCGTGCGCGCCGCGACTCCGCACGCCGATCAAACCGCAATTGAACCGGCTCAAACTCATTCTGGCGACACATCGACAGTCAGCTCGCACGACACCATCGAAGCGAAACTGGCTGCGATCTTCGCGGAAGTGCTGGGACTGCCCTCGGTAGCGCTCACCGATAACTTCTTCGAACTCGGCGGCAGTTCGCTATCGGCGTTGAGTGTGATCCTGCAGGTGGAACAGGTGCTCGGCCAGAAGCTGCCCACCTCGGCGATGCTCGAAAGCCCCACCGTGGCAACGCTCGCCGCCGCGCTGCGAACGATGCGCGACCCGCGCAGCCAGCAACTCGTGGGCATGCGAACCACGGGCGCGCTGCCGCCGCTGATCTGCATTCATCCGTATGGCGGCCATACGACCAACTACGTCGAACTCACACGCAGCCTAGGCAGCGAACAACCCGTCTACGGTATTCAGGCCGGCGGTTTGCAAGGCGAATCGACGCCGCTGCGCACGATCGAAGCGATGGCGTCCGACTACATCGACCTGATGAAAACGGTGCAGCCGCAAGGCCCGTATCGCTTGATCGGCCATTCGATGGGCGGATGTATCGCGTACGAAATGGCGCAGCAGCTTCAGCAGCGCGGCGAAAGCGTTGCACTGCTGGCCCTGCTCGATTCGCGCGCGCAGAACGCCAGCGTGCAACCGTTGTACCGCAACGGCACCTACGGCAAGATGGCGGCCCGCACATGGCTGAGCGACGAAGCCGTGATGCTCGGCATCCTGATGCCGAAGCTCGCGTTCGATTGGGAAAGCCTGCGCGACGTGCCCACGGACGTGCACTGGCGCCACGTGCTCGAAGCGGCGACGCAACAAGGCCTGCTGCCTGCCGGAACCGGCGAGCGGCAGATCCGGCAGGTGCTGGCCGTGATCGATGCGAATGACGAAGCGCTGCGCACCTATCGCCCCGCGCCTTATTCGGGACGCGTGCTGCTGTGCTGTGGCGAAGACGGTTTCGCGCAGCAGTTCGGCGAACCGGATCTCGGTTGGGGCGTGCTCGCGGCCTCGCTGGATCTCGTGCGCGTGGCGGGCGATCACCACAGCATCATGAGCCGCGAAAACGCTGCAACTATCGCGCAGCATCTGGAACGGCACGCACGACAACGCAGCGCCTGAGCCCACAACATTGCAAGGACGGACTGTGTCCACATCGAAAAAAGTGCGCTTTAGCCGCGACGAACTGACGATCGTCGCGGTGGTGACCGCGTTATTGCTGATCGGCCTGTTGGGCACCGACATTCATCTTTCGTCGTTGCCCGCCATCATGAAAGCGATGCACGCCTCGCAGCAATATGTGCAGGCGTCGATCTCCGTGTTTCTGTTCGGCACGGGGGCAGGTGCATTGGTCTATGGGCCAGTCAGCGATAAATACGGCCGCAAGCCGGTGATCTTGCTGGGCCTGGCCGTGGCGATCGTCGGTAATCTCTGGGCCGTGGCCGCCGCGAAAATCACGGGCTTTCTGCTCGCGCGTTTTATCCAGGGGCTGGGCAGCGGCGTGTGTCTTGCGCTCTCGCGCATCGTGCTGGCCGATATCGTGCAGGGCGAACGCTATGCGATCGCCAGTTCGTATATCACCTTGTTTACCGGCCTTTCCTTCGTGCTGGGTCCGCTGCTGGGGAGTTTCGTGCAGACCTGGTTCGGCTGGCGCGCCAACTTTGTTTTTATGGCGTTATTGCTCGCGGCGATCTTCGCGATATATCTGCGATGCCGCGAAACGAATCAATACAAGAACCGCTCGATTACGGCGCGTGAGGTGTTTGCTTCGTATCGGGTGGTGTTGTCGGACGCGACGTTCGTTTCGTCGACGATGGTGGCCGGTGTCGGCATGACCTGCTTTGTCATGTACACGAGTTCGAGTCCGTTCGTGCTGCAGCAGCAGTTTGGATTGACGGCCACGCAATACGGCGCGGTGAGCGCGCTGGTCGGGATCGGCTTGATCGTCAGCCGTTTGCTATTACCACGGTTGATCGGCCGGTTCGGTATGTTGCCGACCATGCGCGCCGGGCTTGTCATCGCCATGCTGTGCGGCGTGGCGTTGCTGGCGCTTTCGAAGCTGGGTGCGATGAGCGCGCCAGGCTTTCTGCTCAGCGTCGCGGGCGTGTCGTTCAGTTACTCGTTTATCGTGCTTTGCGCCTCGGCGATTTGCATGGATCGCTTTCCCGCGCGGCGCGGGGCGGCCGGTGCCATCTATTGCTGCTCGCAGATGGGGCTGGCGTTCGGCGTGAATAGCCTTGTTTCTTCGGTATCGAACGATGTGGTGACGCTGCTCGGCGTGAGTTATGTCGTGCTGCCTGCGCTGGGTCTGATGCTTTGCGCGAGGCAATCGGCGGCGCGCCGGCGTGAAGCGAAGCAGGCCGGTTACGATCCGTCGCGCGCGCCGACTGCGGAGTAAAAGAGTATGGGAATAAAGGCGTAAAAGCGTAAGAGCGTTAAAGCGCGCCCAGGTTGGACCGGTAGCACGCTACCGGTCTGCCTGCCTTAAAACCGGTGCGAGATCCCCACGCGCAACGCAAGCTGGTTCGCACTGGAGGAAGGGCTCGCATAAAGCAGTTGCGCGACTTGCCCCGCGCCCGTCACGTGCGCGAAATCGGCGCTGACATAAACCGTCGTGCGCTTCGACAGCAGGTAATCGAGCATCGCGTTATACACGTGCCAGCGCCCGCCCAGCCCGACCGAATAGCCGTAATCCGCCGCTGCGATCAGATCGGGAAAGATGTTGTAACTCATGCCGACGTCGACGGTTTGCAGTCGGTCCGTCGCGCCTTCCGTGGTTTCAAAATGCGTGTGCGAATACGACGCCATGACACGCGCCGAACCCAGTTGATACGCCGCGCCCACCGTGGCCGTCGTGAGGTTATGGAGTGCGATTCCGCTATCGGCCGTCGATGCGGTCGATTCTCCAAATGCGTAGGCAAGACCAATGGAAGCCGGGTTGATCGTCGTGCCGTTCAGGTCGGTCAACGACCCGCCCACGGCAAAGGGCCCATTCTGATACTTCAGCTTCACGCTGAATGCGCGGCCCGTGTTGGTCGCAGTGCCGGAGGTCGAGCCGAAGCTATACATCGCGCCGCCCTGAAATCCCATCACCGTGGGGCTGTCGTACTTGATCGAGTTGTTCAGGAATTCGCCGGTAATGCGGTCGTAGTCGCCCGGGTGGTAACCGTAAATCGGCCCCACGATGCCCGCGTATTGCAGCATCTCGTTGGCGAAATCGTTTTGCCGCCCCAGCGTGAGTTTCCCGTAGGTATCGCTTTCGAGGCCGACAAAGCTGTCCTGGCCGAACGCGAGGCCCGAGCTTAGCGCCTTGCCGTTGGTCGACTGAAACGATTGCACCAGCCGGAAGACCGCGCGCAGATCGCCGCCCAGTTCCTCCTTGCCGGAAAGGCCGATGAAGTTTGGCGAATTCACATAGCCATCTTCAATCACGCTCGAATGACCGCCTTGATTGCTGAAATACGTGATACCCGTATCCATCATGCCGAACAAGGTCACGCTCGACTGGGCGTGCGCCGCGTTGACAGTCAATATCGATGCTACAGCCGCGATCGATCGCAATGCGATGTATTTCATCGTGTCTCCAGATTTATTGTGGACTCGTTCTTGCTGGCACGACGACATGCACAGCAAGCCGGTTTGCACGGATTCTAGATGACACCTACCTGGCTGGAGACGTCTTATTTGGCGATACCTGATATCGCAAAACGCGTGCGCTCGATTGAATTAGATTGATTACGTATCTTGTGCGTTATTTCTTTTTATTAATTACAAACCCTTTCTTGCGGGAATATTATTTGCCGCCCGCGCATTCAATACTACATAAGATTAGACGTTTGCCGAAGCCGCACGCGGGCGCACATCGGCACGCAGGGTTTCATCCGTGTGAAACGACATCGTGACGACCAGACCGCCGCCCGGTGCGTTCGAGAGATTCATCGATCCACCGGCACTCGTCGCGAGGCGCTTCACGATCGACAATCCCAGCCCACAACGCGCATGACCGCCGCGCGCAGGGTCGAGCCGGACGAATGGCAACAGCATCGACGCCATATCGTCCTGCGATACCCCTTCACCCTGATCGCTCACGCGCAGAATGAAGCGGCCGCGTTCCCTGCGCGTGGTGATCTCGATGGGCGGCGACCCATGAATAAAGGCATTTTCGACAAGATTCGACAGACTGCGCTCCACCACATTGAGCGGCAGGCGAAAGCCCGCTCCTGCGCAGAGATCGAGTCGCATGAGATCCGGCTCGACATCGCCCATCGTGCGCGCCTCGTCGTTCACGCCGCCATATTCGCGCTGGCAAAACGTATCCACGCTAACCAGCGGCGAAGGTTCGAAGGTACCGCGCGCGAAGTCGAGAAACTGATCGACGATTCTCGACATCGCTTCCGTGTCACGCAAGAACGCGTTGCGATCTTTACGGCTTTCGATCTGATCGGCGCGCACCTGAATGCGTGTGATCGGTGCACGCAAATCGTGTGCTAGTCCACCCAGCATCACTGCGCGTTCTTTTTCCAATTCCGAAAGCGTGGTGACGGTCTGATTGAAGTCTTCCGTCAAATCGCGAATTTCGGTCGGCCCGCGCAACGGCAGTGCAACCGACCGGCCTTGATTGCGAAACAGACGCGATGCATCGGCAAGACGGCGAATAGGCTGTTGCAGATACCACGAAAAAACCAGCGCGGCGATCACGCCAAACGCCAGCATCAGAAACGTCGCGCTCAAATAACGGCTTGCCGGCAACAGGGCCTGCGGTACGACGATGGTGAATGCCGTACCGCTCACGTTGACGAAAATATCGCCGCTGGTGGCAACGCGCACGCTGCTGCCCGCCGGCAAATGTTCGCGCAGCGCTTCTTCAGCGGGAAAGAAACCGCTTGTGTGGCCGGTATGGCCAGCCGCCAGTTTGATATCGGGCACGTAGACCAGGCCCAGATTCGCGGCGACGGTGGGCATCAACGCAGGATCTTCCTCATGCACGGCGGCCACGGTCATGACCGCATGCGCGATGTGCAGCACGTCGAGTTCGCCTCGGTCGCGTTCGATCAGCACCATACTCGTTGCATGCAGCAGGCAGATAAGGCCCACGGTCATCAACGCCAGCCGCACGAAAAGCGTGTTAAGCAATCTTTTCATCGGCGGCCTGCTCGGGTACGAACATATAACCGCGCGTACGCACGGTCTGAATAAGACGCGGTTTGTCGGGATCGATTTCGACGATACGCCTGAGCCGCAGAATCGCGACGTAAATGCTCTTGTTGCGGGCGCTGCCGCCACGCCCTTCCAGTAACTGGCGCAATGCGTCGCCGCTGATGACTTCCATGGGGCGCGACGCCAGACGCGCGAGTATCTGCAGTTCGCCGGGACCGATCTTCACGCGCTCGCCCGCTTTCGTCAGCGCCGGGCGCGAGAGCGTGAGTGCGAAATCGCCGAAGCGGATGCAATCTCCAGCAGGGCCGGTTGGCCGCACGGTCTGCGCCCCGCTATAGCGCAGCACGGCATGAATTCGCGCGAGGAGTTCGCGCGGCAGGAAAGGCTTGGAAACGTAATCGTCCGCGCCCATTTCAAGGCCGATGATCCGTTCGGTTTCATCGGTGAGCGCGGTGAGCAAAATGACGGGCGTGGCGGCGTCGTGCTCGCGCAGACGTTTGAGCGCCGTGAGACCGTCGACGCCCGGCAGCATGAGGTCGAGCACCACGATCGAGGGCCGCAGCGTCTCGATCGTGCTATCCAGATGATCGGCGCAATGCACCGCGGTGAATGCCACGCCGCGCGATGCAAAGAAACTGCCCAGCATATGGCACAGCGCTTCGTCGTCGTCGACAAGCAGAACGTGTAAGCCTGACTTTGTCAGTGGCACGGAATGAAGCATGGAGCGGGCAGGCAATAGCGCGATCAAAAAAGCAGATGATGCGATAAAGCCCGCTACGCTGGCTTACTGATTATTTCCGTAATACACGATGACTGCGCCAGGCGTTGGCGCTTCCCGTCAGTGGCAGGCGACCGCGCAATAGATGCCCGCTACCGTTGCTGTGGCACCCAGCCCCGCCCCGAGCGCGATAGTGCCGATGGTTGAGGCGCAGCCCTGAATGAACACCACGCAGGCCAGTGCGGCAACCGTCATTGCCGAGCGTGCCACGCGGCCGAGTTTGACACCAGAGCGCATCGATTACCCCTTACACAAGCTATTGGAATTTGCGGCGCATTCTGCCATGAAACCTGGCGGACTCGCATGCACTCAATTCGTCAAGTTATTACGAACTATTCCCGCGTAATCGGTGCGTGCGGAGCACGTGGCTGCCCCGTATCTCGACGCAGATCCTGCACCTCAATCAATTCAATCGCATTCCTGATGATTCATTTCATTGCTTAACGTGTTTCAACCACACCATCCCGAGAACGATTCGCCCCTGTTTTAAGCGCTATTTCTCAATGTAGTGAGTCGTTAAATGTGTGCATTGCACCAATCCATTCGACCGACGAACAGGCGAAAAATAGCCGTATTTGTAAGGGAATTTACCGAGTGGTTATAGATTGGAGTTCGTGCCAGTCTATATCCCAGTGCCATTCCCTATGGAGCCAGGCATGCAAACTGAAACGCTCAAGAATGCAAGGGTCGCCGTTTTTCTGAACCGGTCGGCGTTGTGTCTGCTGCTGTTACCAGTTGCCTGCATGACATGGGCACTCAATGTCTATCCACCAAAAGATGCGTTCCTGTTCTGCTTCGTTTTAGGAACGTACTCCTGGTCGTTCGCGGGTGTCCTGTATGTTGTATCCGCAGGATTCCACGTCCGCACCCGCAATCAGCGCCCTGAAGCGGATGCCGGATTTCGCGAGGCTCACGGCCACTAAAGCGCGGGCAACCAGCGCTGGTCTGCTGCAGTTGCACGACGGCAAGCCTCCTGGCAACGGGAGGCTTGTGAGCCGCGCCTGAGCGCCTTGACTGGACCCTTGACTGGACTTGTCGAGCGGTTTGGCTGTGCGGCCGCTTGCGAGCCGGCGTGGTGTTTTTGCGGCAATGCAACAGCCGTTCTGCTGGTGCTGCGAATCTGCGTCGCTCGACGCGCTCGTTCGCCGGAAACGGCGTTCGCGTGAGGCGTATGCGATTGGCGGTTCGTTGCAACCATGAATGCAAATTCACGCATTCATGCTCATGATCGCGCCCTATGCGACGTGACCGATCGATCCTGCGCCGGAAAATCGTCCAATGCTTTTGGGCGCGCACCGCGCTCAAAGCCAGCCGCGCGCAATTAAGCACACTGCGCGAAAACGCCCTGCCGCACTGCGGCATCGTCGATTTCCCCGTTCAGGGCCAACCGACGACCGATTACGACGCTTTTCTTCATGCCGTGCAAACGCATGCAGACGATACGCTTCAATATCTGGCGGTGGGGTTGATCGGGCAGGCTGTTCGCCTTTTCATCATGAAAGGCCTCTCGCTCACTCGCTCGATCAAGGTCTGGCACGCGCCCGACGTCATGGACGCCATCAAAGCGCGGATGAATGAGCGGCGGCCAGACGGCCGCCGCATTGCACGCACTCAGCGCATCTTCGCAACCTTATCCGCCGTGATCGTCGCGGACGGATTGCCGAATTGCGTGGTGACGAAGTTCACGAGCGTCGCCACTTCGCTGTCGCTCAACTCACCCGCGAAGGCAGGCATCGACATATGGCCGTTGTTGGTCTGACGGCTCACGCCATGCAGCACGACCATCGTGAGGTTATCGGCATTCGATGCACCCACGCTGGTGTTATGCATCAGCGAAGGATAAGCGCCCGAATCCTTGCCGCCCACGCCCGTACCTTGCCAGCCGTGGCAGCTTGCGCAATTGGCGTTGAACAGCGTGCGACCGTCGGCGGCCCCGCCTGCGCCCAGCACCGTAAGCGTTTGATTGCGCAGCGCAGTGACGCTCTCGATCGACGAACCCCAGCCAAAGCGCGATTTGGTCGAGCCATCTGCGCCATGCGTCTGCGCGGGCACCGTGCGCAGATACGTCACCATCGACTTCAGATCCTGATCCGAGAGAAAGCGCGTGCTGTTCTCCACCACTTCTGCCATCGGCCCCGCAGCGTTCGCCACGCCAGGCGCCGCGCCATCACGCAGATACGCGATCAACTCGGCATCGCTCCATCCGCCAATACCGGCGATGGGGTCCGGCGTGATGTTATACGCGCTCCAGTTACCGAGTTGCGCGCCGGCAAGCGACTTGCCCGACAGACCTTGCATGAAGTTACGCGGCGTGTGGCACTCCTGACAATGTGCAAGCGCGCCCACCAGATACGCACCGCGATTCCATTCCGCACTCTTCGAAGGATCGGGCTGGAAACGGCCCGAATCGAAATTGAAGAGATTCCAGAACACCATTGCCCAGCGCTGGTTGAACGGGAAACCCAGCGTATTCGCAGGCGCCGCCTTGCCAACCGGCGCGATCGTGCGCAGATACGCGCGAATCGCGAGGATGTCGTCGTCGGTGAGTTGCGTATAGGACGTGTAAGGCATCGCCGGATAAAGGCGTTTGCCGTCCTTCGACTTGCCTTCGCGTACCGCGCCGATGAAATCCGCGTCGCTCAGATTGCCGATGCCATAGGTTTTATCGGGCGTGATATTGGTCGAATAGATCGTGCCGAAGGGCAGATCGAAGGGCACGCCACCCGCATAAGGTTGCGCTTTATTCGACGTGTGGCAGGCAATACAGTCCGCCGCGCGCGCGAGATATTCGCCGCGTTTGACGAGCGCGGCATCGGCGTTCGCATTGGCGGCGTGCGCCAGCGTGCCCGCAAACACGCCGCTCAAGGCGAGCGCGCTGGCCGGCAGCCATTTACGCAGCGCGCCAAAGCGGCGACGCATTGTGTTCTTGTTGATTGTGGTCATCGCAGGCGCCTCAAGCATGTTTCATTTCGTCGATCAGCTTGTCGGCGAGACGCATCGACAACGCGCAAAGCGTCAGCGTGCAATTCACCGTACCCGCGCTCGCCATCGTGCCGCTCGACGCGATGAAGAGATTCTCGTGATCGTGCGAACGCAAATCCTTGTCGACGACCGAATCGCGCGGATCGTCGCCCATGATGAGCGTGCCCATGATGTGATTGTTGTTGAAGTACTTATCGTCAAAACGCACTTCGGTGCCACCGAACAGGTCCGCGATATGGGCGTAATGGCCGCGCGCGACCTTTGCCGCCTTGTTAATGTAATCGTCGATGCGGTAATGCACTTCAGGACGCGCAATGCCCAGCTTGTCCTTGAATTCCGTGCTCGCCGTAATGCGGTTTTCCGGGTCCGGCAGAATATCGAAGAAGCTGTTCACCACGACCCAGCGCGACGCATATTCACGAATCTTCTCGTCGAGTTCCGCGCCGTAGACGCCCTTCGAAATCAGATAATCGGTGACGGCGCGCATCGGCGAATAATTGCCGACGTTCAGTTTCATCGCCGAATATTCCGAGCGGAACGCACCGTCACGCAGATTGTTGATGCACGAAAGACGCATCGGGCCGCGGCCAGGCCACATCGGTTCGGCGGACAGGAAAGTGACCGTCGTGCCCGGGTGATCCATCAGATTGCGGCCCACCTGGTCCGAGCTATTGCCGATACCGTTCTGGAATTTGTCGCTCTTCGAGATCAGCATGAGCTTGGGCGTCTCGATGGCGTTCGAAGCCAGCACGAAGATCTCGCCGGTCACGCGCTGCGTGTTGCCGTCCGGGTCCTTATAGTGCACCGCGACAATACGGCCGCGCTCGTCGTGCTCGATGCGATAGACCACGGCATTGGGCAGCAGACGCGCCTTCGCGGCCTCGGCCTTGCGAATCGCCGTTTCGCCCGTGTATTGCGCTTCGATCGGGCAGATCGGCATGCAGTTGCTATTGCCGCAACAAGCCGGACGACCATCGAACGGCGCGGTATTGCGCGCGGCCGGTTCGGTCACGTGCTTGTAGCCCGCTTTCTCCACGACGTCCTTGAACTTCTGGTCGAAGTCCGAGAGCGGCAGCGGCGGATGCGGATAAGGTTTCGAGCGCGGCGAACCGAGATCCTCGGGACCGCCCACACCCATTTCGACTTCGGCCTCGTAATAATACGGCTCGAGATCGTCATAGCTGATGGGCCAGTCGCGGCCCACGCCATAAAGCGTCTTCAGCTTCATGTCATTGGGCAGCAGTCGCCACGATTGCGCCGACCAATGCCACGTCGTCCCGCCCACCATGCGCAGATAACCGGCCTTGTACTGCTCCGGCCCGCGCTGCACGAGATAATCGTTGCTCGGCGAATACTGCGGATGCGGCGCGTGCTCCGTGGGCGGATACGGCGACTGGAAATCCGACTTAAATGGACTATTCCGGTAATTTTCGACGATGCGCCAGCGCTCGATGCGCGGGCCTGCTTCGAGCATGAGAACGTCGATACCCGCCTTGGCGAGCTTCTGTGCGATCTGACCGGACGCAATGCCGGCGCCGACGATCACGACGTCGGCGGATTGATTCGTTGCCATAGGAATGCGGGGATCAGGAGTGGGACAGCACTGGGGGCTTGGCCCAGTAACCAGGCACGCCGCGCGCGTAGCTCGGCATAACGATGACGTCCGCGATGGGCGGATACATGAGCGCCTGTTCATAGGCGACCGTGCGGGCATGCTTGCCCGTGCCGACCACACCCAGATACCACGCCGTCACCACTTTCTTCGGCAGCTTCGCCAGCGCCGGCTGCGAGGCGTCCAGCACCGATTGCAGCGTGTTTGCAGGGGTATTCGTGCGCGCCACGAAATCGTTGAGTTGCGCGATCGTGGTGCTGGCATTGGCGTCGTCGCCGCGCAACCCTGCAAGAATCGCCCGGCCGATTTCGACGTCGAGCGTGCTCTTGCCGGTCAGATACTGCGAAAGCTTCATGAAAGCAGCGAAGTCTGCGGCGGCGCTTGCATCGGCAGTGGCGGCGGCTTGCGCGTGCGCGACCCCAAGGGCGCCGAGGCCCGCCACGCTAAGCGTCGCGAGCACGGTCGTGCCGATGAGAAATTGCCGCCGCGAAGGCGCGAACGGCTGAGACGGTGGTTGTTGTGAGGACGTCATGGCGTTTCCAGGTTTTGCTCACGGAGCGCCTTGCAGCGCGCCCGCTTGACCAGCAAACTCTGTACTAACTAGTTAAAAACGGCGCCAGTGTACTTGATGTGGCGAATTGGCGCACGCCCGCTTACCAGAAAGCCTAGGTCAAATCTGGAAAACCGCCACTGTGCAGCGCCGGCGCGAGTAGCGCGACCATCGAGTGAAGCAGAAACGGCCGGACGATTTATGTCCGGCAAGGTATGACGACGCTCAAACCATCTCGCGTTTTGACGATACAACACCCTGCCATGCCGGTTAAATGGCGTCTCGCTGAACAGTGCAGAGGAATTCGTTCAAATGGCATACAACGGAAATAGTGCGGCACACTATGCGTTCTTCGCGCATCATGCATACAAAATCTATCGCCACAATTGACAACCCATGAAGCGTATTCTCTCGATACTTGCACTTGGCGCGCTTACCTTGTGTCACAACGCCTTCGCATCGGGCCCAGCCGACACGCCGGATGCACGGGCTGGCGCGTTCTACACGTGGTATCTCAAGACCGGTTCGGATTTGACCTATCCCCTGCTCAAGGCGGGCATCGTCGACTTTGTCGCCAAAGATACGGTCAACAGGTTGCGAAGCGATTATCGGCATAATCGCTTGCCGGAAGATGTCGACTATTTCCTGAAAGTGCAAGACGAAGACGAACAGGACTGGTTAAGCCATATCGCGCCGCATCAGGCCGTTATGCTCGGTGATGTCGCCATTGTTCCCATGACGTTTGGTTCGAAAAGCCAGACCAATGTGGTGGTTTTCATGCGAAGGATCGCGGGCGTCTGGAAAATCACGAAGGTCGATAGCACATTGGACTACCGTTAATCGCTCGTCATCAACTCACAAAAAAAGCCGCGCAAAATCGCGCGGCTTCTAATTGACGCCTATACCAATCAAATCTGGAAAACCGCCACCGTAGAGCGCAAACGCGTCGCCTGCTCGTCGAGCGCCGCCGCGGCGGCCGCCGCCTGTTCCACCAGCGCCGCGTTCTGCTGCGTGACCGTATCCATCTGCGAGACCGCCTGATTCACCTGCTCGATGCCGGTGCTCTGCTCGACCGAAGCCGCCTCGATTTCGCCCATGATGTCGCTCACACGCGTGATCGACTGCACGATCTCCCTCATGCGCTCGCCGGCCACGGCCACCTGCCCCGAGCCCACATCCACGCGCTCCACCGACGAGCCGATCAACGCCTTGATGTCCTTCGCCGCCGAGGCGCTACGCTGCGCGAGCGCCCGCACTTCGCCCGCCACCACCGCAAAGCCGCGCCCTTCATCGCCCGCACGCGCGGCTTCCACTGCCGCGTTCAGCGCCAGAATATTGGTCTGAAACGCAATCCCCTCGATCGTGCCGATAATCTCGCCGATACGATTCGACTCGTTGGCGATACCGCGCATGGTCTCGATCACCTCGTTGACGGCGCTGCCGCCGCGCCCCGTCGCGTCCGAGGCGAGCACCGCAAGCTGACGCGCCTGGCGCGCGTTTTCGGCATTCTGCTTAACGGTGGCGGTCAATTGCTCCATGCTCGCCGCCGTTTCTTCGAGCGAGGCGGCCTGCTCTTCGGTGCGTTGCGACAGATCCGCATTACCCTGGGCAATTTCCGATGAGCCCGTCGCGATCGAATCGCTCGAATACTGAATGCCCTGCACGAGTTCGCTGAGTTTGCCGCGCATTTCGTGAAGCGCATACATGAGGCTCGATCGATCGTCGGCGGCCAGTCGTACGTGCGTATTGAGGTTGCCGGCGGCGATCTGCGCGGCCAGTTCCGCGGCGTCGGCCGGCTCGCCGCCCAGCGCGCGGCGGATGCTGCGCGTCATGAGCCACGCCATCGTGCCCACCGCCGCAAAAATCAGCACGGCAATCGCAATCATCGTGCGCGCGACACGCCAGAACGCGGCATTGATATCGTCGTAGAAAAAGCCGGTGCCGATCCACCAGTTCCAGCCTGGAATGGCCACCACGCCCTGCAGTTTCGGCTCCAGCGGACTATCGGGCGAGCGGTGGATCAGCACGTCCACCAGCGCGATGTGCTCGCGCGACAGCCCTTGTGCGTAAGCCTGCGTGTCGGTGAGATCGCCCATCGTCGTGCGATTGCCCCCCGTTTTCGTGCCGATCAGGCCCGGATTCGGATGCACGAGGTTGATGCTGTCCGTCGTGGTGATCCAGAAATAGCTCTTGCTGTCCGCATTCAACTGGCTGACCGCGGCCTTCGCGGCTGTCTGCGCGGCATCGCGCGAAAGTTTGCCCTGCGCTTCCTGTCCCTGGTAATAGAGCACCAGATGTTCGGCTTTCAGCAGAAGATTGGTGATCTGCTGCTGCCGGCTTTCGACGAGCGACGCCTTGAGCTGCGACAGGGTAATAGCGGCAATGCAGACAACGCCGACCAGCGCGGTGCCGACAAGAACGATCAGCTTGG
Organism: Paraburkholderia sp. J69-1; assembly: GCF_905220255.1. Classification (NCBI taxonomy): domain Bacteria; kingdom Pseudomonadati; phylum Pseudomonadota; class Betaproteobacteria; order Burkholderiales; family Burkholderiaceae; genus Paraburkholderia; species Paraburkholderia sp. J69-1. Next base: position 251,415 of record NZ_CAJMZG010000008.1, on the reverse strand, counting down.
TTGAGACTTTCATATCGAATCGCAGATAACGGACAGGAAACGGGGGAAAGACGTTAGGCCAGACGGAACAAATTAACCATTTGGTTAATCTATAACGGCAAAGCGGCCGCGTTCTTTAGCGGGTTTCCCAACACACGACTCACCAGCTATTCACCCGGCATCGACTCCGCGCCAGCCGGGCACGTTCGATGCGACATCACGTCGACAGAAACGCTGGTTCACTTCTCGCTCCCCCGTTCCGAGGCCCGTGCATGCCGACCCTCGCCCTGCTCGCCGTGATTGTGCTGACCGTTGCGCTGACGCTAATCGTCGTGCTGGTGATCGCGAATCTCACCAGCGGCGAGAAGAAAATCGAGCACAAGATCGAACGACTGTACGCAAGCGACAATCCGCAATTCGCCCGTTCGATGGGTCTGCTGCTCGGACCGCCGATCATCGGCGGCAACCGGTTTGCGGTGCTCGTGAACGGCGACGAGATTTTTCCGGCCATGCTGGAAGGCATCCGCAACGCCCGGCACAGCATCACCTTCGAGACGTTTATCTACTGGTCCGGCGCGATCGGCGAAAAGGTTGCGCAGGCGCTCTCGGACAAGGCGCGCGCAGGCGTGGCCGTGCATGTGCTGCTCGATTGGGTCGGTTCGTCGAAGATGGATAAGCGCTATCTGCGCATGCTGCGCGAGGCGGGCGCGGAAGTGGTTCAGTATCACAAGCCGCACTGGACCGGCCTTGGCCGCATGAACGATCGTACGCACCGCAAATTGCTGGTGATCGACGGCAAGCTGGGTTTCACCGGCGGCGTGGGTATTGCCGAAGAATGGACCGGCCACGCGCAGGACGAAAAGCATTGGCGCGATACGCATTTTCGTATCGAAGGTCCGGCCGTCGGCCATATGCAGGCGGTCTTCATGGACAACTGGGTCAAGGCTACCGGCAATGTCTTACACGGCCCGCAATATTTCCCGCAGATCGACGCCGCCGGCGATGGCTTCGCGCACATGTTCAGCAGTTCGCCCTCGGGCGGCAGCGACGACATGCAACTCATGTATCTCATGGCCATTACGGCCGCGACGCACTCCATTCATCTCGCGAGCGCCTATTTCGTGCCCGACAAACTGACGATCAACGCCATCGTCGAAGCCGCCAAACGCGGGGTGAAAGTGCAGATCATCACACCGGGCCAACGTATCGACACGCATACCGTGCGCGAAGCATCGCGTGCTTGCTGGGGCGATCTGCTTGCAGCCGGCGTGCAAATGTACGAGTATCAACCGACGATGTTCCATTGCAAGCTGATGGTGGTCGACGAATATCTGGTGTCGGTGGGTTCGACGAATTTCGACAGCCGTTCATTCAAACTCAACGACGAAGCCAATCTCAACATTTACGATCGCGATTTCGCGCGCGAGCAAACGGCGCTATTCGACCAGGACATCGGCCACGCAAAACGCATCACGCTTGAAGACTGGCGCCGCCGTTCGCCTGCGGAAAAGCTGCTGGAACGCGCGGTTGCGCTGCTTGACTCGCAGCTCTGAGGCTGTGAGGTTCCGGCTGTGATCCGGCGGCGGTCGCGGGCCTGAAAAATGCTGGACGCCATCGAATAATGGCTGTGCAACAATGCCGGAAGAACGTCTGGACGGATGCCGTGTAATCCTCCCGCAAGGTCAAGGTATGTCTGAGTTGCACAACAAGCCGCATAAAATCGTAAAGCACCCTGCCGTTGGCGTCGCTGTCGTTGCGCGCGACGACCGTGGAGCCTGCATTGTCATTTCGGGCAACCCATCGTTCTTCGAGCAGATTCAAGCAGTCATTCGGCCTTTGCCTGTAGCCGTCGATACGCTATTGGCCGATACCAGATGGGATCAGTGCCGGAATGAGTTTGGCGAAGCGCTGCGCATGGTTTTTTCGGCTGCGAATGAATCCAGCCGCACGGAACCGGTCTGCATCCGCAATCACGCATTGCGCATCACACTCACGCCGTTCCAATTCGCCAACGATGGCCGGACGGTCACTGAAGTGCTCGTCACAACAGAAACTACCGCCGCGCAACCCGAATCGACGCATCAACAAACGATTAACGCTTCGCGCTATCGCGCCGTAGTCGACTCTGCCTATGACGCGATCGTCACCATCGATCAGCAGCACTGCATCACGTTATTCAATCGCGCGGCAGAAAATCTATTCGGCTATTCCTCCGCCGAGATAATCGGCAAACGCATCGAGACCTTGCTGCCGGAACAGTTCCGCGCCAACCATTCCAATAATGTGCGCAAGTTCGCCGATTCGCCCCTCATGGAAATGCGCGCCATGACGCCGCCGCGTATGGACGAAAGCAATAGCGTGTACGGGCGCCATCGCAACGGCTCGATTATTCCGGTGGAGATCGCCATTTCGCGTATCGACGTCGATGGCGAAACTGAATTCACTGCGGTGGTACGCGACATTACCGATCGCGCGCAATTGCTGGACCGCCTGAAGAAACAGGCCGTCACCGATCCGCTCACCGGTTTGCCGAATCGCCGCGAATGTCTGGAGTTTGTTGCCCGCATGCTGGGCACGTCGGATGCCTTTTCGATGTTTATTCTCGACATCGATTATTTCAAGGAAATCAACGATACCTACGGACACCCGGTTGGCGACGAAGTGCTGTGCGTACTGGCGAAAGTCGGCATGAGCGTGACCAATGAGCCGATTCTTTTCGCACGCTGGGGCGGCGAGGAATTTGTCGCGGCGCTGCCCGGCGCGGATGCCACGCGCGCCTATACGGTGGCGCAAACATTGCGGCAGCGCATCGAAGCGCAGGATTTCGAACACACCTGGCTGCTCAAACCCATTCCGTTTTCCGTGAGCATCGGCGTGGTCACGCGCGAGCCCAATGAGCACGATATCGAAGCGTTGATCAAACGTGCCGATCGCGCGCTCTATCGCGCCAAGAAAGCGGGCCGCAATCGCGTTGAGGCGGCTTGAAAAAGCAGCGTGCACGCACTTCCGGCAAGCCTGCGAATTCAGCCCTCGCCGGCCGGGTCCGGCACGAAGCGATAACCTTCGCCGCGCACGGTGCGAATCCAGTGCGGCTGCGAAGGATCGCAGGGCAATAATTCGCGCAGCCGCGTAATGGCCACATTCACACTGCTTTCGCGGATGCCGCCTTGCATCAGCACCGCCAGGCGATTGCGCGTGAGCGTCACCAGCGGCCGCTGCGCAAACACCGCGAGCAGCGAAAACTGGCTTTCCGTGAGACGTTGCGGCACCCCGTCGCGCAACAACGTGCGCGACGAAAATACCACGCGATAAGGCCCAAAGCTGAGATCCGGCTGCCTCGCGTGCACGTAGGCACTCGCGCACGATGCATCGGAGAGCGCGCCCGCCAGCGTGCGCCGCAACACCGCGCGAATGCGCGCAAGCAGTTCGGAGGGCACGAAAGGCTTGGCCAGATAATCGTCCGCACCCAGTTCGAGTCCGATCACGCGATCGATCGCATCCGCAAGCGTCGACATCACGATCACCGGCGTCGCGTCGCCATGGCCGCGCAACTGCTTGAGCGCCGTGAAGCCGTCGAGATCGGGAAAGCGCCGCTCCATCAGCACGAGGTCGGGCAAGGTCGAGCGGATATCCGCCGCCAATTGCCCGGCCATATGCTGCACCGTCACGCGAAAGCCCGCATCGCCGAGAAAGCCCTCGAGCATTTCGCAGACCGCGCGATCGGAATCGACCACGAGAATGCGCTGCGAGCGCGCCGTGGTTTCGGCGCGCGCTTTCGTGCCCACACGCATGTCTTGCACGCCGATCATCAACGCTGCGCCTGCTTCGTGTCCTGCAGACGCGACGCGTCCCAGCCGCCGCCCAGCGCCTTGATCAGGCTTGCGCTGGCAATCAGCCGGTTCGAGCGCACCTGCAACGCGGTCTCCTCGTTCGAGAGCGCCGTCGCCTGCGCGGTCACCACCGTGGTGTAGGTGACCGTGCCCGCTTCGTATTCGTCGAGCGAAATCTGCACCGACTGGCGCGCGAGTTTCACGGCTTCGTCCTGCGCCACCGCCTGCTCACCCAGCACGCGCAGGTTCGACAATTCGTCTTCGACATCGTGGAATGCGGTCAACACCGTCTGCCGGTAATTGGCGACGCTCTGGTCATAAGTCGCGCGCGCCGAATCGACCGCCGCCGAACGCGAGCCGCCATCGATCAGCGTTTCGCTGCCGCTCGCCGCGAGCGACCACAGCGTATTGGCCGCCGTCAGCAAGGGCGCCGCGCCCGAAAAGCCCGCCACGCCCGAAAGCGAAATGGTCGGATAGTACGCGGCCACGGCCACGCCGATCAGCGCATTTTCCTGCGCCATCGTGCGTTCCGCTTCGGCGATATCCGGGCGACGTTCGAGCAGCGCCGACGGCACCACCATCGGCACATCGGGCACGCTCTGCGCGAGTTCCGCGGGTGCAATCGTCAATGCCGATGGCGGCTTGCCAATCAGCAGCGCAATCGCGTGCTCGTACTGATCGCGCAACTCTTCCGCCGCAATCGCCGAGGCACGCGCGGTCGCCAATGTGGTCTGCGCGGTCACGACGTCCGAGCGTGCCGCCACGCCCGCTTCGTACTGGTTACGCGTGATCTCCAGGCTGCGTTCGTAGGCCTTCACGGTGTCGTTCAGCAAACGCGTGAGCGAGTCCTGGTAACGCATCGAAAAGTAGTCCGAAACAAGCTCTTCCTGGGCGGAAAGTGTCAGGTCCGCAAGCTGCGCGGCGCTCGACTGCGCGCTCGCCTTGTCGCTTTCGATCTGGCGGCGCACCTTGCCCCACAGATCGAGATCCCAGGAGCCGCTGGCTTCGAGCGAACCCGTGGTCGACGTGACGTTGCTGCTGCGCGCACGCGTAACACCGGGCGCGAGCGAAACAGTCGGCGCGAGCGAGGCGCGCGCTTCGCGCACTACCGCCAGCGCCTGGCGATACGCCGCCTCGTAGGCCTTCAGGTTCTGATTGTTGATGGCCACTTGCGGCACGAGCGAATCGAGCACGGGATCGTTGTAGACGCTCCACCAGTCGCCGCGTGCGGCGGCATCGGCCGGCGCAGCGTTTTTCCAGCCTTGCGGCGCTTCCTTGAAAGCGACCGGCGTCACCACATCGGGACGGCGATATTCGGGGCCAACGGTACAGCCCTGCAACGCGAGCAGCGTCGCGCCCAGCGCAATCGCCGTGCAAAGAGTCGTGCTGATACGGATAGGAAGCTTCATGATGAGGTGTCCGTCATCGCGCCGCCGGACGAACCGGGAAACACGCGGCGCCACAGGGCGCGCGCGCGATGGCGCAGGCGATCGAGATAGAGGTAGACGACAGGCGTGGTGTAGAGCGTGAGCAACTGGCTCACGATCAGCCCGCCGATGATGGCGATGCCCAGCGGCCGGCGCAGTTCCGCGCCCATACCCTGATCGAGCACGAGCGGCACCGCGCCGAACAGCGCCGCGCAGGTCGTCATCATGATCGGGCGAAAGCGCATCACGCAGGCCGCGCGAATCGCCTCGGCGGGCGAGAGGTTTTGTGTGCGCTGCGCGTCGAGCGCGAAGTCGACCATCATGATCGCGTTCTTCTTGACGATGCCGATCAGCAGAAACACGCCGATCAATGCAATCACCGAGAATTCCGTGTTGGTCGCCAGCAGCGCGATCACCGCGCCCACGCCTGCGGAAGGCAGCGTCGAGAGAATCGTCAGCGGATGCACATAGCTTTCGTACAGCATGCCGAGCACGGCATACACCGCCAGCAGCGCCGCGCCGATCAACAAGGGCATGGTGGACGCCGCCGCGAGCGCGCTGCCTGCCGTGCCGGCAAACGCGCCGTGCACGGAGTTAGGCATGTTGAGGTCCTTCACGGTCTGCTCGACGGCGGCGGTGGCATCGGCCAGTTGATAGCCATTGGCGAGATTGAACGAAATCGTCGCGGCGACGGCCTGGCCCTGGTGATTCACCGAAACCGGCGTGTGCGCCTCCACCAGCTTCGAGAACGCGGAGAGCGGCACCATCGTGCTGCTCGAGGTGCTCACGGCCTGCCCGGTCGACACGCTGCCGCCGGTGCTGGTCGCAATCGAATTGGTGGCCGCGTTCGTGCTCGCGCTCGACGTCGAACTGCTGGTGCTCGACGATGACGATGAGGACGACGATGAGGACGAACTCGTCACCGTGCCAGACACCGCATTCGTCGACGACGTGCCGCTCGCCGAAGCGCCCGACGTGCTCACATAGATATCGTTGAGCGAGGACGGGTCTTGCAGCCACTTCGGTGCGATTTCCATCACCACGTGATACTGGTTCTGCTCCTTGTAGATGGTCGATACTTCGCGCTCGCCGAACGCGTCGTAGAGCGTGGCGTCGATCGTGTCGGGCGTGAGGCCGAAGCGCATCGCCGTCGCGCGGTCGACCACGACCTTCGCCGAAAGACCGCCGTTCTGCTGGTCGGAGCTGACATCGGCGAGCGCGGGCACGTGTTTGAGCGCTTCCGTCAGGCGCGTGGCCCATTGCTGGACCTGCGCGGTGTCGTCGCCTTGCAGCGTGTACTGGAACTGCGCAAAACTCTGGCGCCCGCCCACCATCAGATCCTGGCGCGGGAACATCATCAGTTGCGCGCCCGGAATCGTCGCGAGCTTCTTGCGCAAACGCGCCATCACGGTAAACGCCGAATCCTTGCGTTCGTCGAGCGGCTTGAGCGTGACGCTGGTAAAGGCCTGATTCGTGCCGTGACCGCCCGTGAAACCCACCACCGTCTGCACGGCGGGATCGGCCTTGACGATGGCGAGCGCCTGCTTCACTTTCACGCTCATCGCCTGGAACGAGATGCTTTGATCGGCCATCATGCCGCCGCCCATCAGCCCGCTATCCTGCTGCGGAAAGAGACTTTTGGGCACCACGGCATAGAGCATGACGTTGAGCGCAATGGTTGCGAGCAGCGTCGCCAGCACGAGCAGCGGATGACGCAGCGCGGCGCCCAGCGTGCGCGCGTAGACGCGCTCCGCTGCGTCGAACCAGCGGCCAAACGTATCGCCCACACGCGTGAAAAAGCGCATGAAGCGATTGCTGCTGCGCGGCTTCGCGGCAGCGGCGTGTTCATCGCGCAGGAACAGCGCGCATAGCGTGGGCGTCGTGGTAAGCGCGAGCAGCATCGAAACGGCGATCGAAATCGACAGCACGATCGCGAATTCGCGGAAGATGCGGCCCACCAGCCCACCCATCAGCAGGATCGGCAGAAACACGGCGATCAGCGAAACGCTCATCGAAATCACCGTGAAGCTCACTTCCTTCGCACCGGCGAGTGCCGCTTCGAAACGCGATGCGCCGCGCTCGCGGTGGCGCGAGATGTTCTCCAGCACAACGATCGCATCGTCCACGACAAAGCCGGTGGCGATGGTCAGCGCCATCAGCGAGAGATTGTCGAGGCTGTAGCCGAACAGCTTCATCGCGCCGAAGGTGCCGAGGATCGAGACCGGTACGGTCACGGCGGGAATCAGCGTTGCGCGCACGTTGCGCAGGAAGGCCAATACCACCAGCACGACCAGCACCACGGCGATCACCAGCGTGCGCTCGGTATGCGAGAGCGAAGCGCGAATCGTGCTGCTGCGGTCGTCGGACAGCGTGACTTCGGTGCCCGGCGGCAACGCGGCCTGCAATTGCGGCAGCACCGCTTTCACGCGATCGACCACATCGACGATATTGCCGCCCGGCTGCTTGAAGATCCACAGCATCACCGCAGGCTTGCCGTTCACATAGCCGACGTTGCGCAGGCTTTCCACCGAGTCGTTGACCTGCGCCACATCGCGTAGAAACACTGGCCGGCTGTTGCGCCACGCGACCACGAGATTGCGGTATTCGTCGGCGCGTTCGGCCTGATCGTTGGCGTAAAGCTGCCAGCGCAGTTTGCCGTCGCTGACCATGCCCTTCGCGCTATCCGCATTCGCGCCCGAAAGCGCCGCGCGCACGTCTTCAAGGCCAATGCCGTATTTGAAAAGCGCGCCCGCGTTCAGCTCGACGCGCACGGCGGGCAGCGAACTGCCGTTCAGATCGACATTGCCGATCCCGTCGATCTGCATGAGCCGCTGTTGCAGCACGGTCGCCGCGCTGTCGTAAAGCTGGCCCGGCGTGAGCGTCTTCGAGGTGAGCGAGACGATCAGGATCGGCGCATCGGCGGGATTGAACTTGCGATAGCTCGGGTTCGCTTTGAGCGCGCTCGGCAGGTCCGCGCGCGCTGCGTTGATGGCGGCCTGCACGTCGCGGGCCGCGCCGTTGATATCGCGGTCGAGGCCGAATTGCAGAATGACGTCGGTGGAGCCGACGCTGCTCTGCGAGGTCATTTCCGTGACGTCGGCAATCTGGCCCAGATGGCGTTCGAGCGGCGCAGCCACGGTGGCCGCCATGGTTTCGGGGCTCGCGCCGGACATCTGCGCCTGCACGCGGATGGTCGGAAAATCCACCGCGGGCAGCGGCGCGACCGGCAGATGGCCGAACGCCAGCGCGCCGGCCACCGCAATCGCGATCGTCATCAGGATCGTCGCGACCGGCCGGCGAATGAAGATCGCGCTCAGGTTCATGATGCGCCTCGCTGCGCGTCATTCAGCGTCCAGCCGCGCGCGCGCAGCCAGGCCGCCATGCGCTCCATCGCCAGATAAACGGCCGGCGTGGTGAACAGCGTGAGCGCCTGACTGAACACCAGACCGCCGATCATCGCGATACCCAGCGGGTGACGCAGTTCCGAACCGCTGCCGGTGCCCAGCGCGAGCGGCACGGCGGCGATCAGCGCGGCCATCGTCGTCATCAGAATCGGGCGCAGGCGCAGCAGGCAGGCCTGATGAATCGCTTCGCGCGGCGTGAGGCCTTCGTCGCGTTCGGCGGCAAGGGCGAAGTCGATCATCATGATCGCGTTCTTCTTGACGATACCGATCAGCAACACAATGCCGATCACGCCGATGATGTCGAGATCCGCGCCCGTCATTGCCATTGCCAGCAGCGCGCCAATGCCCGCCGAAGGCAGCGTGGAGAGAATCGTGAGCGGATGCACGAAGCTCTCATAGAGCACGCCCAGCACCACGTACATCACAAGCACAGCCGCCAGCACCAGATAGAGTTCGCTCGACAGCGACGACTGGAACGCTTCCGTCGCGCCCTGAAAGCGCGTTTCGAAACTGTCCGGCAAGGCCACGGCGGCTTGCGCGCGCTTGACGGCCTTGACGGCCGCGCCCAGCGAAGCACCCTTGGCGAGATTGAACGAGATCGTCGTGGCCGGGAACTGGCCCAGATGCGAAATCTGGATCGGCTTCTTGCTGGTGACGATCTGCGCGACCGCCGAAAGCGGCACCTGGCCGTCCGTCGCCGTGGACGAAGGCAGATAGATCGAATCGAACGCGCCGAGCCCGCGCGCGAGCTTCGGATCGATTTCCATGATCACGCGCTTCTGGTCCGACTGCGTGAAGATGGTGCTGACGATACGTTGTCCGAAGTTGTCGTAGAGCGCATTGTCGATGGTCGCGAGCGTAATGCCGAAACGCGCCGCCGTCGCTCGATCGACCTGCACGGTGGCCGCAAGGCCCGCGTCCTGGAGATCGCTCGTGACATCGGTGAGTTCGGGTTGCTTGCGCAGTTCCGCCAGCAGTTTCGGGGTCCACGTGCTCAACGTGTCCATCGACGGGTTGTCGAGCATGAACTGATACTGCGTCGCGCTGACCTGCGTATCCACGCTCAGGTCCTGCACCGGCTGCATATGCAAGGTGATGCCGGTCACATCGGCGGTTTCGGTTTGCAGGCGGCGCATGATCTCGCTGGCCGAGGCGCTGCGTTCGTCCTTCGGCTTCAGGTTGATCTGCATGCGGCCCATATTGAGCGTCATGTTGCTGCCGTCCACGCCCACCGACGACGAAAGGCTCACCACGTCCGGGTCCTTGAGCACCACATCGGCGAGTTGCGTTTGCAGCGCACTCATGCGCTCGAACGAGATCGATTGCGAGGCTTCGGTGATGCCCTGAATCACGCCCGTATCCTGGGTCGGGAAAAAGCCCTTGGGGATCAGCACATACAGCGCGGCGGTCAGTGCAAACGTGCCCACTGCAACCGCGAGCGTGGCCTTTTCGTGGTCGAGCGCGAACGTGAGCAAACGCTCATATTGCCGCATGACCGGGGCGAACCAGTCGCGGCCTTTGTGTTCACGCTGCTTCGCGTGCATGCCGGGGCGCAGCAGACGCGCGCACAGCATCGGCACCAGCGTGAGCGAAACGACCGCCGAAATCACGATCGCCACGGCCAGCGTCACCGCGAACTCGTAGAACAGACGCCCGATCACATCGCCCATGAACAGCAGCGGAATCAGCACCGCGAGCAGCGAAACGGTCAGCGAAATAATCGTGAAGCCAATCTCGCGCGAGCCTTTGAGCGCGGCGTCCAGCGGCGTCATGCCCGCTTCCACGTGACGGCTGATGTTCTCGATCACGACGATGGCGTCGTCCACCACGAAGCCGGTCGCGATGGTCAGCGCCATCAGCGAAAGATTGTCGAGGCTGAAACCCCACAGATACATCGCCGCAAACGTGCCCACCAGCGAGAGCGGCACGGACAGGCTCGGAATCAGCGTGGCCGGCACATTGCGCAGGAACACGAAGATCACCATCACCACCAGCGCAACAGCCAGCGCCAGTTCGAACTGTACGTCCTTGACCGAAGCGCGAATCGTGGTCGTGCGGTCCGTCAGCAGCGAAACGTGTACGGACGAAGGCAGATCGCGCGTGAGCGCGGGCAGCATCGCCTTGATCGAATCGGCCACCTTGATGACGTTCGCGCCGGGCTGGCGCTGCACGTTCAGCAGGATCGCGGGCGTGTCGTTGCTCCACGCCGCCAGTTGCGTGTTCTCCGCGCCCGCCACCACTTCGGCGACATCGCGCAGACGCACGGGACGGCCGCTGCGATACGCAATCACGGTATCCAGATACTGCTCGGGATCTTCGATCTGGTCGTTCGAGTCGATCGTCCACGCGCGATGCGGGCCGTCTAGCGAACCCTTGGGCGCGTTGGTGTTGACGTTGGTGAGCGTGGTGCGCAGATCGTCCACGTTCAGGCCGTACGCAGCCAGCGCGCGAATGTTCGGACGCACGCGCACAGCCGGCTTGTGGCCGCCCGACAGCGTGACGAGACCCACGCCCGACATCTGCGAAATCTTCTGCGCGATGCGCGTGTTGGTGAGCGCCTGCACATCGGTCAACGGCATCGTCGGCGAGGTGACGGCGAGCGTGAGGATGGGGGCGTCGGCGGGATTGACCTTGGCGTAGACGGGCGGCGCGGGCAGATCGCTCGGCAGCAGGCTGTCGGCGGCGTTGATGGCGGCCTGCACTTCCTGCTCGGCCACGTCCATCGACACGGCCAGATCGAATTGCAGCGTGATGACCGATGCGCCCGCCGACGAATGCGAAGCCATCTGCTTGAGGCCCGCCATTTCGCCGAGTTGCTGTTCGAGCGGCGCGGTGACGGCGGACGTCATCACGTCCGGGCTCGCGCCCGGGTAGAAGGTCTGCACCTGGATCGTCGTGTACTCGACCGAGGGCAGCGCGGAAAGCGGCAGGAAGCGCCACGCCACCATGCCGACGACGAGCAGCGCCGCCATCAGCAAGGTAGTCGCGACGGGCCGCAGAATAAAGAGGCGCGACGGATTCATGACTGCGGGCGGGCCTTGGCTTCGGCGGCGGTCTTCGTGGCGTTCTTATCGGCGTTTTTATCCGCATTTTTAGCGGCGCCCTGCTGCGGCTCGCGGATCTTCGCGCCGTCGCTCAGATGGTCGGCGCCGTCGATCACGATGCGATCGCCCGCTGCGAGACCGGCGAGCACAGCCGTTTTGCCATCGGCAGCAGCGCCCGTGCGGATCTTGCGCAGCGACACCGTCTGGTTGTCGTTGACGCGATAGACGAAGGTGCCGGGCGTGCCCGTCTGCACGGCTTCGGACGGAATCGTCACCGCATCGTGCAGCGTGTCGAGCAGCAGCGAGATATTCACGAACTGGTTAGGGAACAGCGCGCCGTCGGCGTTCTTGAAGAGCGCGCGCAGCTTCACGGTGCCGGTCGTGGTGTCGATCTGGTTATCGACGGTATCGAGCACGCCGTCCGCGAGCTTTTCGTCGCCCGCGCGGTCGTAGGCCACGACCTGCAGACGCGCGCCGCTCGCCAGACGCTTGTTCAGGCGGCGCAGATCGTCCTCGGGCAGCGTGAACACGACCGAGATCGGATCGGTTTCGGTCACGACGACCACGCCGTCCGTGTCCGATGCCGTCACGTAATTGCCCACGTCGACCTGACGCAGACCCACGCGCCCGTCCACCGGCGAGACGATGCGGCAGTACGTGAGATTGAGCTTTTCCGCATCCACCTGGGCCTGATCCGTGAGCACCGTGCCTTCGTATTCGCGCACGGTGGCTTCGGCGGTGTCGAGCGTCTGCTGCGAGACCGAATCGGTTTTGGCGAGGCGCTGGTAGCGCGCGAGGTCGAGGCGCGCGTTATCGAGCAGCGCCTTGTCCTTCACAACCTGTCCCTGATACTGCTTGAGCAGCACTTCGTACTGGCGCGGATCGACCTGCGCGAGCAGATCGCCCTTCTTCACCTGCTGGCCTTCGCGGAAATCGATCGCCTGCAGATAGCCGCTGATCTGCGACTTGACGGTAACGGTCGCCAGCGACGTTACGGTGCCGAGCGAACTCAGACGCACCGGCACATCGCCGGTTGCCGCCGCCGCCACGCCCACCGATTGCGCCTGGCCGCCCATCATGCCGCCGGGTCCACCGGGGCCGCCAGGACCGCCCGGAAATCCCGGCGGGCCGCCAGCGGGTGCGCCATGCGGGCGCAGCGCGAACAATGCGCCCGCGCTGACCGCGAGCACCAGCAGCGCCCACGGCCAGACGCGGCGGCGCCGTGCCTGGCTGCTTTCGTGCGGCTCGCGCACACCGGTTTCATCAGGAGTTTTGGGAGGCTCTACTCGCTTGTCCATGCCGTTCGCGATACGTGAATGAAGCCGCGAACGATACGGCATGACGCGCTTATCTTGTTGATTTTTAATGGAATCAACACAATGTATCCAGATTGACACACGATATGCAGCCCCAGCGCCGACGAATTATCGGACAATGTAAGGGACTTTTCTGTGCGCTTTCTGCGCCGTCCTTCTCTTGAACAACGCCCCCATTCTCATCGTCGAAGACGACCCGGACATCAGTGCTCCCCTCGCCCAGTTTCTGAGCGGCAAAGGCTATCGCACGCGCATCGCCGGCAGCGCCGAGCAGGCGCTGGCGCTGCTCGCGCAGGAAAGCGTGGAACTGGTGTTGCTCGACGTGATGCTGCCGGGCATGGACGGGCTCGAACTGTGCCGCCGCCTGCGCGCCTCGGGCGGGCCGCGCATCATCATGCTGACCGCGCTGGTCGAGACCACCGACAAAGTAATCGGCCTCGAACTGGGCGCCGACGATTACGTCTCCAAGCCCTTCGATCTGCGCGAGTTGCTGGCGCGTATGCGCTCCGCGCTGCGCCGTCCGCCCAGCGGCGCGGAACCCGGCGCCGCGTCATCCGCACAATCGGGCAGCGAAGCCGCGCGCGACCCGGGCGCCGAACTGATCATCGCGTTTTCGGGCTATACGTTCTATCCGTACCGGCGTTTCGTGCGCTCGCCCGCGGGCCTGCGCATCCCGCTCACCGGCGCGGAAACCGATCTGCTGCTGGTGTTCTGCCGCCAGCCGCGCCAGGTGCTGTCGCGCGAAGAACTGATCGCGCTCACCCGCGGCAAGAACTTTCCGATCGCCTCGCGCTCGATCGACCTGCTGGTGAGCCGGCTGCGCCGCAAGCTCAGCGGCGACGATCCGCTCGAAGAAACCATCCGCACGGTGCGGGCGGACGGCTATGCCTTCCAGCCCGACGTCGTATTCGAGTGATGCACGCCTGATGCGCCGCTTCCTCTCCAACTTCTTCTCCACCACGCTCGGGCAGATTCTCGCCATCATCGCGTGTTCGTCGACCATCACGTTCGGCCTGTTCATCCTGCTGCTGTTCTATCCGGGCGGACCGCCCACGCCGCCGTGGCCCTGGGTGCCGACCTATCGCATCGCCAGCGCCGCGCGCGTGCTGGCGAACACGCCCGCCGCCGCGCGCGCGCAAACGGCACTCGCGCTGCAAACGCCGCAACTCACGCTGGGCATGACGCGCACGCCCTCGCGCTGCACCGTCAACACGCTCGATAACGGCGAACTGCGCCGCACGCTGCGCAACGAGTTGAGCGATATCGGCGCGACGGTGAGCGTGCATTCCTGCGATCCGCTCAATCCGAACGGCACGATCCAGGTGGTCGTACACCTGCGCGACGACGATGCAACCGTGCTCGAAGCGCGCACGCAGCGCATCGGCCCCGAGCCGCCGCGTCTCACGTTTCCCTTTGTCGGCGCCTTGCTGTTCATGTTCGTGGGCATTGCGGCGATGTCCGCCTGGGCGGTGTCGCGCGTGGTCCGGCCGCTGCGCCGTCTCGCCGATAAAGCCGATGCCTTTGGCCGCGAAATTGCGCTTGCGCCGATCGAAGAGGAAGGACCGCTCGAAATCCGCCGCGCCGCGCACGCGTTCAATATGATGCAGGAGCGCATCACGCATTCGCTGCACAACCGCACGCGCATGCTGGCGGCGGTCAGCCACGATCTGCGCACGCCGCTGACGCGCATGCGCCTGCAACTGGACACCAACGAAAGCGAAACGGTACGCGACAAACTGCGCAAGGACATCGACCTGATGCAGACGATGGTGTCGTCGGCGCTATCGTTTTTAAGCTCGGGAAATAGCGACGAAAACAAGGAATGGCTCGATCTGAGCGCGCTGATCGCGACCGTCTGCGACGAATACGAAGAAGCGGGCGCGGCGATCCGCTATGAAGGACCGCACCAGATCCGTTGCTTCTGCCGCCCCGATGGCATGCAGCGCGTGTTGGCGAATCTGATCGACAATGCGCTGCGTTTTGGCGAAACCGTGGTGGTGGTGGCGTCGGTGCGCGGCGAGACGATTCTGATCGACGTCAGCGACGACGGACCTGGTATCCCCGAAACGCGGCTGCGCGATGTGCTGGAACCGTTCGTGCGACTCGATCCTTCGCGACGCGGCCAGCCGGGCAGCGTGGGGCTCGGGCTCGCGATCGTGCGCGATATCGTGCGCGCGCACGGCGGCGAGTTGACGCTGATTAATCGTCGCCCGAGTGGGCTGACCGCGCGGATCGTGTTGAGTCAATCGACGCGGGCAAGAGTGGTTGAGGGTGAGGTGCAGGGATAGAAGCGGGTGTCAATCTGTGCCGGGCCCGATGTCACGGCGTTGATCCATGGCGAAGCGGCGGGTGCGGATCGGCAGTTGCGTTTGCGCCCCGATCAACACGCGCAATGCCCAGGTAACGCAAATTCGTAGCCTGGCGCACGATGCTTAAGTCCCACGGTCCTGTCTCACGGATCAACTCGGCAAGATAATTGAACGCCGCGTAGATATCGTAGGGCGAGTTTTTGGGCACAGGTAGCCGATACCAGAACGAGACTGAATTGATCGGTATGGAATGCGAGAGGTCTCCGACACCGACCGGAACAAAGAAGTCGCGCCGCTCGATTCGGGCTTCGTCGATTTTTTCGCCATAGACAACGCGCTGCAATCCCATTCGATCGAATTGCTCGTAGGGAATATGCGTTTCTATCTCGTCACCGACTTCAATACGGAATCCCGCCACTGAAGAGGTCGCGCCCGGCGCTTCGCTGACGCGATTGAAAATGAAGTACACCGCCATCGCGTCATCAACGTAATAGCAGTATTGCGTTTTTCCAGGCTGATCCAGTTTCAGTTCTGGCTCGCCCATCACCTGCGTGACGTCTTCGAACGAGATGTCACCTTTTATCCAGCGAAGTCCGAGTTTGGTGTAGCGAAGAAGTGCGGTTTGCTGCGCCGTCGACAGGGTTCTGGTCGGCATGTTAGGGCTCCCTGCCTGCGCCGCCGCGCCGGTCATGAGCATAGTCAAACTCATAAGCGCGACTACACTCGTCGGGTGGATGAGTCTTGAGAAGGAGGCCCATTCCTTCCTCCCAATAAGCAGCCGCCATGTCACCGCAGAAAAACGCATCGTTTTCCCACGGGCGCTGCGTGTAGTCACAGCGGCAACGCCAAGGCTCTTCAACCATCGCATCATAGGGTCGATCAATGTGTTGTCGTACTACAGCAGGCAATACCGCCTACACGCGACACAATGATCTTGTCAGGGATAGATTCATATACGAAGAATCCGAAAGTGCGCGCTGTTGGGCGCCCCGGTCACTCCCCAATCCACGACCCACGCAGATCGCTGTCGTGCAGCAATTGCAGCAGCGTCTGCGCCGGACGGCTCAGGCGCTTCGCCGCCAGTGCGATGAATTCCACATCGGGCAACACAGGCAGACTCGCGCCGTTGACCGGCGGCGCCAGTCCGCGCGCGGCCAGATATTGCGGGCGCACGGTAATCCCCAACCCGCCGCGCGCCGCCGCCACACAACCCGAATGACTGCTGCTCGTGCACACCACCTGCCAGCGAAAATCGGTCTGCGCCAACGCGTCGAGCACCACCGCGCGCGTCACGCTGGGCTCGGCGACCAGGATCAGCGGCAGTGGCTGCGTGAGATCCACGCTCGTGCCCGCGCGCGCGAGCCATTCGAGCCGGCCCGTAAATAACGCGGTGCCGCGTTTGTCGCCCAGACGCCGTTTACCCACCATCAGCTCGATCGCGCCCGAATCCAGCAGTTCGTATAGCTGCCCCGTCATGCCGATGGTGATTTCGAGTTCCACGTCCGGATGCGCGTTACGAAACGCCGTAAGCACCGTGGGTAGCGGGCCGAGCGCGATATCGTCGGAGCAGCCAAGGCGCACGCGCCCGCGCAGACGCGGCGCGCGAAATTGCGATTCGGCGCGATTGATCGCCTGAAGGATCGCGCCCGCATGCGCGAGCATCGCCTCGCCGTCGGGCGTGATCGCGAGCGAATGCGTGTCGCGCACAAAGAGACGCCGGCCGATTTCCTGTTCGAGACGGCGCACGTGTTCGCTGACACTCGACTGCGTGAAATCGAGCTGACGCGCCGCCTCGGTGAAGCTGTGGCAAGCCGCGACGGTCGCGAAGGATTTTAGCCAGATGGGATTGAGCATGGACTGAATGTCTTATTTGTTATCGTCAAACTGACTACATACATACGCTAATTGCAATTACTCAATGCACTGCCAACCGGGCTTGCGACCCACCCTATGACGTCACGCGCCTGATTGAAATCAAAGGGGCTCGACGTCGATCCCGAACACTCTGCGCTGAACATCACACGCACTCCTTTCCAAATATTTCAACGTGGTAATATCGCCCGGACATGGAATCCCGAGAGGACGCATGGAAACGATCACGACGATCGAAGGGCTCGATCAGAAAATCGCCGAGTGTCACCGCGCAGCTGCCATCTCTGACGCCGCGCTAAGAGACATGTTTCAGTCTTTTAACATGGCTCCCGTAGGTGTCGATCTCGATCCTTTCAGCGAGAAGTATCTGCTGGAACAAATGAATCTCTATCAGCAGATTGCGGGTAAGCCCTATAAGACGGAAAACGAGGCTTATCCCGTCGATGCAACAACGCTCGAAAAAGTCTTTCCTTACAGTACCCAATCACCCCGATTAATCGGATCGCAATACGCCGCAATTGCCGCGCTATTGAGCCGGATGCATATTGCCCCGCCCGCCCGCGTGATCGAATTCGGCGCCGGCTGGGGAAACATGGCGCTCGCGCTCGCGCAGTCGGGCTACGACGTCACGACCGTTGATATTGAAGAAAGCTTTTGCCGGCTCGTTCAGAAACGTGCTGCGCAACTCGACGTGAAGATTCGCTCGATCAATGACGACTTCCTGCTCTCGGAAAGGTTGGACGAAAAATTCGACGCTGCGATTTTCTTTGAATGCTTTCATCATTGCGCAGATCATCGCCGGTTGCTTCGCGCGCTGCACCGCATCATAAAACCGGGCGGCCACCTTTATTTCATCGCCGAACCCATTACCCAGAAATTCCCCGTGCCGTGGGGCGTTCGCCTCGATGGCGAATCGCTATGGGCTATCCGGCACCACGGCTGGCTCGAATTGGGATTTCAGGAAGATTACTTCCGCGAAGCGCTTCGCCGCGGCGGCTGGCAAGTGACGCATCATCCCACCGGCAACCTCACCACGACGATCTGGGACGCACAGGTCGGCAGCGGCACCAGCAACGCGATCGTCGAGACTGTGCGCCCGAAGCGCAATATCCTCGACCATCTGCGCGCGAAACTCTTTAGCTAACAGAACGCGTCTGTCTGGCACGAGGCTTCAAAGGCTCAGCGTCACTGGAATCGTATCTCTATGGCCTTGTTATCGCCATCCCCGATAACAGTCAGCGTCCTTAGTGGGGTTCCCGATTGCGGGCGATGACAATATCATGACGGGATTGCAGATCATTGCGCCGCGGGGCCGGGTGCGGCACGCACGCCGGGCACGACAAACCGCTCGCCGGCGCTCAGGAAGTCCCGATGAACAAGGATTCAAGCCAGACGGCGTTGCTGTGGATCGTCGCCGCAGGCTTTTTCATGCAGGCGCTCGACACCACGATCGTCAACACCGCGCTGCCCTCCATGGCGCACAGCCTCGGCGTCCAACCGCTCGTGATGCAGCCGGTGATCGTCGCCTACACGCTCACCATGGCGATGCTCACGCCCGCCTCCGGCTGGCTCGCCGACCGCTTCGGCACCCGCCGCGTCTACTTCGCCGCCATCCTCATTTTCGTGCTCGGCTCTGTGTGCTGCGCGAGTTCGCACACGCTCGGCCAGCTCGTGATCGCGCGCGTGCTGCAAGGCATCGGCGGGTCGATGTTGATGCCGATCGGCCGCCTCGCCGTGCTGCGCGCCGTGAGCGGCGAGCAATATGTCTCCGCGCTCGCGCTGATTTCGGTGGCCGGCCAGGTGGGCCCGATCGTCGGCCCGACGCTCGGCGGCTGGTTCGTGCAGGCCATCACGTGGCACTGGATCTTCCTGATCAACGTGCCGATCGGTCTTGCCGGCATGGCCGCGGTGCAACGTTATCTGCCGCGTGCGTCGGGCAGCGTCGCGCCGCCTTTCGATGTGGTGGGTTGTGCGCTGGTATCGCTGTGCATGATCGCGTTTTCGCTCGCCTTCGATGCGCCGGTGCAAACGCATCGCGCGGCGTGGTCGGCGGGACTATTCGCGCTGGGACTCGCTTCCGCGCTCGTCTATGTGCCGTATGCGCGCCGCCGCCGCGAGCCGCTGTTCAGACTCGCGCTGTTTGGCGAGCCTAATTTCAGTGTCGGTTTGATCGGCAATCTGGTGTGCCGGGTCGGGTCGAGCGCGGTGCCGTTTCTCGTGCCGTTGCTGATGCAACTCGAACTCGGCTATACGCCGCTGCACTCGGGTCTCATGATGCTGCCTGCCGCACTCGCGGGCACGGTGGCCAAGCGCTGGATCGCGCCGTTGATCCGCCGCTACGGCTACGACATGTTCCTGCTCGTGAATACCTTGATTGTGGGCGGCTCGATCGTTGCGTTCGCACTCATTTCGCGCGACACGCCAGTGATCGTCGAAATTATCGTGCTGGCCATCTTCGGCGCGGCCAATTCGATGCAGTTCGCGGCGATGAACAGCGTCACGCTCAAGGGCCTCTCCCACGAAGACGCGGGCAGCGGCAACAGTCTCTTTTCGATGGTGCAGATGCTGGCGATGGGACTGGGCGTGACGATCGGCGGTGCGCTCGTGAGCCTCGTTGAACAACATGGCGGAACGATGGCGCTCGGCTTTCGCGCGAGCTTCGCGGTGGTGGGCGCGATCACGCTGATTTCCGCGCTGATTTTCCGGCGCATTGAAGCCGAGCCAGGCGTCGCACCCGCAGCAGCAACAGCAGGCGTGACGCCCGCAACCGTGCCGACGTCATCAGGCCGTTCTTGAACCGGCGCGCGGTTTTCAGCGCACCGGCGCGTCCGGCTGCGCAGCGAGCCGGGTGAGCTTCAGAAAACGGTAATAGACGGTTTCGGCGTTATACACCGCGATGATGAGCCCCGCGCGGCCATCGAGAAAGCCGCGCCGCAGCACATAGGTGCGAATAAACGCCCACGCACCGCGCCCGAGCGCCTTTCTCACGCTGCTTTTCTTGCCGCCCGAGCGACGCTGTTCGGCGCCCAGCGTCGAATACGCGTCCATCTTGCGCAGCACGGTTTCGTAGCTGTCGTACGAGTAATGCAGCAGTTTGCCTTCGAGGCGTTTGCACGGCACGTCGTACACCAGACGCTCGTGCACGAGATCGCTCGAAAAGCGCGCGAGTTCGCGCGGAAACAGGCGCGGAATCCAGTCCGGATACCAGCCCGAGTGATAGATCCATTCGCCGCAGAAACTCGACAGCCGGTCCACCGCATAGGTCGCCAGTTCCGGCGCCATGACGGCCGTGCGGATCGAGTGCGCCAGTTCGGGCGTGACGATTTCGTCGGCGTCGAGCGAGAGTATCCACGGCGTGGACAACGCGGCAATCGCGCGATTCTTCTGCTCGCCGAAGCCGGGCCAGTCTGCGCTTTCGATCACGCGTGCGCCGTGCTGGCGCGCGATCTCGACGGTGTTGTCGGTGCTGCCGCTATCGAGCACGACGATCTCGCCGGCAAAACGCACGGACTGCAGGCATTCCGCCAGATGCTGCGCGGCGTTCATCGTGATGATCGCGACGCCTAGCTGCGCTACTTTCAAATCATCCTCGCTTGGTCATACTGCCGCGCAGCGGAACATGTCCACGTGCGCGGCGCGGATCAGCCGCTGCGACGGCCAGGACACATCGCAGCGCTTCCTGCCATCTCGGTGCCGCTCAGGCACGCGATCAGGCAGGCATTCGGGCAACCAATCAGGCCAGCGTCGATGCGTGCGGCACGATCACTGCGCCCTGCGGGCCGCCACCGCCGCCATGGCCACCAGGACCGCCACCACCGCCGCCACCGCCACCGCCAGGACCCCAGCCGCCGGGGCCGCCCGGGCCGCAGAAAGGAAACAGGCAACAACCGCTGAGCGCCGTCGCCAGCGCAACTACACCCGCAAGGGCGATCAATCGTTTCATGCTCATACTCTTCGTCAAACAGTGTGTGTCGTGCGAACGCGGCGCGGCGGACAAAGCCCTGCGCCAACGATCCACATCATGATGGGGCCTATGCTTGCAGACCAGGGCGGATTCGTGGTTACCCACGGTTACGCAGCCTTTCCTTACCTTGCCGCGCAGCCCCGCTTTTCGCGCTCGATCGACGCTCGCCAGAAGGCTGTCGAGCCACGGCAAGCGTCGCCGCGTGACGCTTATGCACGTCGGATAGTGCTCGCGGCGCGGGCTCGATCAGATACTTAGCAATGCAGAATGCTCAAGATCGCCACCGATCTCGTGCGCGCCGCCGGCTGCGGCGGAGGAAAGATTGAGAAAGGCATCGTCGGGGCAAAAGACGTAGCCATCGCGATATCGCGTCTGGATGTACTGGCGTCCGCAAGGCGACAGACCCAGCAGTTTGCGCAGCCGGAACACCACCACATCGAGGCTGCGTGCATGCAGTTTCGAATTGCGGTCGAGCATGCTCAGAATGCGCTCGCGCGAAAGCGGACGCATGCGGTTCGCCGCGAACACGGTCAGCACGGCTAGCGCCAGCGGCGGCGCTGCAATGCGCGAGCCGTTCTTGAACAACTGATTGCCGACCGCGTCGATTTCGAAACCGTCGAACGCATAGCGCGCTTCCTTGCGCGGCGAATTCGGCAGATCGATCTTGCAGCGCAGCGCGTGGCGCATGCGCGCGAGCAGTTCGCGCGGATCGTACGGATCGACGAGGAAATCGTTGGCGCCCAGTTCGAACGCCAGCACCTTGTCGGCTACATCGTTGGAGCGGCTGACGATGATGACGGGCACCGCATAACCTGCTTCGCGCAGGCTGCGCAATGCGCCGATACCGTCGATCTCGCACGCTTCATGACGAAGAATGATGAGCGACGGCATTTCGCGCGCGAGCCGCTGTTCCAGCCCTTGTGCGCCATAGAGCACAGACATGTCGATCTGCTGGCGCTGCAGATAGCTGCGCAGGTTGTCACGAGACACCTGATCCGGCTCGACAACAAGCACATGAATATCCATCGATCTGTCCCTCGCCAGGTAATTGCAGGCCATCGCTCGTGCCTCGCGCCCTGGGCGCAGCGGTCGATTCGATGTGCGACGGATGATACGGAACAACCGTGGAGGAAAAAGAGGTGAAAACTGGAGAAAATGTGGATTCGTACCGCGCATGCGACCCTGAAGCGCCGCTTCGGGTGAAAATAACGCTTGATTCATCACATTTATTGTTCCGGCCCTGCGCCTCATGAAAGCCAGCATCACGTCCAAACTTTTTCTCGCGATTCTGTCCGCGTGCGTCATCGCGGCCGTCGCCATGGGCGTGGCCATTCGCGCGAGTTTCGAATTCGGCTTTGTGGATTTTCTGCAGGAGCAGGCAAAGACCGAACGCGCCTCGCTCGAACAGGAACTGGAAGCGTCCTATGCCAAGCACGGCAACTGGGATGCGATCCGCGAGCAGACGCGGGGGGCGCCGCCGTTTGGTGGCGGCCCGTTTGGCGAAGGTCCGCCGCCGGGCGACATGCCGGGCCTCAATGCTCCCGGTGCGCCGAATAATGTGACCATGCCGGGCGCGCCCGGCGGCATGCCTGGGGCGAACGGTCCGGGTGTTCCTGGTGCGCCGGGTGTTCCGGGCGCTCCGGCTGGCCCTGGCGCGCCAGGCGATCCGGGTGGTCCCAGCAGCCCCGGCGGCCCGGCCGCGCCCAACGGCACGGGCGGCAGCATGCCCTTCTTCGGCCCCACCGACCCGGCCAATCCGTGGCGTCCGCACCGCCCGCCGTTTACGCTCTACGACGCGCAGATGAACCAGGTGACGAAGGCGGGACCGCCTGCGCCGCCCGATTCCGTGCGCCATCCGCTCAAGGTCAACGGACAGATCGTCGGCTGGATTGCCGTCTCCGGGCCCGCCGAACTCATCAGCCAGGCCGAGGTGCGCTTCAAGAACCGCCAGATGCAGGCCACCTGGATCATCGTGGGCTTCACCGCGCTGCTCTCGGCCGTGATGGCGATCGTGCTCGCCCGCACCCTGCTCACGCCGATCAAGCGCATCGTCACGGCCACGCACCGGCTTGCGGGCGGCGACTACGCCACGCGCATCCCCGCCAAAGGCAGCGACGAACTGCAGATGCTCGCGAACGACTTCAACCGTCTCGCGGCCTCGCTGGAGAAAGCCGAAGGCGACCGCCGCGACTTTATCGCCGATGTCTCGCACGAATTGCGCACGCCGCTTTCGGTGCTGCGCGGCGAGCTCGAAGCCATCGAAGACGGCGTGCGCCGCCCCGACGCGGCCACCATCACCTCGCTGCAGGCGGAAGTGGCCATGCTCAGCCAGTTGATCGACGATCTCTACGAACTCTCGCTCGCCGATATCGGGCAACTGTCGTTCGAGAAAGTGCCGCTCGATCTCGCGCCGATTGTGGAGGCCTCGTGCGACGCGTTTCGCGAGCGCCTCGCGGCCAAGCAGATCGCCCTCGAATTCGAGTCCGGCGACGAACACGTCACGCTCTCGGGCGACCCGTACCGTCTCACGCAGCTCTGGAAAAACCTGCTGGAAAACGCCCTGCGTTACACCAACGCAGGCGGGCGCGTACACGTCGCGATCACGTCCGACGATGACGCGCTCTACGTCGATGTTCAGGATTCCTTTCCGCCTGTTCCGGCACCGCTGTTACCGCATCTATTCGACCGCTTTTTCCGCGTCGACCCGTCCCGTAGCCGCCAGAGCGGCGGCGCGGGGCTTGGACTTGCGCTGTGCAAGCGCATCGTGGAAAAACACGGCGGCACCATCGAGGCATCGCGCTCGCCGCTCGGAGGCCTGCGCATCCTCGTCCAACTTCCACGTCTACACCAACAATGATTGATCCGACCACCCGGCCTTCCATCCTGATCGTCGAAGACGAGCCCAAGCTCGCGGCGCTGCTTGCCGACTATCTGGCCAAGGAAGATTTTGCAACCACCATTCTCGCGGACGGCCGCGAAGTCGTGCCCTACGTGCGCGAGCATGCGCCCTCGATGGTGCTGCTCGACCTGATGCTGCCGGGACGCAGCGGTCTGGAAGTGTGCCGCGAATTGCGTACGTTTTCTGCCGTACCGGTGATGATCATCACCGCGCGCGTGGACGAAATCGATCGCCTGCTCGGCCTCGAACTGGGCGCCGACGACTACGTCTGCAAACCGTTCAGCCCGCGCGAAGTGGTCGCGCGCGTCAAGGCAATCCTGCGCCGCGCCGAATTGCTGTCGCGCGCGCATCAGGAAGCGGAAGGCAACATGCCCACGCCGTTTGCCATCGACGTGCCGCATCACGCCGCGCGTCTGGACGGCCGCGACCTGCACCTCACGCCGATTGAATTCCGCCTGCTCGCGCTGCTGCACGCAGGCGCGGGCCGCATCTACGCGCGCGATTATCTGTTGCGCGCGCTGTACGACGACCATCGCGTGGTCGCCGATCGCACCATCGATTCACACGTCAAAAACCTGCGCCGCAAGATCCAGGCAATCCGCCCGGATCAGGACATGATCCGCTCGATCTATGGCGTGGGTTATCGGCTGGAAATGGAGCCGATCGAAGAATGAGGCCAGCGCCAGCGCCAGCATATTGAACGCCGGCGCCAGACTTACTCTTCGGTCATCCGCGCAAACGCGGAAAGCACGCGCGAGCACGTCAAGGTCTCGCGCCAGAAGCGCTCCTTCAGCGATGCGCCCGGCAACCATTGCCACGGCAGCACCACCTGCGCATTGCCCCAGGCCGGACGCCAGCGCTGCGCCACCGCGCGGCGCCGGAACAGGCTCAGCGTGGGAACGCCGAGATTCGCGGCCAGATGACCCACACCCGAATCGTTGCCGATAAACCAGCCCGATTCATACAGCCAGCCTGCCAGCCCGTCCAGGCTCGAAAACGTATGGACTGCAAAGCGACTGAGCAGCAGCGAATTCCAGCGCGGCAACTCGTCGGGCGCCATAACGAAAGCCACCTCATAGCCCCATCGTTCGAGATTGCGCGCAAGGCTCAGGAAGCGCTGCGGCAGCCAGCGCTTGTCCGGCGTGCTGGCTTCGGGGTGAATCACCACGCGCCGCGTATAGCGGCGATGCTGCAAACCGGCGCGCGGCGCAATGCCGTTTTCGGTGTGGACGGCAGGCAGATTGAATTCCGCGCGACAGAATTCCGTGAAGCGCGTCACCATAGGCGGATTGCTCACATCGTCCGTGAGCGGATCGAGAATCCGCACGTTGTCATGCAACGAAGCGAGATCGCGCACCGGCTGGTGAACGTGCATCTGCAGCACGGTATCCCACGGCGCGAGCGTCTCGCGCCATTGCGCATCGGCAGGCAGCGGGCGGATATCGACATCGGGAAACCACGCGCGCAACGCCCAGGACGCGCGCCCGAACACGGCGACTTCGGCGCCCTGATCGAGCAGATTGCGCGCGATCACCATCAACAGCAACGTATCGCCGAGCGCGTGCGACGTGATGATCGCGACACGGCGGTCAAGCTTGACAAACCCCTCCTTCACGCAAGCGCCTCCTGCAACTGCTGGAAGGCCCGCGCGACGCGCGACACCGAAAGCGTGTATTTCCAGTAGCGCTCGCGCAGACGCGCCGTCGGCAGATAGCCGCCGATCACCACGCGCCCGATGCCCCAGCCCGGTTGCCAGGTGCGCGCGAGACCGCGCCGCATGAACAGCGAGAGCGTCGGCACCTGCAGACACGACGCCAGATGACCGATGCCGGAATCGTTGCCGATAAACCAGCCCGATTCGTAGATCCACGCGGCGACGTTATCGAGCGAGCCCAGCTCCGGCAGCCCGATCCCATACGATTCGACATGCGTCCAGGCCGCGCGCTCCTGCG
This sequence comes from Paraburkholderia sp. J69-1, assembly GCF_905220255.1. NCBI lineage: Bacteria > Pseudomonadati > Pseudomonadota > Betaproteobacteria > Burkholderiales > Burkholderiaceae > Paraburkholderia > Paraburkholderia sp. J69-1. The sequence continues at coordinate 225,419 of NZ_CAJMZG010000008.1, read as the reverse complement.
GCGCGACCACGAATTGCGGCTGAAAACCCAGCTTGCGCAGACGCAGCGCGAGCCGGATAAAGCGCGACGGCAGCCAGCACTTGTCGTGCGTGCTCGCAGTCGGATGAATGGCAATGCGATTGTGAAAGCGGCGCGGCTGCAAGCCGGCCGGCGCGGTCATGCCGTTGTGCTTGACGGCGTCGGCGAGGCCGAGTTCATCGCGGCAGAAATGCATGAGACGATCGGCCATCGATTTCGTCGAACGCGCGCGGCAGGCCGGTTCGAGCAGGATCAGATCGGCCAGCGGCAAGGCGGGATCGGCGATGGGCCCGTTGCGGCGCATCGCGATCACGTGATCGAAGCCGGGCAACAAGGTGCGAGCGGTGTCGCTCGTGAGTTCAGGCTGGATGTCGATGCCGGGAAACCAGGCCGCCAGCGTGACGGCATTTCTGCCGAATACGCTGACCGTCATGCCGTTTTCGCGCAGATTGCGCACGACAATCATCATCAACAAAGAGTCGCCCAGCGCGGACGACAAAACCACGGCCACGCGGGAGGCCGGCTGCAAAGGTCGCATCGTAATTCCATTCAGAGCGGCCTTCGGCGAGCTGGACCATCATCTGCCGTACGACGCTCACGAGTTACTCAAAACATTGGATGAGAATGAGCGGCAGCTTAGCGCGCGAATAATTTCAGTCGGTTACCCTTGCGTTACAGTGAGTAACGCTGCAAACAGGCGAAATTCGCGCGTAGAGCCGCAAAAAACGTATAAAACGCAGCGCGCGAATATCGCGCAGAAATATGCGTTAATAAGAGGCGCTAGCGCAGTAACCCATTTGCAGCAGCATTCGACTATCGTGGCGTCATCGCAACCTGCCACTGACCCGCCATGACCACGCACCGTTTCTTTTTCTGCGAACGCGTCACACACGCGGGAGTGCTTGCGCATGGCTGAGGGTGTAACTGCCGTAGTGCGCCAGATCAGCTCGGCAGACCTGAGCGCGGACGGCGAATTCCTGCTGATCCACGACGGCGACGCCACGGCGGCGCTGCACCGCTCGGTCTTCAACGACCTGCTGGTTGCGCTGCCGAATGCAATGGAAAAAATCCAGCGCATCGACAACAGTCCCGCTCCCTCGTTCACGCTGATGCAGGCGCGTGGTTGCGAAGTCGGCCGGCTCGACGGCACGCGCCAGCTCGTGATCCGCTTCCGTTTATCGAGAACCGCCAGCCTGTCGTTTACGGTGCCGTGCGAACAGATTCCCGGCATTGTCGAAGCGCTCGAGACCGCCGCACACCACGAGGCCACGCGGCCCACTCCCGCCACATGGCTGCAGTGACGCCGCGCGCATTCCCCGGTTTTACCGCAATCCCCTGCTGACCTCGCCCACCTTGATCCTGCGTCACGTAGTGCGCGGCTTTCGTTTGAAGCCCCTGATTTCCCTGTTGCTCGTCGCGCCCGGATTCGCGCCGCCGCTGGCGCACGCGCAACTCGCGGGCGCGGCCGCACAGCCGGCGGCGTTGCCCGACGCCGCGAGCGACGCCTACGCCCTGCGGGTCGATCCGCAATTGCAGGAACATCCGCTGCAATCGGGCCAGAAAAGCGGCACGGCCGCGCTCGGCGATTCGATGACCGGCACCGAGAATAACGATTACTCGCTGCACGGCAACGCGGAATTGCGCCGCTACGACTCGGTCATCAAAGGCGACTATCTTCACTACTTCGAAGACAGCGACACTGCCGACGCCTACGGCCACGTGGGCCTGACCGAAGGCGGTGCGACCTTCTTCGGCCCGTACGCGCACATGCGCATCGAAGCGAATCAAGGCTACATCAGTACACCTCACTATCAGTTCGTGATCAACGGCGGCTGGGGCACCGCCGCGCGCGCGGATGTGCTCGACAACGAACGCGCCGAAATCCACGACGGCACCTATTCGACCTGCCACTGCAGCGGCGAACCCGCGTGGTATCTGCGCGCCTCGCGCTTCGACATGGACAGCGGCACGGACACGGGCGTCGCGCACAATGCGGTGCTGTTTTTTCAGGGCTTTCCGCTATTCGCGAGCCCATGGCTCTCGTTCCCGCTTTCGGACGACCGGCGCAGCGGCCTGTTGCCGCCGACGTTCTCGTTCAGCTCATCGAGCGGCTTCGATCTGTCGACGCCGATCTACGTCAACATCGCGCCGAACTACGACCTGACGCTGACGCCGCGCATCATCAGCCGCCGCGGCGAAGTGATGAGTGCCGACTTCCGCTACCTGGGCAGCGACTACAGCGGCGAATTCTCCGGCCTGATCCTGCCGCACGACGCGCTCACGAAGACCGACCGCTACTCGCTGTCGATCAAGCACGACTGGCAGATTGGCTCGGGCTTTTCGGCCTATGTGAATTACAACCGCGTATCGGACGCGAGCGTCAACACGGACCTCATCTCCGCAGGCCAGACCTTCCTGGGCTCGACCACGCTATACGACCAGGAAGCGGGCTTGCGCTACGCGAACGGCCCGTGGTCGGTTCTGCTGCGCGAACAGCACTGGCAATCGTATTCGGGCGACACGATCTACAACCGCGAACCGCAGATCAACGTGAATTACGCGCGTTACAACGTGGGCGGCCTGGACTTTGGCGCGGAAGCCGACGCCTCGCGCTTCACGATGTCGAGTAGCGACGTGGCGCAGGGCAACCGCTTCGTGTTCAACCCGTACGTATCGATGCCGATTGTGCGGCCCTCGTGGTACATCACGCCGAAGGTGCAATGGCACTTTGCGGCTTACGACCTCTCATCGCTGGGCAGCGACCCGGTGGCGGGCCAGCCGCGCAACTTCTCGGTCAACGTGCCGACGGTCAGCGTGGACTCGGGCATGACATTCGAGCGCAGCGTCACGCTATTCGGCCGCTCCTATATCCAGACGCTGGAGCCGAGGCTCTACTACGTCTACACGCCCTATCGCAACCAGAACTACGCGCCGCTATTCGACACGGCGCAAAGCGACTTCGGCCTGGCGGAGATATTCAGCACCAATAGTTTCGTAGGCAACGACCGTATCGCGGACGCGAACCGCATCACGGCGGCGATCACGACACGCTTCGTGGACGCCGCGACGGGCTCGGAAGCCGCGCGCTTCGTGCTGGCACAGCAATACAACTTCACGACCCCGCGCGTGACCTTGATTGCGGACGGCAGCACCACGGACCTGACGCGTACGGGGGTGATTGCGGGCGGATCGTTGAATATCGGCAACCACTTCAAAGCCGAACAGGCATTCGAGTACAACGAATCGAATTCCTCGCTATCGCACACGAGCACAGGGGTCTCCTGGGCGCCGGCGCGAGGCGAAGTCGTGAACGTGGCGTACCGCTACACGCGCCCGGACTCGACTGATTCGAGCGACGACTACGAACCGGTGAGCCAGTTCATCGTCTCGGGCCAATGGCCGTTGAGCCGACACCTGTCGAGCGTTGCGCGGGTGAATTACGACATGCACGTACACCGCCTGATAGCGGGCCTGGTGGGATTCCAGTACGACGCCGACTGCTGGTCGCTGGGGATAGCATTCGAGAAGTACACGAACGAAACGAGTTCGACGACCGTCCCCAGCACAGGAAGCAGAGTGCTGATGCAACTGCAATTAAAGGGACTATCGAAGGTAGACAACGGCTTGTTGAATCAATTCAAGGACAACGTCCCAGGCTACTCCCCGCTGCCGGATAGCAGCACCCCGATATCGAAATTCACGGATTACCAGTAAAAAGCACACTGGTTTGAATGAACCCAACGGCGCGCGCAGCGCCGCCGGATGAGCGGGCGCCTTGTCACTGAGTGGTATGGTGCGGGGGACCGGATGCCCCTATACCATTCCCCCTAAAAGGCGGTTTGCCAACTGCGTCACACTAGCGGTGTGAGCGGCTTTCTTTTGCCTACTTTTCTTTGCCGCTGCAAAGAAAAGTAGGTGCCGCCCCGCACAGGGGCGACGCTAATAGACCGACACGAAAGCAGGAAAAAGCCAACAGCAAAACAAACCAAAAACGAGAACAAACCAGAAACACCCCAATTTAACGCGCATAAATTTCATTAAAAATAAAAGTCAACCCATGCGCTTTAAATACAAAACAAAAACCATTCAGCCCTATAGAACAACGTTCGATGCGAGCCGCATCCAAGGTTGATTTCACCACAACAATACTGGATGATTCCGCGTCGACCCTAATCGATTTGATCATCCAAAATGTCAAACACAATCAACTCACTGAAAAACAGGCGCGAAAAAATCTATCATCCGCTGATGATCGCAGCGGGGGTATTACTGTGGATCATGGTGATATCGGCGATCGGATCGCACTGGGACGACCCAAAAACAGGAGCGATGATCAAGCTCTACGTTGGCTACGGCGTAGCGATCGTGATTTTCCTCTGGATCGCCGCACTCGCCTATCGCGCCACGGCGTTCGGCAATATGATCCTGCTAGGACCGAAACAGTTTCCCGAACTTCACGCCATGGTCGTTGAAGGCGCCAGTGAGATCGGCCTCAACGAACCGCCGAAGACGTTTCTCTATAACTCCCACGGCGTATTCAATGCTTTTGCGCGACGCCTGTTTGGCGGACGCTATGTATTCCTGACTTCGGCGCTTGTCGAAGCCAGCAGCGACGCACAGGTGCGGTTTGTCATTGGCCACGAACTGGGCCATCATGCAGCCGGCCACCTGAATCCCTGGATCAACACGTTGAAACTGCCGGCGAAACTCATCCCGTTTCTCGGTAAAGCCTATTCTCGCTCGCGCGAATATACATGCGACAACGCAGGCGCGTATTTGTCGAAAGATTTCCACGCCTCGCGCAGTGCATTGCAGATGCTCGGCTGCGGCTGCAAGCGACTCAACAGCGCCATGAATTGCGATGCGTTTGTCGAGCAGGAAGCCATGGTCCCGCCGATCTTCGGCTTTCTGACCGAGATCTGCCGCTCGCATCCGCGACTGACGCGCCGCGTGGCCGCCATCAGATCGACCGTTCAGAACACGTCGGGCGCGAGTCTGGCGAATAACGTGTTCGAGCCGGGTTTCCGCCAGGAACAACCTGAATCCGGCCGCTAAACGATCTTCTTCAATGGCGCGCGGCGGATAGCCATTCCGCCGTGCCCCTACGCATGAGGAAACGTCAAAATAAACCGCGTACTGCGTTCATCACTTTCGGCCCGCACCTTTCCACCGTGCAACTCCATCACCGAACGCACAATCGCGAGCCCCAACCCCGCCGACGCCCCAGCAGAATCAGCCACCTGCGCCCGCGAAGGATCGACGCGATAGAACCGCTCGAAAATACGCTCGAGAAACTCAGCAGGAATTGGCGCACCGGGATTTTCGACTACTACATCGATTGAATCCCCGCGTACCGCTACCGCCAGCAATATCGCCCCGCCCGCCGGCGTATAGCGCAAGGCATTGGCAATAAGATTACTCAGCGCGCGCCGGAACAACTCGACATCGGCGCTCAATTGCGCGTCGCCCTCCACGCGAATGCTTATTCCTGCCTCATCCGCGAGACCTTCAAAATACTCGACGATCCGCTCAAGTTCGTCACGCAGATCAAACTCGCGCCGACGCATTTCAAACCGCGGATGCTCCGCCCGCGCCAGAAAAATCACATTCTCGATCATGCGCGAAAGCCGCTCGCATTCTTCCAGATTGGAAGCGAGCACCACCTGATATTCCTCATCGGAACGCGGTCGCGCGAGCGCAATTTCGGTCGCGCCACGCAGATTGCCAAGCGGTGTGCGCATATCGTGCGCAAGATCGGTCGTGAATTGGGAAAGCCGCTGAAACCCCGCGTGCAGCCGTTCGAGCATCGCGTTGAGCGAGGCCACCAAAGTCGCCAGTTCAGCGGGAATATGTTTGACGCGAATAGGTTGATCGAGCCGATAAGCCGTCACTTCGCGCGCCTGATCGGCAATCTGTCGCAAGGGCCGCAACGCCAGCCGCACCAGCGCATAACTGCCGAGCAGCACGACCAGCGTACCGACACTCCCCGCCAGCCACAGGGTATCGCGATACGAGTCGAGCAGTTCGAGCGGCCCGCGCAGATCGCGCGCAATTCCCACGCGTACCGTCTCGCCATTACGCAGCGCGACGTCCAGCGCAATACTGCGCACGGGCACGCCCTGCGCGCTGCGCCATTCGCGGATCGCGGTATCGATAATGCGCGCATTTGGCGCGAGCACGAGTGCGCCGGCACGGGAGGGCGAGAGATCGACATCGTCGGCGGTGACGGCATGCGTGGGCGGTTTGGGCGGTTCGTCGAAGGTCTCGCCTTCGTCATGCGCCGAAACGGTAGCGCCCTGCGCATCGACGATACGCATGGCCATCGCCTGATTGCCCAGCACCGCGCTGGAAAGCCGTTGCGCGTGCAACCGTGCATCCTGCGTCGAAGCCAGTTCGGCGGCCAGCCGGCGCACGTGACGCGCCGCCAGCACGATTTCCTGATCGTCCTGTTTGCGCACCTGATGCGCGAGCGCCACATAGAGATACCAGCCGACGCAGGCAAACACCGCGAGCGTCGTCGCGCTGAATACCAGCGCCAGCGTGAGCGCGAGCGAGCGGCGCGCCATCAGGAAGCGTCCTTTTCTTCCATCACGTAGCCCACGCCGCGTACCGTGTGGATCAATTTACTCGTATAGCCTTCGTCGATTTTCGCGCGCAGACGCCGGATTGCGACTTCGACGACATTGGTATCGCTGTCGAAATTCATATCCCAGACGAACGAAGCGATCTGCGTGCGGCTCAGCACTTCGCCCTGGCGGCGCGCGAGCAATTGCAGCAGGGAAAATTCGCGTGGCGTGAGGTCGATACGGGTCGTGCCGCGTTTGACGCGGCGGCGAATCACGTCGATTTCCAGATCGGCGATGCGCATCATTTCCGCTTCGCGCGGCGGCCCGCGGCGCGCCAGCGTGCGCACGCGCGCGAGCAGTTCGACAAAGGCGAATGGTTTGACCAGGTAGTCGTCGCCGCCCAGTTCGAGGCCTTGCACGCGGTCGGCGACATCGTCGCGCGCGGTGAGAAAAAGCACCGGCGTCGCGCGCGTCGCCCGCAGGCGTTTGAGCACCTGCCAACCGTCGAGCACGGGCAGCATCACGTCGAGCACGATGACGTCGTACTCCTCTTCCTGCGCAAGCAGCAGCCCTTGAGCGCCATCGGTTGCCAGATCGACACTGCAACCGGATTCTTCGAGGCCTTTCTTGACATAGGCCCCCGCCTTTGGCTCGTCTTCGATTACGAGGACTCGCATACGCATTCTCCCGCCTTCATGGTGGGACGATTTTACCCAAAGCCGCATGGGCCAAGCGTCCGCCGGGCTGACCGGCGGATTACATTTTCGACATCTTGCCGGCTCAGTGATGACGGTAGAGCACCTTCAGTGCGGACGCGTGCGCGGTGCTGCCCGATTGCGAGCTTTCCGCGGTTGCGGTGCCGTAACCGCTGTTGCCCGCCTTGGCCGACGACGTGGCCGACGTGGTGGTGGCGCCATTCGGGTCATGCTCGTGCGAAACATGCTGCGTGCCGCTTTGTTCGGCCTGCACGACCTGCGGCTGGACGAAGGCGCGCGAGATATGCTGGTCCTGTGCAAACGCGAACGCGGGAAGCATCGTAGTACTGACGATAAGCGCAGCAAGCAGACGGTTTTTCATGGTAAGGCTCCTGAATCAAGGCAAAAAGTGATTGAAGCGCGCGCCAGAGCGATCTCGCCTTGCACGCCGCGACTTCATGAATATCGCGAAGTCGGAGCCATTTTGGGCGTCGCCAACTTAAGGGAATCTGAATCTCCGGCCAGATAACAAAACCGTAATGAAGCGGTTATCCGGGCGACACTTCGGCCGCCATTTGCACATAAAAGGGGCGGAACATCGGCGCAGGATCGCCACTCACACGAGAACAATTCTCATTTACTTATGCGCAATCGCCGTGTAAGCTACGCGACGATTTCTTTACAACCGCCGCTCAACGCCGGGCTTCACGCCGCATGACCGCCCTTCCGCCTTCCGCCCAACTCGAGATCGACACGCTTTACCGTGCGCATCACGGTTGGCTGCATGGCTGGCTGCGCCGCAAGCTCGGTTGCGCCCATCGCGCCAGCGATCTGGCGCACGACACCTTCATGCGCCTGCTGGCGCGCGAAGAGCCGATCGAAGCGCGCGAACCGCGCGCGCTGCTCACGACCGTCGCCCAGCGGGTGCTTTACAACCACTGGCGCCACGAGCAGGTCGAGCGCGCGTATCTGGAAGCGCTCGCGCAGGTGCCAGAGGCGCTCGCGCCTTCGCCGGAAGATCAGGCCGTGCTGCTCGAAACGCTCTGCGAAATCGACCGGCTGCTCGACGGTTTGCCGGTGATCGTCAAGCGTGCGTTTCTGCTCGCGCAACTCGACGGCGCCACGCATGCCGAAATCGGCGCGGCGCTGGGCATTTCGCTCGCGACCGTCAAACGCCATCTCGCGAAAGCGGCGGCGCAGTGCTTTTTCGCGCTTTGAGCATCATGCCGATGCGTTCCGCTGCGTCCACTCATCCGTCCAGCCAGCCGACCAATATTCCACCCGACATCGCCCATCGCGCGGTCGAATGGTGGCTCGATCTGGGCACGGGCGCGGTGACGCAGGCGCAGCGCGATGCGCTCGACGCATGGCGCGCCGAACATGCCGATCACGAACGCGCCTGGCAGCATATCCAGGCCGTTTCGCAGCGCTTCCAGTCGATCGGGCAAGGCGCGTCCGCGCATGCCGCGCGCGCGGCGCTCACACGTAGCGGCGCACAGCGCCGACGCTCGACGGTCAAGGCGTTGGCCTTGTTGTTCTTCGCGGGCGGCGCGACGTGGAGCGCGCGCCATCGCAACGCGTGGCCCGGCTGGACCGCCGATATGCACACGGCGACCGGCGAAATCCGCACCTATGCACTCGACGACGGCACGCAGTTGACGCTCAACACGGGATCGGCGGTCGATTTGCGCTTCACCTCGAACGAGCGGCGCATCGTGCTGCGGCGGGGCGAAATCATGGTGGTGACCGGCCACGGCAACAACACCGCCGGACGCCCCTTTATCGTGCAGACCGCGCAAGGCACGGCCACGCCGCTGGGCACGCGCTTTTCGGTGCGCCAGCAGGCCGACGCGACGCGGCTCGCCGTGTTCGAAGGCGCCGTGCGTATCGTGCCCGGCGACGCGCCTGGCGCTGCACGCACGCTCGGCGCGGGCGAATCTGCGAACTTCACCGCGCAAGCAATCAGCGCGGTCGATGCAGTTTCGAATGAAGACTCCGCGTGGACGCGCGGCATGCTCGTCGCCAACGACATGCGGCTTGCCGATTTTCTCGGCGAACTGTCGCGCTATCGCGAAGGCGTCGTGCGTTGCGATCCGCGCGTGGCGTCGCTGCGCGTTTCCGGCACGTATCTGCTCGCCGATACCGATCGCGTGCTCGATACCCTCGCGCAGGCGCTGCCATTACGCGCCGATTACCTGACGCGTTACTGGGTCACCGTCGCCCCGGCGCGCGGCTGATTCACCGATACAAAAAATATTGTCGAAAACCTGAGCTGTTTTCGATTCTCGCGGGACAAGCCAGATGAAAGCACTTCTTCATCGGCCTTTTCCCAGTCTTCGATTCCATGTCCTCATCTCTTCTGGCCATTCGTCCACGTCATCACTGGATCGGTGTTGCGGTCGTCGCGCTCTTTGCCGCCAGCGCCCAGCCGGCCGCGTTCGCGGCCAGCACCGCCACGTCCCAGCAGGCGCCCGCTGTGCAGCACTACGAAATCGCCGCGGGCCCGCTCGCCACGGCGCTGAACCAGTTCGGCCAGCAGGCGGGCGTGATGATCGCGTATCCGGCTTCGCTTGCCGCCAAGCGCACCAGCCCGGGCTTGCACGGCGATTACCGCGTGGCCGAAGGCCTCACGCGCATTCTGCGCAATACCGGTCTGGCGGCCAGCGCGCAGGACAACGGCAGCTTCACGCTCGCCGAAGATCCCAGCAACACCAGCGCCCAGGACAATGCGATCCTGCCCGCCGTCAAAGTGGATGCATCGGCGATCAAGGCAGGCAGCTATCGCGCGCCCGCCGAGGCCAATATCACGCGCTCCGACACGCCCGTGCTCGACACCGCGCAGGCCGTCAACGTCGTGCCGGCCCAGGTGCTGCACGATCAGCGTCCGCGCAATCTGGACGATGCGCTGGCGAACGTCAGCGGCATCGTGCAGGGCAATACGCTCGCGGGCACCCAGGACACGCTGCTCAAGCGCGGCTTCGGCGGCAATCGCGACGGCTCGATCATGGAAAACGGCATGCCGCTCGTGCAGGGCCGCGCGCTCAACGATGCCGTCGATAGCGTCGAAGTGCTCAAGGGCCCGACCTCGCTGCTCTACGGCATCATGGACCCGGGCGGCGTGGTGAATGTCGTCAGCAAGCAGCCGCGGCTCACGCCGTATCACGCGATTTCAGTGCTTGGATCGACCTATGGACACGGCCGCAACGGCGGCGGCGCGACGCTCGATACCACCGGCCCGATCGGCGATACGGGTCTGGCTTATCGTCTCGTGCTCGATCAGGTCAACGAGCAATACTGGCGCAATTTCGGCGAGCATCGCGAAACGCTGGTGGCGCCTTCCCTGGCGTGGTATGGCCGCGATACGCAGGTCGTGCTGTCGTATCAGTATCGCAAGTTTCTTTATCCCTTCGATCGCGGCACCGCGCTCGATCCGAAGACCAACCAGCCGCTGGCGATTCCCTCGCGCGAACGTCTGGACGAGCCGTTCAACGATATGACCGGCGAGTCGCATCTCGCGCAGTTGCAGGTCGATCATCAGATCAACGCGGACTGGAAAGCGCACATCGGCTATAGCTATAACCGCGAGACCTACGACGCCAACCAGTTGCGCGTGCAAGGCGTGAACAGCACGACCGGCGTGCTTTCGCGCAGCAACGATGCGACGCATGGCGCCGTGAGCACGGACAGCTACGCGACCGCCTACGTGGACGGCCACTTCACGGTGGCGGGCTTGCGCAACGATCTGCAGGTCGGCGTGGACGATGAATATCGCCGTATTTATCGCGCGGATCTGCTGCGCCAGGCCACGCAGTCCACCTTCAATTATCTGAATCCGGTCTATGGACTGGAAAGCCCGTCAAGCACCGTATCGGCCAGCGACAGCGACCAGACCGACACGCTGCACGATGCGTCCGTCTACTTTCAGGACAGTCTGCATCTGGGCGAGAAGTGGATTCTGGTGGGCGGCGCGCGTTACATGACGTACAACCAGATCGCCGGTAAAGGGCGTCCGTTCAAGGCGAATACCGATCTGAGCGGCAATAAATGGCTGCCGCGCGCGGGCGTTGTCTATAAGTGGACCGATACGGTTTCGCTATACGGCAGCTATACACAATCGCTCAAGCCGACATCGACGATCGCGCCGCTGAGCACCGGCGTGGTGATCGATTCGTCGGTGAAGCCCGAAGAAGCCACGTCGTGGGAAGTGGGCGCCAAGATTGCGATGCCCGCGGGACTCACGGGCACGCTCGCCCTCTTCAATATCGACAAATCGAACGTGCTGGTTTCGCAGTACAACGACAGCACCAAGCAGACCGACTGGCGCACCTCGGGCAAGGCGCGTTCGCGTGGTGTCGAGCTCGATGTGTCCGGCCAGATCGGCCAGCACTGGAGCGTGATTGCGAGCTACGCGTATATCGACGCGAAAACGATCGAAGACCCGGAATACGCGGGCAACCGGCTCTGGAACGTCGCGCAGAATACGGCTTCGCTGGCGGCCGTCTATGACTTCGGCACCGTGTTCGGCGGCGATCAGTTGCGTGTGGGGGCGGGGGCGCATTACGTGGGCGCGCGGCCCGGCGATTCGGCCAATAGCTTCACGCTGCCCGCTTATACCGTGGCCGATGCCTTCGCCACTTACGACACGAAATGGGGCGACCACCGCGTATCGTTCCAGCTCAACGTAAAGAATCTCTTCAACAAAACCTATTACCCGTCGAGCGCCAACCGCTATTTCGTAGCGGTTGGCGACGCACGCCAGGTCTCGCTGCTTTCCACCTTCGAGTTCTAATCAACATGACCCGTTCGACCCGCTTTTCGCTGCGTCCTTCGCGACGTCATGCGCTTGTTTCTCTCGCTGCGCTCGCCAGCGCGTTCGCCATGCCCGATGGCCGCGCGCAAACACAGAATGCCGCCCGCGCGGTGTTGATGGTCGTGCAGCTCGACGGTCCGAACATTGCCGTCGACCGGCAAATTGCCGCGCATCTGCAGAATCGCGGCTATCAGGTCCGGCTCGTGAATCAGGACTTCGACCCGCGCGACGCACTGGGCGCGCAACTGGTGATCATTTCGTCGACGGTATCGGCGAAAGACGTGCCGGCCGGCTGGCGCGAAGCGGCCGTGCCCTTGCTGACGTGGGAAAACGATCTGCTCGACGATCTCGCCATGAGCGGCAAACGTCATGACGTCGATTTCGGTGAGGTGGAAAAAGAGCGTTATCTGTGGCTCGTCAATGCGCCGCATCCGGCTTCGGCGGGTCTGCCGGCGGGCGTCGCCAATGTGGTGCGCAAGCAGGCGCCGATGAGCTGGGGCAAGCCCGGACTCGGCGCGTCGATCATCGCGACGATCTATGGACAGCCCGAAAAGGCGGCCATTTTCACCTACGAAAAAGGCGCGACGATGGACTATGAAGCGCTCGCGCCCGCGCGCCGCGTCATGTTCTTTATGGACAATGATTCGTTTCCAAACCTCAGCGCTGCAGGCATCAAACTGTTCGATTCGGCAATCGACTGGGCAGCCGGCGCGGACAGCAAAACGGCCTGATTTCGCCGATGGCGGCCTACTTCAGTTATTTCTGTCTTGACAGAAATAACTGAAGTCCATAAAGTCTGCTCCATGGAACTCACACCGACCGCCGAAAAATTCATCCTGCATTGGGGCGAAATGGGCTCGCGCTGGGGCGTCAATCGCACCGTGGCGCAAATTCACGCCCTGCTCTATCTGCTGGGCCGCCCCGTCGCCGCCGACGAAATTGCCGAGGCTTTAGGTGTCGCGCGTTCGAACGTCAGCACCAGCCTGAAAGAGTTGCAGTCGTGGCGGCTGGCAAAAGTCGTCCACGTGATGGGCGACCGCCGCGATCATTTCGAAACCTCCACGGATGTCTGGGAACTGTTCAAGCTGATCGTCGAAGGCCGCCGCCAGCGCGAAATCGATCCCACGCTGACCGTGCTGCGCGATACGCTCACGAGCCCCGAAATCAAGAACGAAAGCCGCGAAACCGAGCAGCGCATTCGCGACACGCTGGTGTTCATGGAAACCTTGACGACCTGGTCCGACGAGATGCTGCGTCTGAAGCCGGAAACGCTGATGAAGACCCTGGGCATTGGTGCGAAGCTCAGCAAGGTGATTCGCCGCAAGCCTTGAGACGAACGTAGAGGCGGGCCGCCGTGCCCGCGTTTTTTTTGCCCGTATATTTCTGTCTATACAGAAATAACAGTAACAATAGCCAAAACAGACAAAGGGAGAATCGCTGATGAAAATCCTCGTTTGCGGCGCACACGGTTTTGTCGGCGGAACGCTATGCGCATGGCTGGAACGCGAAGGCCATCGTGTTGTGAAAGGCGTGCGTCGCGCTACTCAACCCGATGAGATCCAGATGGATTTCGCCACCGGTCTCGACCCTGCAACGTTGCGCACGCAACTTGAAGGCATCGACGCCGTGATCAATTCCGTCGGCATTCTGCTGGAAACGCGCACCCAGACGTTCGACGCCATCCATACGCGCAGCCCGATCGCATTGTTCGACGCGTGCGCGCAGGCTGGCGTCAAGCGTGTCGTGCAGATATCGGCATTAGGCGCGCAAACGGGCGAAACGCGCTATTTCGCCAGCAAATGCGCCGCGGACCGTCATCTGCAAAGCCTGCCGATCGAGTGGCAGATCGTGCGTCCCGCGCTGGTGTATGGGCCGAACGGTGCGTCGTCGCGCTTCTTTCGCGCGCTCGCGAGCCTGCCTTTGCACGTGCTTCCGGCAGGCGGACATCAATTGCTGCGCCACATTCACGCCGACGATCTCGCGCAAATCGTGATCCGTCTTCTGGAAGCCGATACCCCGGCGCGTCAGACGCTCGATATCGTCGGTGGCGAGGAAGTCGAGTATCGCGAGATGCTGGCGATTTATCGGCAATCGCTTGGATTCGCGCCCGCGTCGCGCATTGCCATGCCTGGCGTCTTGATTGGCACCGCCGCTGTTCTTTGCGATCGCATCCCCGGCGCAATGCTGACGCGCGACACGTGGCGCATGCTGCAGTCCGGCAGCACCGCCGACGTTGCCGATACCACGCGCGTACTGGGGCGCGCGCCACTCGGCTTGAGCCTGTTCATCACGCACGATGCGTTGGCCTTGCGTCGCGAAGCGCTAGAAACCTGGCGATCCTTATTATTTCGTTTCGCGTTGGCGGTGACGTGGATCTGGAGCGCGATCGTGAGCGCGTGGCTTCATCCGCAGGCGCAAAGCCTCGCACTGCTCGCCCGCGTTCATCTGCATGGGACGATCGCACTGGCCGCGCTTTATTCGGCGTCCGCGCTCGATTTTGGCTTCGGCGTGGCCACGTTGCTACGCCCTGGGCGACGGCTATGGCTCGCGCAGATCGCGCTGATCGTCGTGTATTCCGCGATCATCGCCGTCGCGTTGCCCGAACTGCTCACCGATCCTTTCGGCCCGATCCTCAAGAACCTGCCGATCCTCACGCTTCTATTCGTCCTCTTCAGCGAGGACTCGCGATCATGAACGTCTATCTTGTCGTCAAGACCTTGCACATTCTCTCGTCCGTGCTGCTCGTGGGCACGGGTTTCGGCACCGCGTTCTATCTCTACTTCGCCAATCGCACGCGCTCGGTGCCCGTGATCGCCGCAGTGGCGCGACTGGTGGTGCGCGCGGACTGGTGGTTCACCACGCCCGCCGTGCTGTTCCAGCCCGCAAGCGGCGTCTGGCTCGCACACGCTGCGGGCTGGCCGTGGCGCAGCCCGTGGCTGCTGGCCGCGATGGCGCTTTATTTGCTCGCAGGCGCGTGCTGGTTGCCGGTGGTGTGGCTGCAATTGCGTCTGGCCGAACTCGCGCAGGCCGCGCATGAATCCCACGCCACGGTATTGCCCGCGCGTTACTGGCAATACGCGAAGACGTGGGAATGGCTCGGCTATCCGGCTTTCGTGGCGATGCTGCTGGTCTACTTCCTGATGGTGTTCAAGCCCAGTTGAGCTTGCTTACGCCGGTTTCATGCGGGAAAAATGCTTGCCACGCTGGTTTCATCGGCGCCCGCAATCTGCATCGGCGCGCCATAGCAGCGCTCCAGCAGATCGGTACGCATGACTTCGCGCGGCGGCCCGTCGGCGATCACGCGGCCATTGCCGATCAGCACGAGTCTATCGGCGTGACGCGCCGCGAGATTGCAGTCGTGCGCAATCGCCAGCGCGCCGATGTTCCATGCGCGCGTGAGCCTTCTCGCGGTGGCGAAAAGCCGATGCTGCTGCACCAGATCGAGCGCCGCGGTGGGTTCGTCCATCAGCAGATAGCGCGGCGGCAGGCGGTGGCTATCGAGCGTCCACAATTGGGCCAGCGCCCGCGCAAACTGCACGCGCGCGAATTCGCCGCCCGACAGCGTGGTGATGTCGCGATGCGCCAGCGGCGCCACGCCCGCGAGCGCCAGCATGTCGTGCACCAGTACATCGACGGAAAACGGCATCGCTGCGCCGTCGATATGCGCGTAGCGCCCCAGTTGCACGACTTCGCTCACGGACACCGCAAAGCTGTTGGGCACGCTCTGCGCCAGCACGGCGCGCAATTGCGCGAGACGCTGAGGCGCGATGCGGCCCACGTCTTCGCCATTGAGTGTGAGCGTGCCGCCGCTCTCGCGGTCTGGAAAACCCTGCAGCGTAAAGTCGCCCGCAAGCGCCTTGAGCAAGGTACTTTTGCCGACACCGTTCTGCCCGAGCACGACGACAAACTCGCCAGGCGCAACGCTCAGCGAGAAGTCGTCGAAGAGCGGCCTTCCGCGGTAACCGATGCGCAGATTCTGAATCGAAAGCATGATTTATTTCGCCAGTTTTTTAACGCGCTCATCCGCCGAAATGCCGCCGGCTACGCAGAATCAGGACGATAAAGAATGGCGCACCCAGCAGCGCAGTGAGCACGCCCAGCGGAATCTCGGCGGGCGCAACCAGCGTGCGTGCGGCGAGATCGGCAGCCACGGTCAGGAGCGCGCCCAGCAGCATCGCGCCGGGCAAAACCACACGCTGATCCGGACCGCACAGCAGGCGAACGCAATGCGGCGCCACCAGGCCGATAAAGCCGATCTGCCCCGTGCTCGACACCAGCGCGCCCACGGTCAATGCGCTCGCCAATAGTATGGAGTGCTTGACACGTTTGACTGGCACGCCCAGATAGTGTGCCTCCAGTTCGCCAAGCTGCATGGCGTTGAGCGCGCGCGTATGCGCTGCCATCGTCACGATACCGACGATCACGAACGGTGCGATCGCGCTCAACGTCGACCACTTGGCATCGGCGAGACTGCCCAGGCTCCAGAACGTGAGCGAGCGCAGTTGCGCATCGCTGGCCACGTAGGAGAGCGTGCCGATCACCGCGCCTGCAAGCGCATTGGCCGCCACGCCCGCGAGCAATAAAATCGGCAAGACCACACGGCCGTTCGACGAAGCGATGCGGTACACGCCCAGCGTGACGCCTAGCGCGCCCACGAAGGCCGCGATCGCCGTGAGCTGGCTCGAGCCCGGCGCGATGCCGCCTGCGAATACAGCGGGCCAGAATGCGCCCAGATGCGGCAGCAGCGCTGCACCAAACACGATCAGCAGCGATGCGCCCAGCGCTGCGCCGCTCGATACGCCGATCAAACCGGGGTCGGCCAGCGGATTGCGCAGCAACGCCTGCAATGCGCTACCGGCAGCACCGAACCCGGCGCCCACCAGCAGCGCCATCGCCACGCGCGGCAGACGCAGTTCGAGCAGCACGAGCGCGGACCGGTCGGCCTGCGCGCCCGCGTGCAGATCGCCGCTCATGAATGCCTGCCAGAGCGCCGCCGGCGAGATGGGATACGCGCCCATGCATACGGCCGCGAGCACGGTCGCTGCGAGCAGTACGCCAAGGCCCGCGAACACCAGCGGCGCACGCGAACGCGGGCCGCGCGCAACGGGAGACGCGGCCGCCGTGGGCCGCGCGAGTCGAAGAGTTTGCCTGGTCATGACGAAGCGATCAGCGTCCTTCCATGCCGTCACGCTTGCGCGAGACTGCGGTTGAGCGCGCTCACCGCCTCGGGCAGGCGCGGGCCGAAACCGAGCAGGAACAGCGCGTCGAGCGAGACCACGCGTGCCGTGCGCCCCGCGGGTGTGAGCGCGAAACCGGCTGCATCGAGCAGACGTTGTTTGCTGCCAGCGGCTTGAAGCGCGTCGTCGGTGGTGAGCACGATGTCGGGCTGTGCGGCCACCAGCGCCTCGGGCGTGAGCGCGCGATAGCCGGAAAAACCCTGCATCGCGTTGCGCGCGCCGGCGTAGGCGAGCATGGCGTCGGCGGCGGTGTGCTGCCCCGCCACCATCGACTGATTGCCGGCGGGGCTCATGAGGAACAGCACGCGCGGCGGCGGGTTTTTCGCGTTCTTCTGTGCTTCGGCCACGCGTGCCGAAGTCTCGCTCCACGCGCGGTCGAAACGCGCGAGCAAGGTTTGCCCCGCGTTATCGGCATCGAGCGCACGCGCCACGCCGATGATTTTCTCGCGCACCGATGCCACATCGTGACCTTCGCCGAAGCTCACGACCTTCACGCCCGTCTCCGCGACGCGTTGCAGCACCGTTGGCGGTCCCGCTTCGGCCGAGGCGAGAATCAAGGTCGGCTGCAGCGAAAGCAGACCTTCCGCCGATAGCGCGCGCTGATAACCGACCTTGGGCAGCGCCTGCGCTTGCTGCGGCCAGGTGCAGGTCGTATCGGCACCCACAAGCGTATTGGCGCGGCCGAGCGCATAGACGATTTCGCCCAGCGCGCCGCCGATCACGACCACGCGCGAGGCATTCGCGTTGTTAGCGGCTTGACGGGTTTCCTTTTCGGCTGCCCGCGCCAGTCCCGCCAGTCCCCCGAAACCCACGCCCGAGGCCGCGAGCAGCAGACCGCCCGTGCCCATCAGCAGGCGTCGGCGTGTCACATCGAAACGATCGTCGCTCATGCGTCGACTCCTTCATTTGCAGATTCGGGACGCTCGATACGTTCAATACGCGCGAGCCGCTGCACCGCCGCGCGCCAGTCTTCGCGTTCCGGCTGGCCAGGCTTGCGCGCGCCAAACAGCATGGCGATGTTTTCGCCCACTGCATCGAACAGTTCGACCGACGTGACGATGCCGTCGCTGGTCGGCTTGCGCACGACCCATGCGTGCGCAACCAGATTCGTGCGCAGATGCAGGTTGAAATCCGCGTCGAGTACATTGAGCCACGGTCCCATCGTGCGGATCGTCTGCACCGGGCCCGTGTGAATCTGGATCATGCCGGGATTGCCGACGAACACCATGATGGGCAGTTGCGTGCCAGCCGCGTCGTTGAGCAAGGCGTCGATTGCATCGAGCGCGATCGGCTCTGCGTAGGCTTTATCGGCAAGACGCAGCGCCTGCAAACGCGCCACGCCGAATTTACGCAGGACATCGAAGAATTCGTGCGTATCGGTCATTGCGCTCCACGCCGCACGGAAACCGGCCACGTCGATCTGCGCATCGTCGCGTTGCGGCGCGCGCGGCTGCGCGGCTTCAACGCTCAGCCCCGCTTCCTGCGAAGGCGCGGCATACTGCGCGACCAGTGCGTCGAAGGCCGCATGATCGCTGGCATCGCGCAGGTACACCTTGGTGATCGCCACGCCCTGCGCGTCGAAGAACTGCAGGCTCTTGCGCACGCCATCGTCATGGACTTCGCGCACCGCAAACGCCGACGCCCATTTCGCGTAGAAAATCCGCAGATCGATGGCCGGCCCCACCGTCAGTCCGACCGGCCCGGTGCGGCTCATTGTGCCGAAAGTGCCGGTTTTCTCGTGCACGACGGCGTCATTGCGCGTGAGCACCATGACCTCGCCAAGCAGCGGCATCTGCTCGAACAGCGCGGCGAATTGATCGGCGTTTTGCGCGCCCAGCCGCACCACATGTTCGCCGACGAAAGCCGCCAGCGCTTCGCCTTCGCTCACGCCCAGTTCCGCCGCCGCTTCGCGATGGCGCAGCTTGCGCGCGGTGCGAAGCTCGGTAAAGGCCTCGCGCAGCAGTGCCAGCGCAGCGGAATTCGCGTCGGCTAGTTGAGAGGTTTGCGTCATATCGGTCCTGCCTGTTGCATGAATTGAATATCGTCGAGCGTTCGATTGGCGCGCGTCAGAAGTCGATCTTCATCGCTACGTTGAAGTTGCGGCCCGGCGCCGTGTACGCGTCGATCTTCGCCGCGCCGTCGCTGTCCGCGAGTCCGCGCACGTCGTTCCAGATCCAGTATTTGCGGTCGAATACGTTGTCGATGCCGGCCGTCACGCTCACGTGGCGCGTGATGTTGTAGCCCGCGTGCAGGTCGAGGATCGTGTACGACGGCGTCGAGTAGTACGACGAAGTAGACATCGTCGACTTGCTCTTGCGCGAGTTGTAGGTGAGATCAGCGCTCGCGAACCAGCGCTCGGTGGGCGCGTATTTCACGCCCAGCACCACCGCAAGCGGCGGCACCGTGTCGAGGCCCGACGTCACGCCATCTTTGGTTTCCGTGCCGTGAATCCAGGCAAAGCCGCCCTTCACTTCGAGGCTGTCGTTCACGTACCAGTCGGCCTTGCCTTCCAGGCCCTGAATCGAGGCCTTCGAGTAATTCACGTACTGCACCGTGTACGGATTGGTCGCCGACGTCATGCTGCCGCCAATCACCTTGGTGTCGATAAAGTTGCTATAGCGGCCCGCGAATGCCGCGGCGCTGTAGTTCACCTGACCGTGGCCCACGCCCAGCTTGCCGCGCAGCCCCACTTCGACGGAGTTGCTGGTTTCGGGCTTCAGATTCGGATTGCCGACCTGCTGGTAATAGAGACCGTACGAGCCCGCGGGGTTATAGAAGCTGTTGACCTGGTAAGCCGACGGCGCGCGGAAGCCATGCGCGTACTGCACGTAAGGCACGAACGCAGGCGAGACTTCGTAAAGCACCGCAATGCGCGGCGAAATGGCGTTGCCGGTGGACGTGGTGGTCGGTTGCGTCGACGCTGCGGACATCGACTCATAGGTCGCGTCCGGGTGCGGCGTCATGTTGTACCAGTCGAAGCGCAGGCCAGGCACGATGCTCAGCTTGTTCCAGCGGATCTGGTCCTGCACGAAGGCGCCGAAGTTCGTTTGCGTGGTTTTTGGGAATGCCTCCGGGTAACCGGACGACGCCGTGGTCCACTCCGTTCCCGCCGAGCTTGAGGTGCTGTAGTGCGAGACGCTGGCATCGAAGCCGTAAGTCAGCTTGTGTTCCAGGAAGCCGGTCGCGAAGGCGCTATCGGCCACGACGCTGCCGCCCAGAATGTTGTCGCCGTAGTCGTTGGTGCGCGAACGCGATGAGGTCGCGCCACTCGAATTCACGCCGCCGATATCGAGCGTTTGCCGCGTCGATGCATTCCGGTAGTACAACGAAGCATGTAGCTGCTGAAAATAAGGATTGGTGGCGTCGTTATGATCGTAATCGAGTTGAACGCGGTTGCTGTTCACTTCGTTGCCGGTCACATAGCGGTTCGCCGTGTAGCCGCTCCACGTATAGGCACCGCCGAGTTGCGACAGTCCATCGCTTGAATTCGCGTTATTCAGTGTTTCGGCAGTTATTTTCAGCGTGTCGCGCGGCGTCAGTTTGAAAACCAGCTTGCCGAGGGCGCTGCGATTGTTGTACGTGAGCGGGTCCGCTTCCGAACGCGTCGAGCCCAGCGTGTTGCTGTCGCCCTTGTTGTCGGTTTCATGGCCGTGACGACCGGAAAGCGCAATCATGCCCTGCACCACGTCGCCGCCGAATGCTGCCGTGGCCGTCGAGCCCCAGCTTCGGTCGGTCGAATCGTAGCCGGCCTTCAGCGAGAAGTAAGTCGGCTTGTTGTAGATCGAGAGCAGATCGCTCGGGGCCTTGGTCACGAAGTTGACCGCGCCCGTGAGACCGTCGCTGCCGTACAGCGCCGAGGTCGGGCCGCGCAGCACTTCGATACGCTGATAAAGATCCGTATTCAGATAATCGCCGCGCCCGGCCGAGCCCGAACCGAACGCGTACGACTGCGG
Source organism: Paraburkholderia sp. J69-1 (assembly GCF_905220255.1). NCBI lineage: Bacteria > Pseudomonadati > Pseudomonadota > Betaproteobacteria > Burkholderiales > Burkholderiaceae > Paraburkholderia > Paraburkholderia sp. J69-1. Next base: position 204,140 of record NZ_CAJMZG010000008.1, on the reverse strand, counting down.
CAGCGGCACGCCGTCTTCGAGCAGCAGCACCTGGTTGCCTTCGAGACCGCGGATATTGATACCTTCGTTGCCCGCACGCCCCGACGACCCCGTGATGCCCGACGGACGATACGCCGAATGACGCACTTCCACGCCCGGCTCGTACTTGAGCGCGTCCTTGACGTCTTTGGCGTTGTTTTCGTCGATATCGTCGCTGGTGATGACCGAGACCGTGGCCGCCGTGCGATTCGGGTCCGCCGTGCCGCCGCGCGTGGCCGTGACCGAAACGGCCTTGAGCGCCTGCTCGCGGCGCAGCGCGTCGGCGCGCAGGGGCTTCGTGGCGTCGTCGTTCGCTGCGGCGGTTTGCGCGACGACGGCGCTGGCAGCCGCGCTGGTGGCGGCATCGGCGGCGAATGCATGGCTGGCGTACAGCGCGCAGGCTTCGGCGATCAACGCCGGCAACACACGCCGCACCAGTCTCTGTTTGAAGTGCATCTGATCTACCCCGTGGTCTGAATTCTGAGCTGCTGGTCTTCTTACGATTCGAAAGCGGGCTCGATCATAGCCTGGATGCAAATAATTCTCATTTAGTTTTTTACAAAATTGTCAGCATTGGGCGATGCAGGCAGGCGGCGTGCGCGCTTTAGCTCTCGACATCGGCATGGGAAAAGTTCATCTGGATCAGCGGCTTGCGCCATCTTTCGCGGATCGAACGAGCGGCTTTTGCATACATTCACGGATGAATGTTTTGTACCCGGCAATCGTCGGAAAACCCTTGTATGCGTAATGGTTATCTGACGGGTTTTCGCGAAAAATGTCCGCTTGAGGCACCGGATTACGGCTTTCGGGGCCTTTCGGCGCCCAGGCAAACCAGTAAAATCGCGTCATGGATTCGACCGCTACCCCACAACGCCTGACCGACCGCAAACGCGCCGCCATTCTCGAAGCGGCCATCGAGGAATTTCTCGCGGCCGGTTATGACGCAACCAGCATGGACCGCATCGCCGCCCGCGCGAGCGTCTCCAAGCGCACGGTCTACAACCACTTCCCGAGCAAGGAAGCGCTGTTCGCCGCCATCATGATGCGTCTGTGGGACGCCAGCGAAACCGGCGAGCCGCCCGCCTACCGCGCGGCCGAACCGTTGCGCCCGCAACTGCTTGCGCAACTCCGGCGCAAGCTGCGCCTGATGGCCGATGAGTCGTTTCTGGCGCTCGCGCGCGTGGCGATCGCCGCCGGAATTCACTCGCCCGAGCGCGCCCGCGATATGGTCGCGCGCATGGGCGAGCGCGAAGAGGACATGACGGTGTGGATTCGCGCAGCCGCCGCCGACGGCCGCCTGCGCACCGACGATCCGCTATTCGCCGCGCAGGAATTGCAGGGGATGGTGAAGGGTTTTGCGTTCTGGCCGCAGGTGACGATGGGCCAGCCGCCGCTGGACGAAGCGGCTCAGGCGCGTGTCGCCGAAGCCGCCGCCGATATGTTCCTCGCGCGCTACGCGTGAACGCCCGCCGTGTCTGAGGCGTGTTTGCGCACCTGGGTGCGCTCGCGCCAGAACCGCCACGCGAGCCAGCCCGCCAGCGCCTGCGCGACAATCACGAAGCCCACGCAGCCGCTCCAGCCCCACGCACGCCACGCCGGCACGGGCAGCACCGAACCCAGGCTGCCGCCCAGGTAATAGAACGAGAGATACAGGCCGATGGCCGTGGGCCGCGCCGCTCCGGCGCTCTGCGAAATGAACGCATTGGCGGCGGCCTGCTCGACGAACACGGCGGTCGATCCCAGCGCGAGCCCGACGAGGATCGGCACGAGTCCGTGCGCGAGCGTGAGCAATGCGCCCGCCAGCCCGAGCCACATCGCCCAGAGCGCCAGATCGCGCGGCGAACGCTTGCGTGCGATGCGCCCCGCGAGCGGCGTCACCACCATCGCCAGCAGAAAGACCGCATAAATCGCGCCGATCTGCGCCGTGCCGAAGTTGTACGGCGCTTGCGCGAGGCGCAGCCCGGCGAACGTGAAAGTCGCCACTTGCGAAGCCAGCACGCAGGCGCCAAATCCGAACGCCGCGAGCAAATGCGGCTGCATCAGCAGTTGCAGACGCGACGGCAGCCGCTGATCCGCCGCCCGCGCTTCAACGCGTACGCGCGGCATGGCGGGCAGGCAGGCGAAGATCCCCACGCCGGCCACGAGGCTCAGCATCGCCACCACGTCGAGCGCGTGCCGCCAGCCCAACGCCGCCACGCACGCATTCGTCACGAAACGCCCCGCAAAACCGCCGAGCGTCGTGCCCGCCACGAACAGCGCACTGACCTCCGCCGTCTCTTCGCGCGAAAAACACTCGCCGATCATCGAAACCGAAATCGCGAAGATAAACGGCATCAGCAAGCCCACCGCGAAGCGCGCGGCCAGGAACGAGGCGAAGCCGCCCGCCTGCGCGGCCCACAACGCGGGCAGCGCCGACGCCACCGCCGCGCCCGCGATCACCGTGCGGCGCGCGAACGGCTCGGCCAGCGCCCCCACGAATGGCGCGATAATGGCGACGGCCAGCGTGGTGGCGCTAACGCCCTGCCCCGCGCGCTCGGCGCTCACGCCAAACGCCGCCGCAAGTTCGCGCAGAATGCCCTGCGTGGCGTAGAGATTGAAAAAGGCCGCGCAGCCGCACAAGAAGAACGCCGCGCGCAAAGGCTTGCCAGACATGAAGGGTTTCCGTGACGATAGCGTCCTGCCAGTCTGCCGGGCGCACGCGCGGCGGGCCAATACCGAATTTGTCGCCATTGATACCGGAACGCTCCGCATGCTCGACCTGCGCCGCCTGCGCTATTTCGTGACCGTCGCTGACGAACTGCACTTCGGCCGCGCCGCCGAGCGTCTGCATATTGCGCAGCCGCCGCTCACGCGCCAGATTTCCGCGCTCGAAACGGAACTGGGGATACGTCTGTTCGAGCGCTCGACGCGCGCCGTCACGCTCACGCCCGAAGGCGCGCAGTTTCTCGATCACGCGCGTCAGGTGCTCGATGCGGCACTGAGCGCGCAAACGTCCGCGCAACGGCTCGCGAGCGGCGAGGACGGACGGCTGACGATCGGCTACACGAGTTCGATTCCGATGTCGCGCGTATTCAGTGAAATCGTGCGGGATTTCGGCAGACGCGCACCCGAGGTGGCGCTGAGTTTTCGCGAAGTGGGCAGCGCCGATCATCATCGGCAGATTGCGGCGGGCGTGCTCGATATTGCGTTTGGCTGGGCGGCGGCGGAGCCCGCACCGCCGGAGATTGCGCAGCAGGTCGTTGCGAGCGAGCCGCTGGTTGCCGCCGTGCCTTCGGGCAGCGCCTACGCGGCGTGCGAATCGATCGATTTCGCGGCGCTCGCGCACGAAGCGTTCATCACCTATCCGCCGGGGCACGGCTGGGCGCTCAATGCCGCGCTCAATCGCCTGTGCGCGCAGGCGGGCGTCACGCCGCGCCCTGGCCCCACCGCTACGCAGGTCGCCACGCTGGTGGCGCTGGTCGCCGCAGAACGCGGCGTGGCGATCGTGCCGGCATCGGTGGCGGCGTTGCAGATGCCCGGCGTGCGCTACGTGCCGCTCGCAGGCGAAGCGCCGCTCGAACAAACGCTACTCTGGCGCGCGCACAACGCCTCGAACTGCGCGCTGCGATTTGTCGAACTCGCGCGCGAGAGCGTACACAAAAGCGTGCACAAAAGCGCCCTCGCGGCGCCATCGTCATAAAGCCGCGCCATGCCCACCACGCCCAAAATCCGCCAGCACGCCGCGCCCAGGCGCAACGTACAGCACCTGCGCCAGCCGCCCTTCATCGACACGCTGCCCGTGCCCGTGTATTTCCGCACCGAGCACATGCCTTCGCATGCGAGCTATCCGTCGATGTGCCATCCGTGGGGCGAGTTCGTCTATTCGTTCAGCGGCATCACCGAAGTCACGACGCGTGAAGACTACTTTCTCGCGCCGCCGCATATGGCCTTGTGGATCGCGCCCGGCACCGAGCATGTGGGTTTCAACCACGCGGAAACCGTGCACTGCTCGGTCTATATCAACCGCGAACTTTGCACCGCGCTGCCCGATGCCACCTGCGCGATGATGGTGTCGCCGCTGGTGCGGGCGATGCTCGAACATCTGCGCGCGTTGCCGCCCGAAGGCCACGATGGCCAGGAGTCGCCCGCGCGTGCGCGTCTGCTGCGCGCGCTGGTCGATCAACTCGGCACCTGCGCGACGACGGGCAGTTATCTGCCGCACGCGGACGACCCCGAACTCGACGCCGTGCTCAAGGTCTTCCACGACAATCCCGCCGATAACCGCCCTATCGCCGATCTCGCCGCTGCATTTCATATGAGCGAGCGCACGCTGATGCGCCACGCGCAGCGTGAACTGGGCATGTCGTTGACGGAATGGCGCGCGCGTTTGCGGCTGGTGAGCGCGCTGCCGCTGCTGCAGGCGGGACGCAGCGTGGAATCGGTCGCGCTCGATCTGGGTTACGCGACTTCGTCGGCGTTTATCGCGATGTTTCGCAGGCTCACAGGGACGAGTCCTGGCAAGTTCATCGCCAGGCCCGCCAATAATCAGGCATCCGAATAAAACGAAAGCGTTACGACGCGCGCAGCGCTTCGGACGGACGCATGCCGAACATGCGCCGATAATCCGTCGCAAACTGGCTCAGATGCCAGAAGCCCCACGCCGCCGCCACATCCTGCACGGAACCTGCCGCGCGGCCGCATAGATCACGCCGCGCGCCGTTCAGGCGCAGCGCGCGCAGATACGTCGCGGGCGCCATGCCAAGCACATCCTGGAAGCAGTACTGCAAGGTGCGGCGGCTCACGTGCAACTGCTCGCAAAGCTCCGGCACACCGACCGGACGCGAGCGATGCGCGAGCACATAATCGCGCGCCTGCGCGACGATCCAGCGGCGGCGCGACGGTTGATCGGCATGCGCCTGAGGGTGGTCGTCGGCGTGCTCGTCCTCCTGTGTCGTGCAGGCGTCGAAGAGCGCCGCGAGCAGTTCCGCCTGCACGTCGTCGCGTTCGATATCGCTCAGCACCGCGTTGCCGTCTTCAGGATCGCCCAGGCGCTGCGCGAGCATGCCGCAAAGCTGGGCGAGACGCGCTGCGCCAGCGCGCACGGTGGGCGCAGGCGGCAGGCGGGCGTCGAGCGGCACACGCTCCACGGTTTCGGCGTAGCGGCGCAGCACATCGCCGCGCACCACCACGCCGTAGATCGAGAATTGCGCGGGCGTCAACAGTTCGAATTCCACGTTGCCGGGACGCACGGCAATGGCGTGCTCGCCGAAGGGCTGCGAATCGATGCGCGCCTGCTCGTCGCGCGCGGCCGGAATGCCGAACCAGTACGCGTCGCCACGCACCTCGCACGCCTGACGCAGCGTGTGGCTCGTGGTCTCGCAGAAAATCTTCATGGTGTCGAGCGGGATTTCCGTGAGCGTACCGACGAAGCGGCCCGCCGCGAGCTGGTCGTAAGTCTGCCGCCAGCCGACCAGATTGCGCGCCTGCTCGTCCGCGTCGTGGGCCACGCTCACGATGGCGCGCCCGGCGGGCACATCGGTGCCCTGCGCGTTCAGGCGTGTGTCTTCGGCGGTGAGCACCGCGGGTGTTGCGGGTGTTGCGGGTACTGAGGTGGAAGCAATGCGCGTGGCCGCTTGATTCATGGGTGACTCCTTGCGCATGAATTTTGTCGAAACGATCGGCTTTCGATGCAAAACTCGCGCCAGTTCAGCCAGACCCGCATTGGCGGTGGGTTTCGATTGCCTTTGTGCGTATCGCCTGTGCAGTCGTGGAGCAGTATTGCGCCACAACGGCACAGGCGGGCTCGGGTTGCCCGAGTGTTGCTGACTGTTGCCGACCATTGCCGCTGTTCGACTACGACGCATCGTGGCGCGAAATATCGTATCCATCGTGCATTTCGCCCCAAAAGAGTGCGCGCCGATGGCGTGGATAGCGCCAATCGATCAGATCAAGCGGTTTCGATCCGCTCGACGGCCTGAGCTTCGGGCAACAGTGCGTCGCTATCGTCTTTCAGACCGACGCCGGTGAGCTGAAGCCGTCTGGCGTGCGTGAGCAGGTAATGCAGCTTGTGCGCCGCCGCCTCGTACGGCAGACCTTCGGGGCGCACGTTCGAGATGCAATTGCGCAGCGCGTCGTGGCAGCCCACCTTCGGCGCCCACGTGAGATAGACGCCAAGACTATCCGGCGAACTCAGACCCGGCCGCTCGCCGATCAACATCGCGACGAGCTTCGCGCCCAGCAATTCGCCGATTTCATCGCCAAGCGCCACGCGCGCCTGGCTCGCCACCACCACGGGCCCGATGCGCCAGGCGGGCGAACTGGCACCCTCGGCGCCATCGTTCAGGCGCTTGCGCACCGCTTCGAGAAACGGCACGGCCTGCTTCGCCGCGGCAAAAGCCGAAAGCCCGTCGCCGACCACGAACACGATGTCAGGCCCCGGCTGTGCACGCGCTTTGCCGAGCGCCTCGCGGCTTTCATCGGCAAGCTTGCGCCCCAGATCCGGCCGACGCAGATAGTGCTGCCGGTCCGGCGCCGCGCTCGCCGCCGCCAGCGTCGAAAACCCCGACGCCTCCAGTTGCGCCCGCAACGCCTCGACATCGAGCGGATGATGCACGGCGTCGCGCGCCTGCGCATGCGAGAGATTGAACGCCAGCAGGGGCGCGGTCGGCAGGCCATTGCCCGCGCGCCCCAGCGCGATACGCGCATTCGTGAAGGATTTCAGCCCGGCCCACGGGTTCTTTTCGACCGCATCGCTCATGCGCCCGCTCCTTGCGCGATGCCCATCCACTCGTGCGCGCCCGCCAGCAACGGCACGCGCGGCGAAGTTGGCAGCAGCGCGCCTTTCGCGTCGGCGATCTCCATCGTTTCCAGCCATTCCTCGAACTCGGGCGCGCGGCGCAGACCCAACAGATCGCGCACGTAGAGCGCATCGTGAAACGAGGTGCTCTGATAATTGAGCATCACGTCGTCGGCGCCGGGAATGCCCATGATGAAGTTGATACCCGCCGCGCCCAGCAGCGTGAGCAGCGTGTCCATGTCGTCGGAATCGGCTTCGGCGTGATTGGTGTAGCAGATATCGCAACCCATCGGCACGCCTAACAACTTGCCACAGAAGTGATCTTCCAGACCGGCGCGAATGATCTGCTTGCCGTCGTAGAGATATTCCGGGCCGATAAAGCCCACCACCGTGTTGACGAGAAACGGATTGAAGCGCCGCGCGACCGCGTAGGCGCGCACTTCGCAGGTCTGTTGATCGACGCCGAAATGCGCATTGGCGGACAACGCGCTGCCCTGCCCCGTCTCGAAGTACATGACGTTATTGCCGACCGTGCCGCGCTTGAGCGAGAGCGCCGCGTCATACGCTTCACCCAGCAGCGCGAGCGAAATGCCAAAGCTCGCGTTGGCGTTTTCGGTGCCCGCGATCGACTGGAACACCAGATCGACGGGCGCGCCTTTTTCAATCGCGGCGATGGTGTTGGTCACGTGCGTGAGCACACACGATTGCGTGGGCACGCGATAACGCTCGCGAAAACCGTCGATCATCGCGAGCAGCTTGACGATGGCGGCCAGGCTATCGGTCGCGGGATTGATGCCGATCATCGCGTCGCCGCAGCCGTACATCAGGCCGTCGAGCATGGAAGCGGCAATGCCTTTCACGTCGTCGGTGGGATGGTTCGGCTGCAGACGCACGGACATGCGTCCCGGCAGCCCCACGGTATTGCGAAAGCGCGTGATCACCGGGCGCTTGCGCGCCACTGCGATCAGATCCTGGTTGCGCATGATCTTGGAGACTGCCGCCACCATTTCGGGCGTCAGACCCGGGCCGACACGTTCGAGTGCCGCGCTGTCCGCTTCCGGCGAGAGCAGCCAGTTGCGGAAATCGCCCACGGTGAGGTGCGAAACCGCCGCGAACGCCTGAGCGTCGTGTGTATCGACGATCAGGCGCGTGACTTCATCGCTTTCGTAGGGAATCAGCGCTTCGCTCAGGAAAGTCTTGAGCGGCACGTTGGCCAGCGCCATCTTCGCGGCGACGCGTTCTTCCTCGCTGGCCGCCGCCACGCCCGCGAGCTGGTCGCCGCTGCGCAGCGGACTCGCCTTTGCGAGCAGGGTCTTGAGGTCCGCGAAACGGTATGTACGCGGACCGATCGTCTCCGTATAGGCCATCGATTCAACTCCTGCGCTCTGGCATGGTGCAGAGGGTCATTGTGCGCTTATTCCTCGAGCAGCGCGCCCGGCGATTCCAGCGATTCCAGCTTTTGCGCGACATCCGAAGCCGCTTCGCGCTGCGCACGGGTGGCGAGGAAGTAAGCATAGCCGACGGCCAGAAAGCCCACGAAAATGACCGCGACCAGCGCGTTGAAATACACCATCGTGCCGAGGCAAACCAGCGCGGCGAGCAGCGCAAAAGCCGGGAAGAACGGATACAGCGGCGCGCGGAACGGACGCGACAGCGCCGGTTGCGTGCGGCGCAACTTGAACAGCGCGGCCATGCTGAGGATGTACATGACGATCGCGCCGAACACCGACATCGTGACGATATTCGCGGTGAGCGTCTGGCCGCCGAACTGGATCAGCTCGTCGCTATAGATCGCCGCGATGCCCACCACGCCGCCCGCGATAATCGCGCGATAAGGCGTCTTGAAGCGCGGATGCACCTTCGCCAGCCACGCCGGCAGATAGCCTTCGCGGGCCAGCGCGAAGATCTGGCGCGAGTAGCCCAGAATGATGCCGTGGAACGACGCGACCAGACCGAACAGGCCGAGCCACACGAGCATATGCATCCAGCCGCTATGTTCGCCGACAATGTATTTCATCGCTTGCGGCAGCGGGTCGTTGATGTTGGCGAGCTTGGTCCAGTCGCCCGCACCGCCCGCAAACACCATCACGCCCACGGCCAGCGCCACCAGCGTCAGAATGCCGGCCACATACGCGATGGGAATCGAGCGCTTCGGGTTCTTCGCCTCTTCGGCGGCCATGGCCACGCCTTCGATCGCGAGGAAGAACCAGATGGCGAACGGGATCGCGGCGAACATGCCGTGGAACGCGCCCATCGAGAAATGATCGGCACCGGACCAGCCGCCTTTCGTGAAGTGATCCCACGAAAAGCCCGGCGACACCACGCCCATGAAGACCAGCAACTCGAAGATCGCGAACAGCGTGACCACGAGTTCGAAAGTCGCGGCGATCTGCACGCCGACGATATTGAGCGCCATGAACACGAGGTACGCGCCCATGGCGGCGTGCTTCGGTTCGAGCCCCGGGAACTGCACGTGCAGATAGGCGCCGATCGCCAGCGCAATGGCCGGCGGCGCGAACACGAACTCGACCAGCGTGGCCGCACCGGCCAGATAACCGCCTGCCGGGCCGAAAGCGCGGCGCGCATACGCGAACGGGCCGCCTGCGTGCGGGATCGAGGTGGTGAGTTCGGTGAAACTGAAAATGAAGGTGGTGTACATGGCCGCCACGAACAGCGCCGTGACGACGAAGCCCAGTGTGCCGGCGCTCGCCCAGCCGTAGCTCCAGCCGAAATACTCGCCGGAAATCACGAGCCCGACGGCAATGCCCCACAGTTGCCAGGTGCCGAGCGTCTGCTGAAGCGCGGGCGCCGAATGGCCTTTCGACTCTGCGTGCATGGTGTTTTCTCCTCGATAAAGGTCCGCGCGGGCTCGGCGCGATGCGTTCGCCGGCGGCCCATGCGGGGATGGAGACCATGCTAGAGAGTCATTAATCGACGTGTTATCGAAAATCGGCAATTGGGGGTTATTACGGTTGCCCTACAGAACGCCGGCGCCCAGACACCGCCGGGCGCGGCCTTGAGTGTGAAGCTCAGGCGTGAGCCGAGTCAGGTTGCGCCACGAGTTTGATCCCTAGCGCGTGGATCAGCTTGAAGATCGTCCCGATTTGAGGCTTCGAGCCCGGCTTAAGCGTCTTATAGAGACTTTCCCGGCCGAGGCCCGCGTCTTCTGCGATTTTTGCGACGCCTCGGGCTTTGACGATATCCGCCAGCACGGTGATGAGAAGGTCGATATCGTCTTCTTCGAGAGCGGCGTTGAGGTAGGCGGCGATGGCTTCTTCGCTATCCAGATAATCTGCCGCGTCGAATCGTGCAACCTTAGCCTGTTTCATGACTTGCTCCGTTATTTGGGACGTAGTGCCCGAGAGGGCTACGAGATCCAGACACCAGTCCGATCACGCCCCTTTACATGCGTTCCATAGCGCTTTGGCGCGCCTGATGTCGGTCTTCTGGGTCGACTTGTTGCCACCACACAGCAGGAGATACACAACGCAGCCTTCCTGAGCAAAGTAAGCCCGATAGCCCGGGCCGTAGTCTATGCGCATTTCCGACACGCCATCGCCCACCGGTTCGCAGTCGCCAAAATTGCCGCTTTCCGCGCGGCGAATGCGAGCCAGGATCTTCGCCCGGCCGACAAGATCGGCCAGACCTCGCAGCCAGTCGTCGAATTCTTCGGTTCGGTTAAACGTGTACATGCCTGCCTCATTGAAGCCAACCGTACACGACATTGTATCCACGTGGATACACAAGCACAAGACGCGCGGGTTTGACGTACCCCCCTCGATCCGCCCCTTAAGCCAGACATAAGCGTTTACCCCGCAGAATGCTTCGCAATGCTGCCGACACTCCAGCGCAGCGTCCGCATTCATCGAGGAACGTACGTTGTCCTGCCCGTCGTCATTACGTCAAATACGTCAGTTACGCACGCGATTTCGCATCCTGCCGCTTGCCGCCGCGCTGCTGCTCGGCGGCTGTGCCGTCTATCACGCGCAGCCTTTGCCGTCGGGCGATTCGCTGCTCACGCGCGACGCCCTCGCGCGCGTGCAGATCGATCCCGCGAAGATGCCGCTGCCCGCGCTGCGCGCCCATCGCTTCGATCCCTCCAACGGTTTCGATATCGACGATGTCGCCATGCTGGCCGTCGTCAACAATCCCGATCTGCGCCTGGCGCGCGACGACCTCGGCATCACGCAGGCGCAGGCGTTTTCCGCAGGACTGCTGCCCGATCCGCAAGTGGGCATTTCCAGCGACTATCCGGGCGCCGTCGGCCTCTCGCGCGCGTTCAGCTATGGCCTGAGCATGGACCTCATGGCGATCGTCACGCGCGGCGCCAATAAACGCTCCGCCGACGCCACCGTGCGCAAGACCGACCTCGGCCTGCTCTGGCAGGAATGGCAGGTGGTCGCGCAGGCGCGCCAGCTGTTCGTCAAGACGCGCTTCCAGGACGAGGCCCTGCCGCTGCTCGCCCAGCAGGCCGAACTGACGCAGCAGCGCTCCACGCGCATCGCGCACGCCGCCAGCGAGCACAACGTCACGGCCGACACCGCCACGGCCGCGCTCACCGCCGCGCAGGACGCGCGCAAGCAATACGTCGATATGCAGCGCGCACGCGAGCAGTCGCGCCACGATCTGAACGCGCTGCTGGGCATCGCGCCCGACGCCGATCTGCCACTGAGCGGCCCGGCCCAGGTCGATCCCGTCGATGCCAACACGCTCGACGCCGCCGTCGCCGCGCTGCCCCGGCGCCGCCCCGACCTGATCGCGCTGCAGGCGGGCTACGAAGCGCAGGAGCAGAAATACCGCGCGGCCATCCTGAACCAGTTTCCGAGCCTTTCGGTGGGTTTCACGCGCCAGCGCGACACCTCGGAGATCTACACCAGCGGTTTCGCGATCAATCTCACGCTGCCGGTGTTCAACCGCAATCGCGGCAATATCGCCATCGAGCAGGCCACGCGCCAGCGTCTCGCCGACGAATACCAGAACCGCCTGAACGCCGCTTACGCCGATATCGCCCATCTGCGCGCCGATAGCGCCATGGCCACGCACCAGCTCGCCGACGACGAAGCCGCGCTGCCCGAGCTCGACCGCGCCGCGGCGCACGCTCGCGACGCCTACGCGGCGCACGACATCGCCATCGGCCAGTACGTCGATGCGCAAAGCGCCGCGCTCGCGCGCCGCGTGGATGCCGCAACCGCGCGCGAAGCGCTCGCGGAACAGCGCATCGCCCTGGAAGCGCTGCTGGGCAGCGCGATTCCCGCGCCCTACGGCGACGCCGCTGGCGCCATCGACAAGCACACCACCGCCACACGCTGATACTCATGCTCAAACGAGATTTCCCCTTGCGTACCGCCGTGTACGCGCTGTGCGCCATCGGTGCAATCGCCGTGGGCGGCGCGCTGTTCGCCGTCAACTCCGCGCACGCCGATGCATCGGATACGTCCAGCGCCAGCGACGCCAACCCCGCGCCTTCCGTCGCCATCCAGGTCGCGAAGGCCGTGCGCGAGCCGGTTTCGCAGCAGATCGTCGCTTACGGCGTCGTGGCCGCAGCGGGCGCGAACGCCGCCACCGTGAGCCTGCCCTATGTCGCGCGCGTCACGCGCGTGCTGGTGCAGCCCGGTCAGCGCGTCGCGCGCGGCACGCCGCTGTTCGTCGTGCAGGCGGACCCGGCCGCCGTGATTGCGCTCACCCAGGCGCAAAGCGCCGCCACGCTCGCGCGCGGCGAACTCGCGCGCACGCATGCCCTCTTCGACGACGGACTCGCCACGCAATCGCAACTCGCCGCCGCGCAAAAGGCGCTCGACGATGCCAATCAGGCCATCGCCGCGCAAAGCGCATCGGGCATCGCGGCCGGGGCGAAAACCGTGACCGCGCCGGCGGCCGGCGTGGTCGCGCTGGTCAGCGCCGCGCCTGGCGATCAGGTGCAGGCGGGCACCGCGCTCGCGCAACTCGTCGGCGCCAACGCAGGCGACGCGAAGACGCCGAACGTCACGCTGGGCGTGGAAGCCGCCGATGCCGCGACGATCCACGCAGGCGACCGCGTCACGCTCTATCCGCTGGCGGCATCGCAGCAGTCGCTGCAGGCGCACGGGCAGATTGCGATGGTGGGCGCATCCGTCGATGCGCAAAGCCAGCTTGTCGATGTCGGCGCGAGCGTGCCGCTGGCCGGCACGGCGTTCTTGCCGGGCACGCGCGTGCGCGCCGAGATCGCCGCGCAAACGGGAACATGGTGGAACGTGCCGCGCGCAGCGGTCTTGCATGACGACAAGGGACAATACGTTTACCAGGTTCTGCCAGGTAACAAGGCGCATCGCGTGGCCATCACGGTGAAGGTGGAAAACGGCAACGCCTATGGCGTGGACGGCGCGATCGACGCCGCGCGTCCGCTCATCGTCAGCGGCAATTACGAACTCGAAGACGGCATGGCCGTGCGTCTGCCCGATGCGGCCAAGGCCGCGAGCGCAGCGAACGCGAAGCAAGGCGGCGCACGATGACTTTTGGCCAATGGATGCAGCGCCACCGGCGCTCGCTGCTGTTCGTGATCGCGCTGGCCGCCGTCGCGGGCGCGCTCACGGCAATGAAACTGCCGATCTCGCTGTTCCCGAACGTGTCGTTCCCGCGCGCCGTGGTGTCGCTCGATGCGGGCGACCGTCCCGCCGAGCAGATGGCCACGCTCGTGACCATGCCCGTGGAAGAGGCGCTGCGCCGCGTGCCCAATGTGCGCGACGTGGAATCGCGCACGAGCCGCGGATCGGCGGAAATCTCGCTGAATTTCGACTGGGGCACCGACATGGCCCAGGCGACCTTGCAGGCCCAATCGGCCATCGCCGAAATCCTCGCGACGCTGCCGCCGGGCACCTCCATGCAAGTGCGCCGCATGGACCCGACGGTATTCCCGGTGATCGCGTACAGCCTCACGTCGTCGCAGCGTTCGCTCGCGCAACTCTACGATCTTGCGCAATTTCAGTTGCGTCCGCTGCTTTCGTCGGTCGAAGGCGTGGCGCGTGTGGATGTCACGGGCGGCGCGCGCGATGAGCTGGAAGTCGCCGTCGATCCGGCGCGGCTGGCCGCGTACAAGCTGTCCGTGGCGGATGTCTCGCGCGCGATCGGCGCGGGCAATGTGCTGATGGCCACCGGCCGCATCGAGGATCACGACAAGCTCTATCTCGTCGTCGCCAATGCGGCCGTCAACGGACTCGATGCCCTGAAAAACGTCGTGGTGTCCACCTCCGGCGCCAACCAGATCCGTCTTGCCGATATCGCCACGGTCTCGCAAGGCACGGTGCCGCAATGGATACGCGTGACGGCAGATGGTCAGGATGCCGTACTGATCAACGTCTATCAGCAGCCTGGCGCGAATAGCGTGGCCATGGCCAAAGCCATCCGCGCGCGTCTCGCCGATTTCGGCAAGCAGATGCCGCCTGGCGTGCATCTGTCGAACTGGTACGACCAGAGCGAACTGGTGATTGCGTCCGCAACGAGTGTGCGCGACGCCATCATGATCGGCGTGGTGCTGGCCGCGCTGACGCTGTTCGTGTTCCTGCGCAACCTCAAGATCACGCTGATCGCCGTGGCGCTCGTGCCGATTGTGATGGCCGCGACCATCCTGCTGCTCGACGTGTTCGGCATGGGCTTCAACATCATGACGCTCGGCGGCATGGCGGCGGCCGTGGGCCTCGTGATCGACGACGCCATCGTCATGATCGAGCACATCGCGCGGCGCATGCGCGAAGCTGGCGCGCACGCGTTTCATGGCCGCGTGATGAGCGCGGCGCTGGAATTTACGCGTCCGCTCGCGGGTTCCTCCGCCGCCACGCTGATTATCTTCGTGCCGCTCGCGTTTCTTTCCGGCGTCACGGGCGCGTTTTTCAAGGCGCTTTCCGTGACGATGGCCAGCGCCCTCTTCATCTCGTTCCTCGTGACGTGGCTGGCGATTCCGATTCTCTGCGATCGCTGGCTCACCGCGAAAGACGCCGAGGAACATCGCGAAACGCGCTTCGCCGCGTGGCTCAACCGCAGCTATGCGAAGCTCGTGGCGCGGGTCAGCGCGCGTCCCGTGTGGGCGCTCGCGCTGATCGTGCCGCTCGCGCTGGCCGCCGCGCTCGCCTTCACGCGGGTGGGCAGCGGCTTTATGCCGTCGATGGACGAAGGCGGCTTCGTGCTCGACTATCACACGCAGCCGGGCACCTCGATCACCGAAACCGATCGCCTCATGCGTCAGGTCGAAGCGATCATCCGCGCCAATCCGAACGTGGCCACTTATTCGCGCCGCACGGGCGCGGGCCTGGGCGGCGACCTCAACGAGCCGAACAAGGGCGACTTTTTCGTGCGTCTGAAGTCGGGTTCGCGCGAGCCGATCGATACCGTGATGGAGGAAATCCGCGGCCAGATCGATACCAAAGTTCCGGGCGTGAGCGTGGAGCTTGCGCAGTTGATGGAAGACCTGATCGGCGATCTGACCGCCGTGCCGCAGCCCGTGCAGATCAAGATCTATTCCGACGATACGAAGCAACTAGACGACACCGCGCAGCGCGTGGCCGCGCGCATCGGCAAGATTGCGGGCATTGTCGATGTGAACGACGGCATCAACCCGGCCGGCGACGCCATCGATCTGCATATTCGCCCCGATGCCGCCGCTGCCGAAGGCATGGACCCGCAGGCGATCGCGCAGCAGGTCAACGATCTGCTCGACGGCAACGTGGCCACGCAGTATCAGAGCGGGCCGAAGAGCATCGGCGTGCGCGTGCGTGCGCAAGGCGCGCTTCATATGACCGACACGGCGCTCAGCCGCCTGCCGATCCGCGCGCCCGATGGCCATGTGTTCGCGCTCTCGCGCGTGGCGGATCGCGTGACGGTCAGCGGCCAGCCCGAAATCAGCCGCGACAATCTCAAGCGCATGGTGGCGGTCACCGCGCGCATCGACGGCCGCGATCTGGGCTCGACCATCGCCGACGTGCAGCACGCACTCGCCGATCCGAGCCTGCTGCCCAGCGGCGTGTATTACGAACTGGGCGGTCTGTATCAGCAGCAGCAGATCGCGTTCAAGGGCCTCATGGCCGTGTTCGGCGCGGCGGTGGCGCTGGTGTTCGGCCTGCTGCTGTTCCTCTACGAACGCTTTCGCGTGGCGCTGGCCGTCATGGCGATGCCGCTGTGCGCCACCGGCGCGGTCTTTATCGGCCTGTGGATCACGGGGATCGAACTCAATATCTCCGCGATGATGGGCATGACGATGATTATCGGCATCGTCACGGAAGTGGCCATTTTCTATGTGTCCGAATTCCAGGGTCTCGTGCGCGACGACGGGCTGCCGCTGCACGAAGCCCTGCAGGCAGCGGGGCGCAACCGCCTGCGCCCGATCGCCATGACGACGATTGCCGCCATCCTCGCACTGCTGCCGCTCGCGTTCGCGCTCGGCCAGGGTTCGGCGATGCAGCAACCGCTGGCGGTCGCGATCATTTCCGGGCTAATCGTGCAAATGCCGCTGGTGCTGCTGGTGTTGCCCGCGCTGCTGCGGCTGCTGCTGGGCGGTACGTCATCGGCTTCGCCGGATTCGCCGGATTCGTCTACCGGAACGACGCCTGCACCGTAAGATTGAGGAAGGGCTGAACCATGAACGCAATTGAGCGACAATCACCCTCGAATGCCCAACATGAAGCCACGCGCGATACCCCAAGCGACGCGAACTGGAGTGCCACGATGCGCCTTTTACTGGTAGAAGACGACGAAATGATCGCCGAGCCCGTGCTCGATTCGCTGCGCCGCGAAGGCTATGCGGTCGACTGGGCCAAGGACGGACGCGAAGCCGAACTGTCGCTCGCCAACGACGTCTACGATCTCGTGATGCTCGATCTGGGCCTGCCGAAGAAGGACGGCGTGAGCGTGCTGTCCGCTTACCGGCGGCGCGGCGGCGAAGCGCCGATCCTGATCCTCACCGCCCGCGACAGCGTGACCGACCGCGTCGCCGGTCTCGACGCCGGCGCCGACGACTACCTCGTCAAGCCCTTCGATCTGTACGAACTGGCCGCCCGCGCCCGCGCGCTGCTGCGCCGGCGCACCGGCCGCAAGCAGCCGGTCTACGCGCACTGCAATCTCACGCTCGATCCCGCCGCGCACGAAGTCACGATGGACGGCGCGCCCATTGCGCTGGTGCCGCGCGAATTCGCCCTGCTGCACGTGCTGATCGAGGAACCCGCACGCGTGTTCACCAAGGCCGAACTCGAAGAACGCATGTACGGCTGGGGCGAGGAAGTGGGCAGCAACACCATCGAAGTGCATGTGCACAGCCTGCGCCGCAAGATCGGCGCCGACCAGATCGTGACCGTGCGCGGCGTGGGTTATCGGCTCAAGAGGGAGCAATGAGGTCCATCAAGCGCCGCCTGCTGGGCTGGCTGATTTTCGGCTTCGCGGCCGGATCGGCGGTGGCGGGCTTCGGCATTTTCCACACTGCGCGCAACGAGGCGAGCGAGTTGTTCGACTACGAACTGCGCGCGGTGGCGCTGTCACTGCCCACGAATCTGCGTGCGGGCCACGGTGCGGATCAGCCCGCGCCCGATATGCAAGGCATCGCCGACGACCGCATTCTGATCGAGATCTGGGATCGCGACGGGCGGGCGATCTATCACTCCTCGCACGACGAGCCGCTACCGCGTAACGATGCCGGGTTCCACACCTTCGAGCACGAGGAATCGCATTGGCGCACCTTCGGCGTGCAGCAGCCCGACCGCTTCGTGCAGGTCGCGCAGCCGATCTCCGTGCGCGAGGCGCTGGCCATGCGGCTGGCATTGCACACGCTCTGGCCGCTTGCCTTGTTCGTGCCGCTGGCGATCGTGATGGTGCTGCTGGTGGTGGCGCGCGGGCTCGCGCCGGTCGGTGCGCTTTCGGCGCTGTTGACCGCGCGTTCGCACCATGCGCTCGGGCCGCTCAAGCTCGATCGCTCGGTACCCATCGAACTGCGGCCGCTGGTGGTCGCGCTCAACGATCTGCTGGCGCGTCTGAACACGGCTTCGCAGGCGCAGCGCACGTTTATCGCCGATGCCGCGCATGAACTGCGCTCGCCGCTCGCGGCGCTCAAGCTGCAACTGCAGGCCGCGCTGCGCGACGGCACGCTCAGCGGCGAGCCGCACACCACCGAGCGTATCGAAACGCGTCTGAATCGCCTGATCCGCCTCGTGCAGCAATTGCTGACGCTCGCGCGCGAAGACGCGCAGGCGGAACTGCCGGTCGCCACCATGAGTTTGCGTCGGCTGGGCGAACAGGCGATCAGCGATCTTTCGCTGCTGGCCGAAGAAAAGAACATCGATCTCGGGCTGGAACTGCGCCCGCCCGTGACCGAAGACGATGCCTGCAACGTGGCCGCCGACGCACACGGCCTCGCCACGCTGCTCAATAATCTGATCGATAACGCGATCCGCTACACGCCGCCCGGCGGCAAGATCGATCTCGTGCTCACGCGCACGGCTTCGCATGTGGGCTTCGAAGTCGTCGATAACGGGCCGGGCATTCCCGAAGAACATCTCGGGCGCGTGCTCGACCGCTTCTATCGCGCCAATCACGTGCCGGGCACGGGCAGCGGCCTGGGTCTTTCGATTGCGATGCGTATCGCGCAGCGGCACGGTTTGAAGCTCGTGCTGCGCAACAATCCCGGCGGCAAAGGCTTGACGGCTTCCGTGAGTGGATTGCTCGCGCAGGAAGAAACGGTGGCCAAAGCGCAGGTCTGAAAGCGTCACGGCGAAGGCGGCATTTTCATGCCGCCTTCGCTCATTCACTTAGGATGACTATTTAATCTGAAGTCATCGATTCTGCTGGATCGCGCTGTAGGGCTAGAACGTCGTCCTCAAGCCGACCATCACGCTGCGTCCGCCTTCCGGTGCGATATCGCGCACAACCGAACTGGCATAACGCACGTCCTGATTCGTGAGGTTATCGCCGCGCACGTAGGCCAGCCAGTTCGTCGATCCCACGTGAAACTTGTACGTGAGGATTACCGCGAGCGTGGTGTAACCATCGGTCGGCTCGTCGTCCTCCGGCACGCGATGCTGCGCCCACGCATGCACGAGTTCCGCGCGCGCGCCGAACGGCCCGTAGCCGTAATCGCCCGCCAGCGTCGCGCGCAGCGGCGCAATCCGCGGCAACGGCGCGCCGGTATCGACATTGCGTGCATGCGTGTAGTCCGCCGTGAACGACACATCCACGCGATGCGCGCCCTTCTCGAACACGCGCCATTTACCGTCGATTTCCACGCCGTAGAACTCGGCGCGCACGCCGCGATAGACGGCTTCGTTGAGCGCATCGTCGGTGCCGGCGGGGACGACTTCGTCATCGTCGTTGACGAGGCGGCCCGTGTTGTACTCGGTCAGATAGTTGCGGAAGCGGCTGTAGAACACGCCCGCGCTGGCCTTGTTCGGGCCGCTTTCGAAGCGCAGCGACAGATCCGTCGAAACCGCTTTCTCCTTCTGCGCGTCCGGGTTGCCGATCAGATATTGGCCCGTCGCGTCGTGCGGACCGTTCGCATACAACTCGTAGAAAGTAGGCGCGCGTTCCGTATAGGCGATGTCGCCGACAATCGACCAGGCCGGCGCGAGCTTGTAGAGCGCGCCGGCGGAAAGGCTGCCCGCGTTGAAATCACGCCCTTGCGCGCTGGCGAATTTATCGTTGCCGTTGGGCGTCGGGTCGAGCTTCACGTGCTCGTAACGCGCGCCCAGACTCAGCTTGAGCGCCGACGTGACGTTCCATTCTTCGAGACCGAATAGCGCGACGTTGGTGGTCTGCGTGGTCGGCACGAGCGCTTCGTCGCCGAGCGCGGAAAACGTGTTCTGGCTCACCTGCACGCCAATCGCGCCTTCGAACGGGCCGATCTTCTGGTGGCGCGCTTCCAGCCGCGCTTCGTAACCGTGATTGCGGAACGTCGTGCCCACTTCGCCGTTATCGATTTCGCGGTGCTCGTAATCGGTGTAGCCGAAGTCGAATTTCAACTGGCTGAACGGGCCGCTCAGGTTGCGAACTTCCGAGGCCACGGCCACGTGGTCCTGATGCATGCGCAGCCGCACATCGTCTTCGGCAACCGAGCCGTAATCGGCCTGGTAGCCGTTGTACGACACGCCCGCGTAGCCATCGGCCCAGGTGTACGAGGTGCCGACCGCGCCGCCGTGCCAGCGGCCATCGCTGTTCGGGATGCTGCCGTAGGCTTCGCTCGCGTCGCTGCCGTCGAGCGCGCGTTGGCGCGCCGAATGCGCGTAGCCGGGAATGCGTTCGTTGCTGGTGTCGCGGTCGAAGGCGTCCACATGGAAGGCGAACTGGCCGTTGCCGGCTTCCACTTGCGCGGCGCCCGCGCGGGCGTCGTTGGCGCCGCCGTAGCTCGCATCGACGGCGCCCGTCACGCCCTGGATCGGCTCGCGCGGAATGCGGTTGTCGATGGTGTTGACCACGCCGCCGATCGCGTTGCCGCCATAAAGCAGCGCCGCCGGGCCGCGCACGATTTCGACGCGCTCGACCGTGAGCGGGTCTTGCGGCACGGCATGGTCGTACGAGAGCGAGGACGCGTCCCAGGCCGCGACGCCGTTCTGCAGCATGCGGATGCGGTCGCCGTCCATGCCGCGAATGATCGGACGCCCGACCATCGGGCCATACGTCGTGGTCGAGACGCCCGGCAGACCGTTGAGCGTCTCGCCGATCGAATTGGCCGCGCGCAGTGTGAGCGCGTCGCCACTGAGCGAAGTCGCGGGCGCGATCAGGTCTTTATCGCCGAGCGGATTCGCGGTGACGAACACCGGCGCGAGCGTGGCGTCGGCGGTGTTTTGCTGCGCTGTTGCGGCGCTCGTTGCGGTGCTTGCTGCGGTGTTTGTTGCGCTGTCCGTGGACTGCGCATGAACCAGCGCGCTCACGAGAGCGAACGAGACAGGCGTGAGGCGCAAAAGCGTCGCGCGGGACGAAAAAGCGCGTTGCGGGCTGGGCGAACGACGCGCGCGCCGCTGCTTCGCTGAAGATTCAGACTCGGTTGAAATCGCCACGATGGTTGTTTTTTGCGTCGGTGGATTGAACCGCGGCGAGTGGCCAATTCCCCTGGGCCCGCGTGCGCCGCGCATGGTTTGCTCTGTTCTGCGTGCATGGCTGCCCGCAACAGTCGACGCGAATGTTACGTTATAACATTACCAATTGTGAAGAAATTTTTCAGTTGGCTTGGGGCGGAAATGGCGGAACGGCAGCAGAAAAATCCCGCCGATAACCCGGCAGGCAAGGATTCCAGCCGCATCGACAAATTCTTTCGACAGACTTGCAAGCGGCGTGGCCCGCGCGCATATTGTCGCCATCGGCCCACACTCGCGCGGGCGGAGTCAAAGTCATGGACGACCCTGCACGCCTGCGATATCTGCGCCTCGCCCTCCTCGTGACCGGTGCGATCGCCACCTTCGCCGTCTATCCGCTGATGGTGCTCTGGCCTGCGGGCTGGGCCTGGCATAGCGGGCATTCGGACTATCCGCTCATGATCGCCGGTATTTATGCGACGCTCGGCGTGTTTCTGATGCGCGCCGCACGTGATCCGCTCGGCCATCTGAGCCTGATCTGGTTCACGGTCTGGTCCAGCGTGGTGCACGGCGCGATCATGACCGTGCAGTCGCTCGCGACGCCCGGCCATGCCGGCCATCTGCTGGGCGATGTGCCCGCGCTTTTCGTGATCGCGGCCGTGCTGGCCGTTCTGACACCGCGCGCCGTACCGCGAGGATCGCGCCCCATGACCCAAAACCCGGTCTGAAACTGCTGCCGATCGCCGCAGCGCTCAACTTTTGCGCCGCGCTGCCGACAAAGGGATAGACGCTGTTCCCACCACCGTTTCAGTCGCCGTTATCGAATCCGCGAATCCGGCATTCCAGAATCGTTTCCGAACATGTCCCGCCCCATCCGCCTCTGGCTGGCTTTGGCCTTCGGCCTCGCCCTCAGTCTTTCGGTTCTCGCCACCGGCGACGCCGCCGAACCCTCACCGGCCACCATGGTCGTGAGTCTTGTCGTTCAGCAATCCTGCCTCGTGAGCGCCGTCGACGACAGTGTCGCGCCCGCCGTCAGTTGCCTGCACGGCGAACCCTACCTCGTCTCCCACGCCGACGCTTCGCCCATCCGCATCACCTCGGCGGTGCAATTCGGCGCGCAGCGCACCGCGAATGCGCTGTGGACTGTCACATTCTGATTGGCTCGCCCCGGCATTAACGCAGCGCCTTGAACGCGATGCCCGGATAGTCGAGTTTCGGCGTCCGGCTCGCGAGGAAGGCGTGCAGTTCCTGCACCTGCGCGGCTTTGTCCGAGTCCTCCGGCCGGATCAGGTAATACGCGTCGCCGCTGCTCACGGCCGTCTTGAACGGCAGCACGAGCTGCCGCGCATCGATCGCGCTCGCGCAAAGCGCGAGATCGCCAATCGAAACACCGTGGCCCGCGGCGGCCGCGGCCATCCCCTGTTCGAGCATGTCGAAAACCTGGCCACGCGTGATGTCGACGTGACCAGCGTGGCCGCTCGCCTTCAGCCAGCGGCGCCAGTCGCGGCGGTCGGTTGACGGATGAATCAGATCGCACGCGGCCAGATTCGCGCGCGCCGCCGGCGCGAGCGCACGCGAGCAGATCGGGATCAGCCATTCATCGAATAGCTTGACGCTGTGCGTGCCTTCGCCAAAGCGGCCGCCGCCGAGCAGGATCGCGCAATCGTAGGGCTCGCTGAAAAAATCGACCGTATCGACATCCATCCACACGCTGGCGATCTGCACTTCGAACCCGGGCTGCGTCTTGCGAAATGCCGCGAGCGCGTCGAGCAGCCAGCGCATGGTCAGCGTCGAAGGCGCTTTCAGCCGCAGCACATCGCGCGGCGCCTGAAACAGCGCACAGGCCTCTTCGATCTGCCGGAAACCGCGCCTGAGTCCCGACGCAAATATCTGCGCCTGCGCCGTCAGGTGCAACTTCGGCCCCTGGCGCACAAACAGTTTGCGGCCGAAATAATCTTCGAGCGTCTTCACGTGTTTGCTCACGGCACTTTGCGTGAGATTGAGTTCTTCTGCGGCGAGCGTGAACGAACCTGTGCGTGCAGCGCTTTCGAACGCACGCAAGGCGTAAACCGGTGGCAGAGGTTGGGTTTTCAAGGCAGGCATACTATGAGTAAAAGTCATGCTTTCGCGCAGTATTTTCCGTTTTTCGGCTGCGGTGCTGAGCGGCAATACTATACCCATCTGCGCGATCTGCATGATTTCACGCCTTGACCGCAATCTTCGCGGCACGGCTTTAAATTCGACTTTTACTCATGAATCTCCACTACACGCTTCTGCTCGCCTATGTGGCGGCAATCGTTCTGCTGATCGCAACACCCGGCCCCGTTGTCATGCTCGTGGTCGGCAATGCGGCGCGACGTGGCGTCCAGCAGGGCTTTCTCACTGCCGTGGGCGCGAACGCCGCCAGCCTGGTGTTGATCGCCGTGGCAACTTTGATGGTCTTTGGCGTGGTGTTAGTCAGCGGTCGCCTGCTTGCGGGCTTGCAGGTTCTGGGCTGCGTCTTCGTTTCGATACTGGCGATCCGCACCTTGTACGGCGAATGGCGTAGCGGCGATAAGACAACGCCTGGCGCCGCTGCCACACCGCAGCGTTTGCCCGCTACGTTTCAGGGCTTTTTTGTGGGCATTGCCAATCCCAAGGACGTGCTGTTTTTTGTCGCATTCTTTCCGCAGTTTATCGGCGTCACTTCGGATTCGCGTGTGAGCCTGCTGATTCTGGCGGCGCTGTGGATCATTGTCGATTTCACGATCCTGAGCAGCTATATCGCGGCGTGCAGACATCCGCTGATTCATCGTCAGCAACGCTGGATTTCCATTCTGGCTGCGGGGTTTTTGCTGGTGCTAGCCGTTGCGGGGCTTGCCGGAACGGTGCAAAGCGGCGTTTAAAAATCGCCATGAAGGCATAAAAAAACCGCTGCACCGAGCAGCGGTTTTTTTACTACGTCTATTCAACGTTCATTCGACGCTTATTGAGCCGCGGGCGACTTCACGCTCGGCCGTGCCAGCGTATTGTTCGCGCCATAGGCGCCAGTAACCGCCGTAGCGTTCTGCTGGCTCGTGCCCTGCGATGCCGCACTCATACCGCTTTCCGTATTGGCGGCGGCTGGCGTGCCATAGCCGCTCGATTCAGTCGTTGCGCTCACCGGCGATTTGACGCTCGGCGTCGCCAGCGTGTTGTTCTGCGCAAAAGCGCCGCCCGACAGGGCCAGCGCGGCGATCGCGATTAGCGTGCGAGTTGCCTTGTTCATGATGTGCTCCTCCATATTGGATTGAAATACCGCTCTAAACGATCTGCTTTTTATTTCTCAATCAGCTTTGGCGACGCGCAATGCGTTCGACGCCAGCTAATGACCAGTTTAGGAAGAGTGCTGCGAATAATTAAGCGCGTTCTGCGCAATGGTAAGTTTCGATTTTTGACGTCAAGGGAATCAGGTTCTGTCGATCAGAAATAGATTGTGGCCGTAATGGTGTCGCTATAGCTGCCAGGCGTTGGCGTAGTTTGTGCGGGCACCTGTCCATAGACCGTGAAAACCTGCTGCGTGCCAGAACCCGTACCTGCCTGCGTGGATGTGCCACCTGTGCCGTCGCCCCACGCGCTGCTATGCCCCGAATCCAGATAGAGCTGGTAATTCACTGCTCCCCCGCCGCCCGAGCGCTGCATCGCGCGCGCAGCGACATTACCGCTCGCGCCGCCATTGAGCGCGATCTTGAAGGCATCGCCATTGGTACAGACCGTGGTGATAGCCCCGGTCGCCTTGAGCGCCGATGACAGCACGCCCGCCGAACCAAACGCCACATTCGTCGCGGTGATATTGCAGTTATTGATGACCGTGGCCGTGACCGAAAAAGGAAACGTGCCGCCCGTACCCAGCGATGCGCAAGTCGGCGCAATCAGCAAATAGAAGCCGTAATTGATCGACGTGGTGGTGCCGCCGAAGTTCTGCGTATAGACCGTGCTCGCGTTATTCACAGTGGGCACCGTGGGCTGCGCGGAGCTTATCTGGCCATAAACAGTCACGTTGGTCGTGAGCGTGGTGCCGCTCGGTTTGGCCATCGTGAGCGAAATAGGCGTCGTGCCCGAATACGTCGAACCCCACGCCTGGCTGTGGCCCGCATCGCGAAAGAGGTCGTAGCTCAACTGGTTCGTGCCGTTGGTGAGCGCACGCGGGCTTGTACCGCCCAGATTCAGACACACCAGCACATCGGGTGTGAGCGAAACCGTGGGCCATGTGCAGGTCACGGCGATGGTGGTGGTCGCGGTGACCGCAACGCCCGCGATCGGGCTGACCGAGCCGAACGACACGGGATTGGCCACCGCCGTGCAACTCTGCGCCTGCGCGCTGCTCGCGCCCAGCAGCAGCGCGAGACAGACGCCGATCATCAACAGCGCGTGCCTGATCGCTTTCAAGGCTGCGCTCCCTGGCCTTGTTGCCCATGCAACTGGCACACAAGCGGCCCGATGGTCTGCAGGGTATCGCCCTTGCCCTCAGCCCACGCAAACGATATTTCGCACTGTTTATCACCTGACTCGATCTGCAGATGATTCTGCGGCACAAGTCCATCGACGAAAGTCAGCCCGTCATAGCCGATGATGGTGTCGTGCCCGCTCTCCACATGATGCACGCGCGCACCGGCGGGCAGCGGCTTGCCGTCGGCGTCGTGCACGATGATCGAAGCCGCGTGATAGCGCGTCACACCGAAGTGCGCGAGCACGCCCGACTGCGCCTGCGGCACCACATCCATCGAGGTATCGGCGATACGCGCGTCGACTGGCAGATGCATGGCGTCGATCGCCACCTGATTGTGCTGGTAGGAATTGAGGTCGGGGATCAACAGATGACCGCCGCCATCGGTCACGCCAATCACGCGGTTTTCGTGCAGCACCGGAATGCCCGACACGCCATCGGTCGACACCAGCGTAAAGCCATCGTCGATACGCCGCGCGGGCTGCACGGTGCCGTCCATCACCACCACCGCGCCGGTCAGATCGAGCGCGCCAATCGTCTGCCCCGCCACCTGCTGCACCGAAGCCGTGGCCTCGCCATAGCGGCCCAGATACTGCAACTGGCCCTGGCGGAACGGCGTCGCGCCGGTGCCGCCCGCCTGCACGCCCCAGCCCCAGCCGCCCGAATAATCAGGCGGACGCAATGCATTGACGTTCCATGTCGATGCCCCGTCCTGACGGCCCACGGTCGCGTTGACCGAAGCATTGCCGCCCAGCCCGATACTCGCGGAAAGCAGCACGCCACGCGAATCGTGCTGGCGAAAATCCTGGTACGCGCTCAGATTCAGCGACACCAGATTGCCGAAGTTAAATGTCCACGCAATCGAGCCGATCTGCGAAACCGGCGCGGAGGGAATCTTGTAGCCGATATAGCTGAGCGACACCGTCTGATTGCGCAGAAAAGGCACGGCCAGCGTCACGCGGTCCGTGATATCGGGCACGGGCGAGCCGTCGCGCGAACCGAGATCGCCGTAATTGCCGAACGCGCGGATCGTCTGTGCATCGACGGAAAACCGTTGCGACACGTACTGATAGCCCAGGCTCAACTGCGCGCCATTGAGTTTGCCGCCGCTGCCCGATACCGAGCCGTTGAGCACACCCGCCGTGCCCAGGCCGAACAGCACGCCGCCGCCCGCATTGACGAGACCGCCGGTGGCTTCGCCGTGCGCTTCGAACGTCACATGATCGTTCAGGCCATGGCGCCACGAGGCGCTCACCGCGGGGTTCGTATCGTAGTCGAATGAATCGAGCCCGTAATTGCGGCGCAAAAAGCCCGCTTCGAACGAATAGCTCGACAGTCCCGCCGCCATCAGGCGCGTATCGACATAGAGCGGCACGGAAGCCGAAATCGTGCGGCCCAGCGCGTCGTGCGTGATGACCGTGGCCTGGCCCGCGCCCGTGATACCGGGCACATCGTTGATGATGAACGGGCCGCTAGGCACATTGCCCGAATACTGGCGCACGCTGTTGATATAGAGATCGACCGAGGTGGGCACCACGGCGCTGCCCGGCAGCGCGGGCACCGGGAAGGTCACGAGATCGGGCCGCAAGGCGAAGTTGCTGCGGTATTGAAAGCCCGCCATGCGGATCGAGCGCGTCCACGCGAGCGACGACGTTATCGTGTCGCCGAATTGCGTGGTGCTCAGATTCGCGGGATTCGACATGCTCCACGAACTGTCGTAGCGCACGTACTCGTTGCGGTCGTGGTACAGATACGCCACGCCCGTATTGCTTAGCACTCCATGAGGATCGAAATAACGCTCCTCGCTCCAGAGTGCGAATTCGGAAGCCGACCCGCCCTGCGCGAACGCATCGTAATTGAACACGAAGCCGCGTGCGGACGTGGCCGGCGGCACCGCCGAAACCGAACGCGTATCGAAGGCAAAAGGCCTGCGGATCGCATCGGGAATCTGCAATTCGAGCGTCTGATGCTGCGCATCGTAGCGATAATGCAGACCCGGCAGCGAATCGAGATCGACACTCGCGCTGTCTGCAATGCCGAGTTGCGCCGTCGCTACGCCCACCTGCGAAAGATCTTCGCCGGTCGCGAACAGATGGCCGCCCAACTGGCGAAAGTGCACGATCTGGGCAGTACGCTGGCCGTTCACATCGACTTCGAGATACAGATCACGCGTATCCATTGCGCCCGCGTTGATCAACTGTCCTTGTGCATGCGCCGCGGCGCTGAAAAACGCCAGCAGCACGGCCACCGATACCATGCGCCTCGCCCGGCCACGGCGCACACCGCTCCGAGTTCGTTTCATTCTTCGTCGTTCGTTTCATGCTGTCCTCCGGCGCGCGCCGCATGGTGACGCGTGCGCCGACGAGCCCTCGCTACGCTCAGCCTCCCTGCTCGATC
The DNA here is from genome assembly GCF_905220255.1 of Paraburkholderia sp. J69-1. Taxonomy (NCBI): domain Bacteria; kingdom Pseudomonadati; phylum Pseudomonadota; class Betaproteobacteria; order Burkholderiales; family Burkholderiaceae; genus Paraburkholderia; species Paraburkholderia sp. J69-1. The sequence goes on along the minus strand of NZ_CAJMZG010000008.1, from coordinate 176,470 downwards.
GACACGGTTCCTTCGAGCGGCAAGGTGTTGACCGTCGCTCGCACCTTGAGCTGGCCGCCGAATTTCGTATCGGCGGGCACCGGCACATTCCACTGGCGGCTCTGCCGCGCAAGCGCATAGCCGAGCAGCCCGTGCGTGACATCCCAGTGATGACCGGCATCGTCGAATAACGACACCGCGGCAATCTGCGCACGCTTCGTGCCGGCGTTATCGGCGCGCAACGCATAGCCTTGCGGACCGCGCACGAGACGCCAGGCAAGCAGAGGCCGCGCCGCCGAACCGCCCGGCCCGTCGACGAATACCGGCACCGAATAGCGCAGCCGGATCGTCACGCCTTCCGCGCCCGGCGAGCCCGGCGCAGGCAGTTCGTCGATCAGGATGCGGTAGCTCTGCTCGATCGCAGCGGCAGCGCTTGCGCCCTGCGGCGGCGCCGAGGCGTTCGCACGCACCAGCCGCACGAGCTGATCGCTATGCGGCGCGATCTCGATGAGCGGCGGACTCGCGATGACCTCGCCCGTGGGCGTGAGCACGTCGTCGCCCTGCGCCTCGCTCCACTGGAACACGCGCACCTGGCCGTACAGCGGCGTATCGCCGGGATTACGCAGAGTCAGCCCGGTCGCCGCCTCGCCCGCCGAAAACTCGATCGTGACCGGCGAGATTTGCAAGGTCGCGGCCATTGCGCAGTGAGCGGCGAGCGCCCACGGCAACGCCGCCGCGATGGCCCTCGCAGCAGCCGTCGCGGCGTGCACAGCGAGCCTGCGCTTCAAAAGTAGACCGTCGCAGTGACCGTTGTCTGGTAGGTATCCGGCTTCGGCGTGGTCTGCACGGGCACCTGGCCGTAGACCGTGAGCGTTTGCGCCGAACCGCTGCCGGTGCCGGCCACCGTATTGGTGCCCTGCGTGTTCCCCCAGATCGTCGTGCGGCCCGCATCCTGATAGAGCTGGAAGCCCACGGTCGTGGTGGTGTTGCCGGTCGCCGTGCCTGCCATCAAGCGGCTCGTGACGCTGGAGCCCGTGACGTTGCCGCCGTCGAGGCCCACGTTATAGGGCGTCGTGTTCGTGCAGGTGACGCTCAACGTGGTCTGCTGGTTGATCGCCGTGCCCAGCACGCCATTCGTGCCGAAACTCAAGGGATTGGCGGAGATCGCGCAATTGGCCTGCAACGTCAGCGTGACGTTGAAGGTGGCGGTGGCGGTGCCGTTCGAATAGACGGCGGCCTGAGCTAACGGAACGAGCGGCGCGACCGGCATCAAGGCAATCTGCACAGCGACGGCGGTAGCGATCAGGTTGGTTCGTTTCATCGACCTTGCTCCTGCATGCGGCTTCAATCAAGCGAATAGCATCGGACTACGGGGAAGTGAACACTATCGATTATCCAGTGAATCGACACTTTATTTATACGAACAATGTCACATTACGTTGAGCGCAATTACATTCTGTTACAGATTGATTATTCATCGTGAATAGCATCACGTAATTGCTTCTGCCATTCATGCTCAAGCGGTCTTTAAAGGCATTTTTTACATCACGTCGATTTCGCTTCGAAACGCCCTTTCTGAGCCCTTATACATGGCACATTTTGCTGATCCCGAGCAGGCACCGATGCATCCACAGGCAATTCATTCCCTTTAAATGCGATTTGAATCGAACTCAACGAGTGATTTAAAAACTTCGAACTTCGATGCGCAGCAACTGCATAAGCCGCGCCATGGAAACTGATTCCATGGCGCGCCTTATTCCATTCACCTGGCAACGACACCCAGTTGCTGCAGGAAAGTCAGGTTATCTTCGAGATGCCAGTTATCGGCAATCTTGCCGTCGCGAATGCGATAGATATCGGTGGCAATGAAATCCACCGTCTGGCCCTTGCCCTGCACGCCGTTGAACGTGCCCGTGAAATGCCCCGTGAAGCGCAGATGCGTGATCACACGATCGCCAGCGACGATCATCTGCTCGACATCGGCGTGAACGTCGGGCACCGCGGCGTGAAAGACCTTCGATGCAGCAAGCGGCCCCGCGATACCTTGCGCACGCCCGGCAGGCAGCGTGCGGTCCGTGAAGTCCGGCGCGAGCGCGGCGCGGGCCTGCGCTTCGTCGCCCGTACTCCAGAAGGTGTCGTAGAGACGCGCGGCATGGATCTGTTGCTCAACCTGTTGCGCGGGCAAGCTTTTATCGACGATCAGTTCGTGCGGCTGGACGAGGTTGGTATCGGTTGCGCCAGCGGCCTGCACCTGGCTGGCGGCAAGGATCAGGGCGGCGGCGGTAAGAGCAAGCGTGGTTTTCATGGCGGTTCCTGGCAGAGAGAGTCGGAGGGTTCGACGCGTCGTGCAGTGCGTATGAATGCATTCTGCGACCCGCCGCCAGAATTGATAATTGAGCGCCTTGTTGAATCATTTTCCACATAAACAGAAAAATAGACGCCATCCGAGACAAGCTGCGCCAAGGTAATTTCCCGTAAGAAAGCACCAGAAATGCCGCATCTAGCCTCGCAAAGTCACCTGATCGCAGCACAAGATGAAAATTTTCGACGCCCTTACAGACTGATTGCAAAGCATTTTTCAGTGCTTTCTTAAAAATTTTGATATGCGCCCTAAATATAGTCAGACAAATGACGTTATGAGAGAGGTACGCCCGCAGCCACCCACGTCTCAGCAAGCCGGTCACTGCGCAGCGTCATCCTTGGTCAAACCGGTACAGACGCATGACACTCACTATTCGAGCGCGTATCGCACTCACCTTTGCACTTCTCGCCGCCCTGCTCACCATCTCCGGTGTGCTGGGCTTCATCAGCACGGAAAAGGCCAATAGCGCCAATCGCGACACCTATCGCAACAAGCTCGCCGAATCCACGGCGATCGACAACGCCGAGATCTACATCGCGCGCACGCGCCTCGTGCTCGACCGCGTAGCGCTGCACCCCGAAGCGTCGAGCGTGCCCGACCAGATCGACCGCGCCGCCGGCTTCTTCAAGAACTCCGACGAGTGGTGGGGCAAGTTCCAGCAGATGCCGCACGAACCCGACGAACTGCCGTTGATCGCCAAGACGACCGAGCGCCGCACGGCCATGCGCGACGCCGTCTCCGCGTTCACCAAGGCGCTGCAGTCGGGCGACAAGGAAACCGCCGACAACATCGCGATGACCCAGCTCTCCGATCTCTACAGCAAGATGAGCGCGGCGAATAACGAGGTCAAAAAGCATCTGTACGAGAACGCGAAGACCCGCTACGAAGAAGCCGAATCGAACTTCTATCTGTTCTCGACGATCAGCGGCGTGATGGTGGTGCTGGGTCTGGTTTCTGCGGGTCTCGGCTGGGTGCTGCTGCGCCGCGCGATCATGAATCCGCTCAACTACGCGCTGGAAAGCCTGCAGGAAATCTCCTCGGGCAATCTCAGCCAGACGGTGCGCGCGCAACGAAATGACGAAATGGGTCTGCTGCTGGAAAGCATCGAAAAAACCCGTATCGAACTCGGCAATGTGACGGGCTCGGTGCGCTCGGGCAGCGAGTCGGTCTCGGTCGCCACGCGCCAGATCGCTGCGGGCATGATCGATCTTTCGGCACGTACCGAAGAACAGGCGGCGTCGCTGCAGGAAACGGCCGCCAGCATGAACGAACTCACCTCGGCCGTGAAGCAGAACACGGACAACGCCCGCACCGGCAGCGATCTTGCGCAAACCGCCGCAAACGTTGCCACGCGCGGCAGCGACATGGTGCAGCGCGTGGTGCACACGATGGGCGAAATCGAAGGCAGCTCACGCAAGATTTCGGACATCACCGCGCTGATAGAAGGCATCGCGTTCCAGACCAATATTCTTGCGCTCAACGCGGCCGTCGAAGCGGCCCGCGCAGGCGAACAGGGACGCGGCTTCGCCGTGGTCGCCAGCGAAGTGCGCTCGCTTGCGCAGCGCTCCGCCGCAGCGGCCAAGGAAATCAAGGATCTGATCGCGAACTCGGTGCAGACCGTCTCGCACGGCACGGAACTGGTGTCGTCGGCGGGTGCAACGATGTCGGAACTGCACACCGCGGTCGAGCGCGTCACGGCGATCATGAACGAAATTGCTTCGGCGTCCGAACAACAGCAAAGCGGTATCGAACAGGTCGACACGGCCGTGACGCAGATGGACGAAGTCACGCAGCAGAACGCGGCACTGGTCGAGCAGGTCACCGCCGCCGCGCAGGCGCTCGACACGCAATCGAACAAGCTCAGCAACACCGTGCAGGTTTTCCGGGTGGCCTGACGCCTTCACGGCGTTCCGGTTTCCCCGTTCTCCGGGCGCGTTGCGGCTCGCTTTGCGCGAGCGGCCGCGCGCCCTATGTATCACAAGCGCATCAGCGCCACATGCTGGAGTCCCCTTCCTTATGACATCGCCAGACAAGGCGGGCCGTCGCTCGTTCCTTAAAGGATCGATTGCGATCGTGCCCGTTGCCGCCGTCGGCACGGCTTCGGCCGTGCTGCGCCCCACCGCGGACGAAATCAAACGCTCCGCGCCGCCGCCCGATACCCCCGCCCAGGAGCACTATCAGCCCGGCTTTTTCACGCCCGACGAATGGGCCTTCGTGAACGCCGCGTGCGACTGCCTGATTCCCAAGGACAAGGTCGGCCCCGGCGCCGTCGAACTGGGCGTGCCGCAATACATCGACCGTCAACTGCAGACCGGTTACGGCGACGCCTCACGCTGGTACATGAGCGGCCCGTTCCAGAAGGGCGCACCGGAATTCGGCTATCAGTCGAAGCTCACGCCGAAGGAACAATACCGCCTGGGCATTCGCGCCATCGACACGTATTGCAAGGCGCATTTCGGCGGCAAGACTTTTGCGCAGCTCGATAAGGAAAAACAGATCGCATTCCTGAAGGAAGTCGAAGGCGGCAAGATCCAGGACGACTTCAACATGAAATCGTTCTTCAGCGGCTTCCTGCTCAAGAACACCATGGAAGGCTTCTTCGGCGACCCGATGTACGGCGGCAACAAGGACATGGGCTCGTGGAAGATGATCGGCTATCCGGGCGCGCGCGCGGATTACGTCGAGTGGGTCAGCGAATCGAAACCGTATCCGTACGGTCCGGTCAGCCAGTACGGCAAGCGGGGTTAAGCAGCATGGCAACAATCAAGAAAAAATCGGTAGACGCGGTGATCGTCGGCTTCGGCTGGACCGGCTCGATCATGGCGATGGAACTGTGCAGCGCAGGCCTGGAAGTGGTCGCGCTCGAACGCGGCGACGGTCGCGACACGATTCCGAATTTCGCGTATCCGCAAATCGTCGACGAAATCAAATACTCGGCGCGCAATGCGCTCCTGCAGAATCTCTCGAAGACCACGGTCACCACGCGCCATAGCAAGGACGATACGGCTCTGCCCTATCGCCAGATCGGCTCGTTCAAACCGGGCGAAGGCGTGGGCGGAGCAGGCACGCACTGGTCGGGCGTGCAGTCGCGCGTGATGCCGGACGAACTGCGTCTGCATAGCCGCGTGAAAGAACGCTATGGCGAGAAGTTCATTCCCGAAGGCATGCAACTGCAGGATTGGGGCGTCACGTATGACGAACTCGAACCGCATTTCGACCGCTGGGAATACGTGTGCGGCACCTCGGGCCGTGCGGGCAATATCAAGGGCAAACCGCAGGAAGGCGGCAATCCGTTCGAAGCGTATCGCTCGCGCGAATTCCCGCTGCCGCCGCTGCCGGATCACCCGACCGGTCGCCTGTTCGCCAAGGCTGCGCGCGAACTCGGTTACAAGCCGTTCGCGCTGCCTGCCGGCAATGCGTCGGGCGCGTATCAGAACGAATATGGCTGCCAGCTCGGACCGTGCAACTTCTGCGGCTTCTGTAGCGACTACGGCTGCCTGAATTATTCCAAGGCATCGCCGCAAACCGCGATCATTCCGGCACTGCTGCGCAAGCCCAATTTCGAACTGCGCGTGAATTCGCACGTGCTGCGCGTCGAACTGGACAAGGACGGCAAGCAGGCCACTGGCGTCACCTACATCGATGCTCAGGGTAACGAAGTATTCCAGCCCGCCAATATGGTCGTGCTGGGCGCATTCCAGTTGCACAACATTCGCCTGATGCTGTCGTCGAAGATTGGCAAGCCGTACAACGTCGATACCGGCGAAGGCACCGTGGGCCGCAACTTCTGCTACCAGGTGCTCAACAGCGTCAACATGTTCTGGGACAAGGACGTCTACATCAACCAGTTCATGGGCGCGGGCGGCGGCGGCCAGGCGATCGAAGAGTTCAACGCGGACAACTTCGATCACGGCCCGCTCGGCTTTATCGGCGGCGGCATTATCTGGGGTCGTCAGACCGGCAATGGTCCGGTGCGCGGCATTCCGCTGCCCAAAGGCACGCCCAAGTGGGGTAGCGAATGGAAACAGGCGGTATCCGATAACTTCCTGCACACCGGCCGTATCGAATCGCAGATCAGCAACATGGCGTATCGCGGCTGCTTCGCCGACCTCGATCCGACCTACAAGGACGCCTACGGCGAACCGCTGCTGCGCATCACGCTCGACTGGCAGGACAACGACCTGCGCGCCTCGGAATACGTGGCTGGCAAGATGATGGAGATCGGCAAGCAGATGAACCCGAAGAGCATTTCGGGCCGCATCCTGAAGCCGGGCGCGCACTGGGACACGCGCGCGTACCAGAGCACGCACGTGAACGGCGGCACGTCGATGGGCGCCGATCCGAAGACCTCGGTGGTCAACAAATACCTGCAGAGCTGGGACGTGTCGAACGTATTCGTGCTGGGCGCGAGCGTATTCGCGCACGGCATCGGCTACAACCCGACGGGTCTCGTGGGCGGCCTCGCTTATTGGGCGGCCGCGAATATCCGCGAGCGTTATTTGAAGAACCCCGGCCCGATGGTCCAGGTTTGAGGAGCCACACGACATGCGCAAACTTACCGTAGCAATCGCCGCGGCCGTCGTGGTCGTGGGCGGCCTGTGGGCCGGCAGCCTGATCAAGCCGAGCCTGACGATCGACGCCCAGGCACTGAGCGCGCCGGGCAACGCCGCGCACGGCGAATATCTCGCACGTGCGGGCGACTGCATGGCCTGCCATACCTCGAAGGGCGGCGCGCCGTTCGCAGGCGGCGTGCCGCTTTCGACGCCGCTGGGCGCGGTCTATTCGACCAACATCACGCCGGACAAGACGCACGGCATCGGCAACTGGAGCTTCGAAGACTTCGCGCTGGCGATGCGCGAAGGCGTGACGCCGGGCGGACGCCACCTGTATCCGGCGATGCCCTATACGTCGTATGCGAAGGTGAGCGACAGCGACCTGCGCGACCTCTATGCGTACTTCACGTCGGGCGTGAGCGCATCGCCGCAGCCGAACCAGCCGGCGGATATTCCGTGGCCGCTCGACACGCGCTGGCCGCTCGCCTACTGGAACCGCGTCTTCCACGACGACACGCGCTACAAGCAGGACAGCGCGCATAGCGTCGAATGGAATCGCGGCGCGTACCTGGTGCAAGGTCTCGCGCACTGCGGCACCTGCCACACGCCGCGCGGCGTGGGCTTCCAGGAACTCGATCTGGACGGATCGAGCGCGCGTTACCTGTCGGGCGCACGCATCGACGGCAGTTCGCCGGTCAACCTGCGCGCCGACAAGGGCACGGGTCTGGGCGAGTGGAACGAAGCCGATATCGTCGCGCTGCTGAAGACGGGCCGCACGGCGCATTCGGCTGTGACGGGGCCGATGGGCGAAGTGGTCGAGCACAGCACGCAGTACCTGAGCGACATCGACCTGCACGCGATCGCGGTCTACCTGAAGAGCCTCACGCCGCTTTCGGACGAAGCTGGCGCGCCCGCATACAAGGCGGACGACGCCACGCTGACGTCGATCATGACGGGCCACGCCAACGACGTTGGCGCGCGCATCTACATGGATAGCTGTGCGGCCTGCCACCGTCAGAATGGCGAAGGCGCAGCGCGCGTATTCCCGTCACTGGCGAACAATCCATCGGTACTGGCGAAGCATCCCGACTCGCTGATCGCGGTCATTCTGGCGGGCTCGCGATTGCCGTCGACGGCATCGGCACCGGCACCGCTGGCGATGCCGCCGTTCGCCTGGCGCTACGACGACGACGAAATCGCGCAACTGGCGACCTTCGTGCGAACGGCGTGGGGCAACGACGCGAGCGCGGTGACGGCAAGCGACGTGAAGCGCGTACGCAATCAGATGGGAATCGAGGCAAAGCAGTAAGAGTGCAGCATAGCCGGCAAACCGATGGTTTGCCGGCTATGCCCACGGCGGAATTACCGGTTATACCCCACGGCGCGCGCAGCGCCGCCGGATGTGCGGGCGCCTTGTCACTGAGTGGTAGGGTGCGGGGGACCGGATGCCCCTATACCATTCCCCCTAAAAGGCGGTTTGCCAACTGCGTCACACTAGCGGTGTGAGCGGCTTTCTTTTGCCTACTTTTCTTTGCCGCTGCAAAGAAAAGTAGGTGCCGCCCCGCACAGGGGCGACGCTAATAGACCGACACGAAAACAGGAAAACCCGAAAACAGGAAAAAACCAAAAAAAGCGAAAATAAAAAAGCCTCAGTGCGAAATACTCTCCAAAGACTTCCCAAGCGTGCGCGGCCCCATAAACCCAATAGCGACGATAACAAGCGACATCGCCCCGGCGATAAAAACAAACACCCCTGCCACCCCAAACTCTCTCAGCGTAAAAGCGATCACAAAAGAGCTAAAAACAGCCGAAAGCCGACTCCAGGAATAGACAAAACCCACAGCCCGAGCCCGAATAGCAGTCGGATAGAGTTCCTGCTGATACGTGTGATAAGTAAAAGAAATAATATTCCCAACCAGCGTAAGCAGCACCCCCAAAGCCACAATAGCGCCCGCAGCCCGCACCTGACTAAACATCAGCCCGGCCACAATATTGACGGCTGCCATAAAAACAATCACATGCTTGCGCTCGAACCGATCGGCGATGAAATACCCGAGCAAAGGCCCGAGCGGCGCAGCCAGCCCGATAACCGTCGTATAAAGCAGACTGGAAGTCACGGTAACACCTTGCTTGACGAGCAAAGTCGGCACCCAGTTAGCGAAGCCAAAAAACCCGATCGTCTGAAAAATATGAAACAGCACCAGCATGATGGTGCGTTTGCGATAAGGCGGCTTCCACATATCGGCGAAACCTGACTTCTGCGTCACGGGATCGGCGGGCCCTGGAGCGGGCAAAGCACGCCCATACTGCCGCTCGACAAGCGCTTCGAGCCGCGCCAGCACGGCATCGGCCTCATCGACGCGCCCCTGCCCCGCGAGCCAACGCGGACTTTCTGGAAGATTGCGCCGGAAATACCAGACAAACAGCGCACTCACACCACCGAGCAGCACCACCCAACGCCACCCATCGAGCCCGTAAACCGAACGCGGCACGAACAGATACGAAAGATAGGCCGCCACCGGCACAGCGGTAAAACCAATCGTCTGACACACGGCAAAAGCACGCCCACGCAAATGCTTAGGCGCGAGTTCGGAAAGATACGTGCCGATCGTCACAAGCTCGACGCCAATCCCCATCCCCGAAACAAAACGCCAGAAGTTGAGTCCCGACGAAGTGTCCTGAAACGCCATGATCGTATTGGCGACCACATACCAGAGCATCGACCACGTAAAAATCGCACGTCGGCCGAAACGATCGGCGAGAAACCCGCAGGCAATCGTGCCCAGAAACAGCCCGCTAAAGAGCGCAGCGATAAAACCCGCAATCCCCGAAGTACCGAAAAGCCCTGGCGTAGTCGGCGTGAGAATGCCACTCCTGACGAGCCCGGGCGCGACATAACCCGTATAAAGCAGATCGTAGAGTTCGAAAAAGAAGCCCAGGCTCAGCAGCAACACGAGCTTCCAGATCGCGCCCGTGGCAGGCAGACGATCGAGGCGCGCGGAGATCGCGCCTTTGTCTGCACCTGCAATGGTCTGCGCCGTCGATGCGCGGTCGTTGGCGCGCGGCTGGGGAGCGCTCTCCAGAGAGGCCATGCCTGTCTCCTGAAACATAGTTGGAATGAATCGGCGCCCACTGCCTGTCCCTGTCGAGCGAAATGACGTGAAATCGCGTCGACGCACATGGGCGGACCGCCGATTGTATCCAGGCCCGCCGGGTTTGAGACCCGTTCGCGATCTCCTGATCCGCGGGCACGGGTGCTTTGACGCACCCTTAGTGCTTTAAGCGTGCAGCGCCTGCAACTCGGCGAACGAAGCAATATGTCCGGCCAGCGCGCTCGCCACCACCGTCGGCGGGCTGGCGAGCCAGACCTGTCCGGGCCCCGAGCGCCCCGGGAAATTGCGGTTGATCGCGCTGATGGTGACTTCGTCGGCCTGCGTCGAGGCGCCCGGCCCGCAGTTCGCGCACGCGCCGCACGACGGCTGCAGCAAAATCGCGCCGACCTGTTCGAACGCCTTCAGATAGCCGCGCTGCTCGCAGTAATCGCGCACGTCCGACGTGCCGAACTGCAGATAGAGCCGCACATGCTCCGGCACACGCAGACCGCGCCCAGCGGCCCAGGCGAGCACCGCGTGATAGTGATCGAAGTCCTCGCGCTTGCCGGCCGTGCAGGAGCCGCCATACGCGATATCCACGCGCGGGCGCTCGACCAGATCGCACAGCGCCACGCCGTTGCCCGGGTCGCCTGGCGCGGCGAGCATCGGCGTAATCCGCGTGCAGTCGATCTCGATGACTTCGGCGTAAGGCGCGCCTTCGTCGCTATGCATCCACGGCTCGATCAGAAAATCGACGCCGCGCCGCTCCTTCAGGAAAGCCACCGTGACTTCGTCGGGCGCGACGATGCCGGTAAAGCCGCCCAGTTCGGCAGTCATATTGGTCAGCGTCGCGCGTTCGTCGATCGTGAGTTGCGCGACGGCTTCGCCCGCGAATTCGAATACCTTGCCCACACCGAGACCGGCGCGAATACGCTTGTCGGCGAGCAGATGCAACACGAGGTCTTTCGCGGTTACGCCCGGCGCCACCGCGCCGTCAAAGCGGATCAGCAGCGACGCCGGCACCGTCATGCGCACCGCGCCCGTGACGAACGCGTTGGCCATATCGGTTGTGCCCACACCGAACGCCACGCAACCCAGCGCGCCGCTATGCGGCGTATGCGAGTCCGTGCCGACCACCACCTGCCCCGGCAGCGCGTAGCGTTCCGCCATCATCGCGTGCGAAATGCCTTCCGAACCTTCGGCGGCCGCATCGGCGGATGCCGGCAAATAACCGTGATCGCGAATGCCGTATTCGCTCGCGAACTGGCGATGCGCGGCGGACAATTCACGCACATCGGGCAGCAGGCCATTGCGCACGTGCAGCGCGCTCTTGTGCGCGTACGAAAGATGATCCTCGAACGCGAGCATCGTCTGCGGTTCGTGCAGCGCGAGCGGCCGGCCGAATTCGGCGTGCAGCATATGCGTGGCCATGCCGGTGTAGTACTCGTGGATAAAGCGCCAATCGGCGCGCACGAATACGCCCGCGCCGGGCGTAAAGGCGTCGCTGGTGCCTTCGGTGCGCAGCGCGTGGCGCTCCAGGATCTTCTGCACCAGCGTGCGCGGCTGCTGCGTTTGCGCGGCCGCTGCGGGGCGAATCTCGCGCATATGGCGCGCGCCGTAACGCAGCAGGCCGCCGCTGCGCAGAATGGCGGCTGCCAGAGCATCGCGCGAGGCCACCAGTTCGTCGATAAAAATCGGCTCGCCGCGCTGGATGCGTTCGATCAGACCGAAATCCGTCGAGGTAAACAGCCCCAGATTATCGGCATTCTGCCGATAGATGCGCTCGAAGCTCTTCGCGATCACGAGCCGAATACCCGCGCGATATTCCGCGAGCGGACTATGTTCGCGCGACGACCCTTTGCCGTAGCGATTGCCCGCTACCGTCACACAAAAGCCGCCATTGCGCACACCGTCCATGCCGATGGGATTGCGCTCGCCCACACGCAAACCTACATAGGGCACGCGGCCCAGACGCTCGTCGAAACGTGTGAGCACGCTCATCGGCGTGATTTCGTCGGTGGAAACGTCGTCGCGCAGCGTGTCGGCGGGAATGTCGCGCAAATCCGCGCCCGCGAGTTGCTGCTCGATCTGCGCCGGGTTCGTGGTGAGGAACAGAATCCGGCCGCTCAAATCCAGGGTTGCCATCCAATTTCTCCTTCTCCCTGCAATGTAGCGGGCGCGGCAAGGCGTGGCGAAGTGCTGGATCGGCACGTGGGGCATCGCAAACGGCGATGTCCGCACAAACCCTTATTTCTGGCGTTCCGGCGGCGTTTCGGTCAGCAGATCGACCAGCGCCTGCACCGCGCGCAACCGCGACGACTTGCGCAGCGCGTGGACCTGCAGGCTGCGCCCGAGCGCCCACGCGTCGCCGAGCGGCCGCCGCACGAAACCACGCGAACCCGCGAACGCCGAGGCCGCGCTGATCGGCACGATGCCGATGCCGAGTCCCGCCTCCACCATGCGGCATTGCGCATCGAAACTATTGACCGTCACGGCGAGCTTCAGCGGTGCGCGCTGGGCGTCGGCGCGCTCGTGAATCAACCGGTCGAGCGCGCCGCCCGCCTGTAATGCCACGAGCGGAAAACGCATGACATCGGCGAAATCGAGCTTCTCCATGGCAACGAGTTCGTGATCGGGCGGCAGCACCACCATCAAGGGATCATGCGCGAAATGCCACGATTCGAGCGCGGCGGGCGTGCTCGCATTCGCGGACACGCCCACGTCCGCACGATCTTCCACGCACGCGCGCACGACTTCGTCGCTCACCGCTTCGGTCAATTCGATCCGCACGAGCGGATAGGCAGCCTGAAACGCCTTGAGCCGTTCAGGCAAAAAACCGACGATAGCCGACGCATTCGCATAGAGACGCACCACGCCCGCAATCTGGCCGCTGTGCGATTGCACTTCGCGCGCGAACGATTGTAGTTGCGCGTGCAACGACTGTGCACGCGCGAATGCTTCGCGGCCCGCCTCGGTTAGCGCCACGCCGCCGTGCGAGCGGATCAGCAGCGGCATGCCAAGCGCGGTTTCCAGATCGGCAATGCGGCGGCTCAGCGCCGAAGCGGCAATGTGATGCCGGCTCGCCGCGCGGGCGATAGAGCCTTCTTCGACGACGGCAATAAAGAGTTCGAGGCTATAGGGATCGATACGCATGCTGCCGGAAGTCCTCAAGGTTTATTGCATGTACATAACAACTTTGTCAGCCGATCAACATCTTGATGTCAGGTGCCGTGGTTTATGCTTTTACGCGAGTTTCGATCTCACCTGCAAGTGCGCGATGTGCGGGTTCGCCGTCACGTTCGCGCCAATTCGCGCATAATCGCCGTGAACCCTGTTTGTCTTCCGGTTCGCACCCATCCTTCGTTGCACCACTTCTGTATCAATGTCACGTAGCAAAAAAGCCCACTCCGTACTGCCTCCCACTGCTTCTTCCCGCTTCATGCAGCGCCCGTTGGACGAAAAAACGGCCACCGACATGGCGCTCGCGCATCACCTCACGTTCGCCGCCTGCCAGAGCTGGGCGGGCACCACACGGCTTGTCAGCGAACTGGTGCGCATGGTCTACCTCACTTTCTATGTGCAGTGCGCCGGTTATGGCGATACGGAAATCGCCAGATTCGCCGATGCCGAAGCCGCACTGGAGAAGTGCATTCTGCGCGCGGGCGACGATGAAACCTGCCGCATTTCCCCGGGCGAGCGGGCGCTGGTCGAGCCTATTCTGCAGCAGGCGGATACGCAATTGTTTCTTGCACCGCGCCAGGCCTTGATTGAAGCCTATAAGCGGCTGGACCGGTTTCTGCGTAGCTCGAATGAGTCGCCGTTGCCGCAGGCAGCCTGATTGCGGGCGGCCACTTACGCCGCCTGATGAAAGATCAATTCCAGCCCGATGCGTTCGCCGCTACGCACGCGACTGACCGCATGTTTGAGACTGGCGCGATAGTAGCCATGCGTGCCCTGTACGGGCCGCTGCGCGCTCGCGATGATCGCCATGTCGCCGAATGCCAGCGGCACGACCATCGGGCGTGACTGCATGCGCGGACGCTGCTCCGTCATGACGAATTCGCCGCCGGTGAATTCGCGCTGCGGTTCGCTCATCAGCGCGACGATTTGCAGTGGAAAAATCCACTCGCCTTCGTCGTGGCGATGCAGTGCGCGGCGCTCGCCTTCGCGCAGTCTGTATAAATGCGATTGCGGCCGATTCTGCGAAGCGTGGCCATTCAGTTCAAGAAACGTATTGAGTTCATCAGGAAAACGCCTTTCTATTCCAGCCAACTCATTCCAGCGATTCGCCACTGGCACAAGCCAACGATAGAGCGCTTCGTACCATGCGTGCAAACGTGGCGGCATCTCCTGACCGAAGTAACAAAGCTCCTCGCCATCGGCGCCAATGGTGGAGTTTTTATCGTCAAGCGCTGCAATCAAGGCGTGAATCTCGCGCGCGCCCAAGCATTGCGGCAACAGCGCATAGCCTTGCGCATCCAGTTGCGCGCCAATAGTTTGCATATCGAAACGTTCAAGCATATTCCATCCCATCATGCCGATGCCGACGGCTCGCGCGCGTCATGAAAGATCACGCCCAGCGTATAACGCCGGCCGCTGCGCACCACGCTCACACCATGGCGCATCGCAACCTTGCGTGCACGCCCCTTCAGCCCGGGCCGCTCGTTCACGGCAAAAATGACCGCGTCGCCCTGCCTCAAGGGCACCACATCCGCGTGCTGGCCGCTGCTGCGCGTTTCGGTCATGACGAATTCGCCGCCCGTAAAATCCACGCCGGGCTCGGAAAGCAGAACGGCCACCTGAAGCGGAAAGACATGCTCGCCATAAAGATCCTGATGCAGGCAGTTATAGTCGCCCGGACCATAGCGAAGCATTAACGGAGTCGGACGGGTCTGCCCGGCCTCGCGACAACGCGCGAGAAACGCATCCAGTTCTGCGGGATATGTCACATCCACACCCAATTGCCCATTCCAGCGATTGGCCACAGGCGCAAGACGCCGATAAAGCGCGTGACGCAGCCGTTCAAGAAAAGGCGGCAAGGGGTAGGAGAAATACTGATATTCACCGCGCCCGAAATTGTGGCGGGCCATCACGACGCGCGAGCGGAAGCAATCGTTGCGCGAATAGAGTCCGGCCAGTTTTTCGCATTGATCCGGCGTGAGCAACGAAGGCAGCACTGCATTGCCATAACGATCAAGCGACGCCGTGGCGGCGTCCCAGATCGCCTCCCAGTCGGTCTGCAAGGTCTGCACGGCTTGCTCGTTTTGCGCGGTTTCGCCCATCGCCTCTTCCAGTCAGTCATTGCGAACGCCCGCAGTCTACCGCGATGGCGCATCAAGGACGCTCCGCTCCTTGCGCTCCTATTCCCCTCATAAACTGCAAAAAATACAAGCGCCGCAGCATTCACCCACGTATACCCGCGGGCGCGGCGCGAGCGGCGCTAAAAAAAGTGCTATTGAATCTCTCTTTTGTGTAGGGACGCCCGCGCGGCCCTCTTCTATTCTCTCCCCATCGCATTGCCAGTCCGGCCAGGCCATCCGGCCCGCTACCCGTGACGGCTCATTCAAGCAAGGAGAGGATGTTGACTCAGAAAGTGCGGCTCAAAATTGCCATCGCCGAGCATCCGCATACGTCGGCGATCCGCAACGGCTCCATTCCCATCGAGGGCGTGGACGCGGAATTCGTCACGGTTCAGCCCCAGATCGGCGCGTTCCGCCGCATGGTTCGTGATGTCGAATTCGATGTCTGCGAACTGGCCCCGACCACGTATATCATCGCCCGCGCCTATGGCGCGCCCTTCGTTGCGCTGCCGATCTTCGTCGTGCGCCGCTTCCACCACGGCGGCCTGCTCGTACGCCCGGACGCTGGCATCAATTCGCCGAAGGATCTCGAAGGCAAGAAAGTGGGCGTGCGCGCCTATTCGGTCACGACCGGCGTGTGGACGCGTCAGGTGCTGATCGACGAATTCGGTCTGGATTCCTCGAAGGTCACGTGGGTGGTCGACGACGAAGAGCACGTCACGCAACTCAAACTGCCGGGCAACGTGATTCATGCGCCTGCAGGCAGCTCGCTGGCCGACATGATGGCAAGCGGCGAACTCTCGGCAGGTTTCGCAGCAGCGGCAGGCATTGGCCGCACCGGCGCGCCCACGGGCGGCTGGAAGGAAGTCGAAGCCGATTACCCCGATCTGCTGCCGAACGCCGAAGCGCTCGAAACCGAATACTACGCACGCACGGGCATCTACCCGATGCACGGCACCATCGTCGTGAAGGATTCGGTGCTGGCCGAGCATCCGTGGGTCGCGCGCTCGATCTACAACGCGTTCGCGCAAGCCAAGAAAGAATGGCTCGCACGTCTGGACGCAGGCGAAGCCACGGCAGCCAGCGACAAGAAATACCTGGCGCTGCGAAAGATCGTTGGCAACGACCCGCTGCCCTACGGTCTCGCGGAAAACCTCAAGACCATCGAAGCACTCGAAGCCACCGCATTCAAGCAAGGCCTCACGCCGCGCCGCATGGCGATTGAAGAGCTGTTCGTCGACCCGCTGGCACAAGAGGTGAAAGCATGATTATCGATTGCCACGGCCACTTTACGACCGTTCCCGCATCGTTCCGTAACTGGCGCGCCAAACAGGTCGAATTCGCCAACGATATCGCCAACGCGCCCTCGCGCGACGGCGCATTCGTGAGCGACGACCAGATCCGCGAAGCCATCGGCAACGGTCAGCTCAAGCTGCAACGCGAACGCGGCAGCGATCTCACGCTGTTCTCGCCGATCGCCGGCCTGATGAGCCATCACCTCGGCAACGAGCGCACGAGCCTCGAATGGGCCGAAGTGTCCAACGATCTCGTCTTTCGCGTGACCGAGCTGTACCCGGAGAACTTCGCGCCGGTTTGCCAGTTGCCGCAATCGCCGGGCGTCGCGCCAGCCAATAGCGTCGCGGAGCTGCGCCGCTGCGTGGAGCAGATGGGCTTTGTCGGCTGCAACCTGAATCCCGATCCGAGCGGCGGCTACTGGACCGGCAAGCCGGTGACGGACCGCGAGTGGTATCCGCTTTACGAAGCGCTGGTCGAACTCGACGTGCCCGCCATGATTCACGTGGCCGCTTCGTGCAACCCCTGCTTCCACGGCACGGGCGCGCATTATCTGAACGCGGATACCTCGGTGTTCATGCAGATTCTGCAATCGGATCTGTTCAAGGACTTCCCGACCCTGCGTCTGGTGATTCCGCACGGCGGCGGCGCGGTGCCCTATCACTGGGGCCGTTATCGCGGCATGTCGCTGGAAATGCGCGAGCGTCCACTTGAAGGACTGCTGAACAATATCTTCTTCGATTCGTGCGTCTATCACCAGCCGGGCGTCGAACTGCTGACGAAGGTCGTCCCGGCGGACAACGTGCTGTTCGGTTCGGAAATGATCGGCGCGGTGCGCGGCAAGGACCCGGCAACGGGCCAGTATTTCGACGACACCAAGCGCTATATCGACGCCTGCCCCGCTCTCTCCGACGAAGACCGCTACAAGATCTTCGAAGGCAACGCGCGCCGCGTGTATCCGCGTCTCGATGCACGCCTGAAGGCACAGGGCAAATGATATTCGGTCGCGCAACCCGCGATTCAGATCGACAGACAGGGACAGAGAGAGACATGGCTTCATCCATTGTTGATATTCATCCGCACATCATCTCCGACGACGAAAGCCGCTATCCGCCTGCACCGTTGTTCGGCAAGCGTTCGGAATGGTCGAAAGAGCGCCCCACCACGGTTGAAACGCTGATCGCCGCGATGGATGCGGCCGGCGTGGGCAAGGCGGCGGTCGTGCATTCGTCGACCACGTATGGCTTCGACAACAGCTATGTGGTCGATGGCTGCGCGAAATACGCGGACCGCCTCGTGGCAGTCGGTTCGGTCGACGTGCTCAAGGAAGACGCGCCGCAACGCATTCGCGAATGGACGGACCGCGGCCTCGCCGGCTTGCGTCTGTTCACGGGCGGCAGCACGAAAGAGTTCGACCCGAGCGAACTCGACGACCCGCGCTCGTTCCCCGCGTGGGAACTGTGCGCGGAACTGGGCCTGCCGATGTGCATCCAGACCGGCCCGGTCGGTCTGCCGCAAGTCACCGCACTCGCCCGGCGCTTTCCCACGGTGCCGATCGTGCTCGATCATCTGGGCCGCCCGGAAGTTGCGGATGGCGCACCGTATGCGGCCGCGCAAAGCCTGTTCGAACTGGCGCAGTACGAAAACATTTTCCTCAAGCTCACGCCGCGCATTTTTGGCGACGTGAAAAAGGAAAAGGCCAGCGCGCAGACCTTTTTCCCGCTGGTGGTCGAAGCGTTCGGCGCGGACCGCATGGCGTGGGGCTCGAATTTCCCCACCTCGCCTGGCACGCTCGAAGAGATTCTCGCGACGGCGCAAGCCGGTCTGGCCTGCCTGAATGCGGCGGATCGCGCGTGGATCTTCGGCAAGACGGCACAAAAGCTGTACCCGGCGCTGGCCTGACGATCTGAAGCGCTGATCGAGGCGCGCCTGCAACACGGCGGCTGGTTGGTGACCTGCATGAGTGGCTATCGCAGACACCGGCCAGCCAGTAAGAAAACCGATTGAGGTTACGAAAAAAGCAGATGGAGACGAGCAAAACTCAGCGGCAAGGCAGCGTGAACCGATGGGGCATTCTCGCCCTGCTGGCGCTCGGCGTGCTTACGTCCTTTATCGATCGCACCAGTATTTCCAGCGTATTGGCGGACAGCGCCTTTATCCGTCACTTCGCGCTTTCCAATGTCGATCGCGGCTGGATCAATTCCGCCTTCTTCTGGTCCTACGGCCTGTTTCAGGTGCCGATGGGCTGGGTCGCCGACCGCTACGGCGTGAAATGGCCCTACGCGGTGTGCTTCGCGCTCTGGTGTCTCGCCACCGCGCTGATGGGCGCCGTGACGACGCTCGCGGGCCTCGTCGTGATGCGCCTGCTGATCGGCATCGCCGAAGCGATCGTGATCCCCGCAAGCTATCGTTGGATTCGCAATAACTTCGACGAAAGCCAGAACGGTCTCGCCGTGGGCATTCTCGCGATGGGCAATAAATTCGGCCCCGCACTGGGCGCACCGGTGGGCGCGTGGTTCATCGTCAATTACTCGTGGAAAGCGATGTTTGTCGCCACGGGTCTGGTCGGCCTGCTCTGGCTGGTGCCCTGGCTGACGCTGGTGCGCAACGACCTGCCCTCGCGCGCCCAACTCGCCAAAGCCGACCGGCATGCACGCAGCGTGAGTTTCGGCAGCATTCTCGCGAGCCCGGTGGTGTGGGGCGGCATGGTCACCAACTTCTGCTACGGCTATTTCACCTTCTACTGCATGACGTGGATGCCCGCCTACCTCGTCGAGCAACGCGGCCTGTCGATCGGCGAATCCGGCGTCTTCACGTTCTTCAGTTTCGCGGGCATTGCGATTGTTGCGGCCATCGCGGGCTGGGCCGCGGATCGCATCATCGCTCGCGGTCATGATCCGGTGGTCGTGCGCAAGGGCTTTATCGTGGCGGGCTTCGTGGGCGGCTGTACGGTGCTGCTCGGCGCCTACGCACAATCGCTCAATACCGCGCTGTTCTGGAATGTGTTGTCGCTTTCGCTGCTCGGCATGACCACGGCGAACAACCTCGTGCTCTCGCGTCTCACGCTGATTCCGAAGCAGACCATCGGCCTCGTGACCGGCGTGCAGCAGGTGGCGACGAGTCTTGCGGGCGGTGTCGCAGCGAGTCTTTCCGGCTGGCTCCTGCATATCAGCCATAGCTACGACCTGCCGATGCTGGTGATTCTGGTGTTCCTGCTGGTGGGCGCAGCGGCGACGCTGATCATGTATCGCGCCGAATGGGCACCGAAAGTCAGCGAGCCACAGGGGGAATTGCGCGAAGCCTGATTCCATTGCATCGGATTCCGAACCATCACGAACGCGGCGCAGCGAATATCGGCTGACGCAATTGATACCCTTCGGGCCGCCACCCTTCTCGTGCGGCCCAGATTAAAAAAACTGGAAACAACCTAAATGGCGAAGATCGTATTCGGAATGGCAGTGCCGCATAGCGGTATGCTGGGCCAGGCGCCTGAAGACTGGCTCAAGAACGGCGAGCGCGACCGCAACAATCCGGCGCTCTGGTTCCGCAACCGCACGTGGACTTACCCCGAACTGGAAGCGCACCGCAAAGCCGCATTCGAACCGTTCCTCACGCTGGAAGAACGCACCGCACGCGCCGCGCGCTGCCGCGCCGCACTCGACAAGATGGCCGCCGCCTATCGCGAAGCCAAGGTCGACGTCGCCATCATTCTGGGCAAGGACCAGAAGGAAATCTTCACGGACTTCTCGCCGTCCATCGCGATCTATAGCGGCAAGGATGTGCACAACGGTCCGCCGCAGCGTTCGGTCTATGCGCCCGATCACCACGTCACGCACGAATGCCATCCGCAACTGGCGACGTATCTGATCGAGCACTTCCAGAAAGAGGGTTTCGATCTCACCGATCTGTTCCAGTGGCCCGAAAACGTCTGGATGACACCGCGCCCCGAATACCCGGTCGTGCCGCACGCGTACAGCTTCGTCTATCACCAGATCATGGACGACAACCCGCCGCCGCACGTGCCCATCATCATGAACTGCTTCTATCCGCCGACGCAGCCTTCGATGTCCCGTTGCATCGAGTTCGGCCGCGTGCTGCGCGATGCGATCACGGCCTGGCCGGAAGACGTGCGGGTGGGCATTTTCGCTTCGGGCGGCCTCTCGCACTTCGTCAATGACGAAGAGTTCGATCACAGCATCATGAAGATGCTCGGCGACTACGACTACGACGGCCTCGCCGCCGTGGACGACCGCTCGTATCAATCGGGCACCTCGGAAATCAAGCTCTATGTGAGCGTGATGAAAGCGGTCCAGGAAACCGGCGCGGCCATGACGCTGGTCGATTACGTGCCCTGCTGGCGCACGCCCGCCGGTACCGGCGAAGGCATGGGCTTCATGTACTGGAGAGCGGCGGAATAAATCGCCAGCACTAGCCAGAACATTGCGCCACTAATCCAATTCATCGAAGAGAGACAAATCGTATGAGCACCCATCGCCTCAATAGCATCATTCGCGCCCTCGAATCGGGCAAGCCCGCCTTCACCGCCTTTTCCAAGCTCGACAAGCAGAACGCGATCGAGATGAGCGACGCCCCGTACGACGGCATCGTGTTCGAAATGGAACACAACCCGTACGATGTCGCCGCGCTCGGCGACGCCATGCAGTACATGCTCAACCGCAAGGAAATCGCCGAATCGGGTTCGGTCTCGCCGCGCGTGACGCCGATTGCGCGGATTCCCGCTAATGGCGTGGAAATGAATCAGGCCTTTGCCAAGCAGGTGCTCGATCGCGGCGCTTACGGCGTGGTGTGGCCACACGTGGCAACGGTCGAACAGGCCTATAACGCGGTGGCGTCGTGCCGCTATGCGCGCCCCAAGAGCGCCCCGCTTTACGAGCCGAAAGGCGTGCGCGGCGACGGTCCCGCTACGGCTGCGCGCTACTGGGGCTTGAGCACGGCCGATTACTACAAGAAGGCCGACGTGTGGCCGCTCGTGCCGGAAGGTGAAATTCTCGTTGGCCTGATGTGCGAAAGCACCCAGGCGATCGAAAACCTCGACGACATTCTGTCGAACGTGCCGGGCATCGGCTTCATCCTGATCGGCGAAGGCGATCTGAGCCAGGAACTGGGCTTTGCGCGTCAATACGAGCACCCGGAAGTGCTGGATGCCATGCGCCGTATCGTGTCGATCTGCCACAAGCACAACGTCGTAGTGGGCAATCCGCACGTGACGGCGAAGAACCATCAGCGTCTGATCGAGGAAGGCTACCGTTTCCTGATGTCGGCACCGACACGCAGCTATGGCGTCGTGGGCGCAGCGCGCGAAATGGCGGGTTACTAAGCGACGATCGGCAACAAGCAGCAGCGAGCCCCATTACGCATCGCGCGATTCATCGAAACACGAATAAGGATTCCTTATCATGACGACCACGCAAACCGAAGTACCGACCTTGCGCGTCAATCTTGCCGACTATGCCGTGACCAAGGCGATGAAAGACGGCCGCGTCAGCTCGGACATCGTCACGCTCGACTACTGCGGCCCCACGCCCGCCCATAACGGCTTCAAGGCCATGGTGCGCGAAAACGCATTCGACGCGGGCGAACTGGCCATCGTCACCTTCCTGCAGGCGAAAGCCTACGGCAAGCCTTATGTGCTGCTGCCCGCGCCCATCTCGGGCCGCTTCCAGCATCACTGCGCGGGCTACAACGTCGACTTCGGCGAACTCGCGCCGCGCGACATCGAAGGCAAGAAGGTGGGCGTGCGCACCTACACGCAGACCACGGCCCTGTGGATTCGCGGCATTCTGCGCCACGAATACGGCGTCGATCTCGACAAGGTCACGTGGATGACGCTCGGCGACGGCCATCTCGCCGAATACAGCGATCCCGCCAATTGCGTGCGCCTGCCCAAGGGCTCGTCGATTCCGCAAATGATGCTCGACGGCGAACTGGACGCTGCCCTGCTCGGCGAAGACATGCCGAAGGACCCGCGCGTGCGCACGCTCGTGCCCGACGCGCAGAACGCCGCGAAAGACTGGTTCGCGCGCGAAGGCGTGGTGCCGATCAACCATATGTTCGTGGTGCACAGCGACCTGTCGAAGCAGCGCCCGGATGTCGTGCGCGAACTCTATCGCATGGTGGTGGAAAGCCGCGCGCAGGCCGAAGGCGTGCCGGCCGTGTTTCCGCCGATCGGCATGGAAGCGAATCGCAAGGGCATCCAGCTCGCGATCGACTGGGCGCTCGACCAGAAAATCATTCCGCACCGTCTGTCCGTCGACGAGTGCTTCGACGATCTGACCGCCACCCTCGGTTAATCGGTTCCCTTTTTGCCGGATGCGCAACGGCTTTCGCCGCTGCGCATTCTTGCACTTATTTCCCGGAGGACTACGAAGCAAACAGCAGCACAGAGCGAGCCAGATAGACAGGCCGCGATAAATAGAAAGAACACGGAGACAGAATGAAAAGATTGCTCGTATTGGCATGCGGCGTCACATCGGCCTGCATGTTCAGCGCGGCGCACGCGCAGTCGTCCGTCACGCTGTATGGCGTGATCGACAATGGCGTCGAGTTCCAGAACGGAGGCGACGGCAAGGTCGTGCGCGCGACCTCCGGCGGCCTGTTCGCAAGCCGCTACGGTTTCAAGGGCAGCGAGGACATTGGCGGCGGCATTCACGTCAATTTCCAGCTTGAACAAGGCTTTTCCGCCATGACGGGCGCAGCGGCGAACTCCACCGCGGCCTTCAATCGTCAGGCGTGGGTGGGCGTATCCGGCCATTTCGGTGAAGTCCGCTTTGGTCTGCAAAACACGCCGCAGTACATCTTCCTGAATCGCGAGCTGGACCCGGTTGCCGTGATGAGTATGGGTTCGCCCATGCTGAACTTCAATTCGCTGACCATTCGCGTCAACAATGCGATTTCGTATTTCACGCCGACTTTCTACGGTCTGACCGCGCAATTCATGGTGGCGATGCGCGACTCCACCACCAAACCCAGCAACGGCCTGCAGTTCTATAACGCAGCGGTGCGCTATGAAAATGGCCCGTTCCGCGTGGCAGCAGGTTACGAGCAGGCCGATAATGCGGCCGGTACGTCCGCATTACGGGTCTTCAATGCGGGCGCTTCCGTAGGCGTGGGCGCGGCGCGTTTCTATCTGGCTTATCACACGGAAAACCAGACCGATAACAGCGTCAAACGCGACGTGTACGAAGCGTCGGGTTCGTATCTGTTCTCCCCTGCCGATCAACTCATGCTGATGTACGGCTACGAACACGATCGCACGGGACAGGGCAATAACGCGCAACAGATTGGCATGACCTACGAGCACTATCTGTCGAAACGCACGACGCTTTATGCATCGGCGGGCTTTATCCAGAATCGGAATCGCGCGGCTTTTACGCTCAACGGCACGTCATATGCCGGTGTTACCGTGGCGCCGGGTTCGAATACGCGCGGTGTGATTCTTGGCATGGTGCACACGTTCTAATGCTTGTTTAAGCGCGCCGCGCAATGATTTTCGTAATACCGCGTAATGAATTGCGCGGCGGCGTTGGGGTTAGCAGCAGGTCGCGCCCCGAGAGTCGGTATGAAAGAATGATGGGCGTTTTCTGCGTCTTTTTAAAAAGGGACGCAACCGGAGCAATGGCATGTGGGCCCGGCCAGCAGGTGCAGTGCTCCGGCGAAACTTCAATCGCAAAGGCGTCCGGCGCAAGACCGCTCGCCGAGGAGACTTCATGGCCCAGAGTGCGATGAGCAGCAAACCCGTGCGCAGAACGACCGGCGAAGCCCGGCTCGCCGCTGTGCCGAAAGTGCGTTTGTATGTGGAACGACCCGAGGAAGAAAACTGGTTCGTTCATGTCGGTCACGTGACCGAGCGCGGCCGCTGGCGCACTGCGCCGCACGCGCATCCTACCTACGGGCAGGTGATTTTCGTGCGCAGCGGGCGCGGCGTCATGAATCTGGAAGGCAGCAGTGTGCCTTTCGAAGGTCCATGCGCACTGCTTCTGCCGACCGAATGCATTCACGGTCTCGATTACGAAATCGATGTCGATCGATGGGTCGTCACCGTCGACGTTTCCTATCTCACTCAGGTCAACGCGAAGCTGCACGAATTCATCGTGCTGTGGTCCGCGCCGCGCATGATTCCGCTGGCGCATGCCGAAGAAGCGGGAGACGACCTCTATACGCTGATTCAACGCCTGAAGCAGGAAGTCGAATCGAGCGCCGTTGGACATGTGCCCGGCGCCGAAGCCTTGCTGACGATGCTGCTGCTCACGCTCGTGCGTGAAGCGCATCTCGATCAGGCCGCGAACGACGGCACACCGCGCCATGACGTGCGTCTGGTCGAGCGTTTTCGCAAGCTGATTGAAGAGCATTACCGTAACAATCTGCCGCTGCAGGAATATGCGTCGATACTCGCGGTCTCGCCGGTGCAATTGCGTGCTGCCTGCGCATCGGCGGCGGATATGAGTCCGACCAAGATGATCCACGCGCGCATCATCACCGAAGCGAAACGCGAGCTTATCTTCGGCGATATGTCGGTGGAACAGGTTGCGTTCTGGCTCGGCTTCGCCGATGCCGCGTATTTCACGCGCTTTTTCCGCCGCGAAGTAGGCCAGGCGCCCAGTCAGTTTCGTATCGACGCGCGTCGGTAGTCTTTTAGCGCTCGATGGTTGCGCTGTGAGTTTCACGTGATGCGGCGCAGGTGGGGGCGTGTTTTGTTGGTCCGCGGGTAGGCGCCACGGAGTGGGCGCCCCGGACTATGCGTCCCCAGCTACGCGCCCCGACTAGGCGCCCCCGTACATTCCCTGGTCGAGCGGAAAAGTGCCAGTGAAACCGGGAATTGTGCAGGGACCACGCCTCGTGCGCCCCCTATGCTTTTCTTCAAGTCCAATCACGTGAATCGAATATGGCGCATTCGTTCAAGCTTCATGCTCCGCGGCTAGCGGTCACTCTCTCACTCGTTGCGTGTGCATCGATCTCGGCATGTACGGCGGTTTCGTCTGCCAGCACTGACTCGCAGAACTCCGCCACGGAATTCGCCTATATCGGCACGCAGCAAAAGCAGATCAGCGCACTGCGTCTCGATACGGCTTCGGGCAAGATCGTTGCGCTGGGCACCGCCGCGCAGGGTCCGAGCGCGACATGGGTGGCTTCGCATCCTGCCTTGCCGATACTCTATGCCGTTGACGATCAGCGCGACAAGGAAGGCAGCATCACCGCATACGCCGTGAATCACGGCACGGGCGCGCTCGAGCGCATCAACGATGTGCATACGGGCGGCATGGGCACCACCTTTCTGCAGTTCGATGCGCCTTCGTCCACGCTGCTCAGCGCGAATTACAACAGCGGCTCGGTGTCCAGCGTGACGGTGGACGGCGACGGCAGTGTCGGCAAACTCGAATCGACGATTGCAGAAAAAGGCTCTGGCCCGAGCCCGCGCCAGAAAAGCGCACACGCGCACGGCGTCACGATCGATCCTTCCGGCCGCTATGCTCTCGTGCCGGATCTGGGCGCAGACCGCATATTCATCTATCGATTCGATCGCGATACGCACGCGCTTTCGCCACGCGCAGGCGATGCGCCGCACGCATTCGACACGCCGCCGGGCAGCGGCCCGCGCCGCATTCTCTTTAGCGCGAACGGTGAATATGCCTACGTGCTCACGGAAATGAGCGCCGAATTGATGGCGCTGCGCTGGGATGCCTCGAAAGGCGCGCTCACGTTGATGCAATCGACGCCGATCACCAGCGCCTCGTTCAACGGCGTGAAAAGCGGCGCGGAAATGGCATTCGGCCGCGACGGACGTTTTCTCTATGTCGAGAATCGCGCAGAAAACGCCTTGATGGTGTATCGCGTCGACGCCGCCACGGGTGAAGTCTCGCTGGTTCAGCGCACGCCTTCGGGCGGCCAGAAACCGTGGGGTTTCGGTATCGATGCGTCGGGGCAATGGATGCTCGTTGCGAATCAGCATAGCGGCGACGTGCGCCTGTTCCGCATCGATCACACCGCCGGCACGCTTGCGGATACGGGCGAATCGGTCGCCGTGCAGGACCCCACGAGTGTGGCTTTTGTCAGGTAAGACCATGCGCATCACACTGCAGTACGCAATTCCATGAACGTGCTTTCCACGCCCCGCACGCGCGCCACCCATCCGTGGCGCGTGCTCGTGCTGTTATCGCTCGGCCTGCTGATTTCCTTTGTCGATCGCACCAGCCTGTCTTCGGCGCTCGCCGATAAAGCCTTCATTCATCACTTCGGACTCACGAGTATCGAACGCGGCTGGCTCAATTCCGCGGTGTTCTGGTCGTACGGCGTATTCCAGATGCCGATGGGCTGGCTGGTCGATCGCTATGGCGTCAAGCGACCGTATGCGATCTGCTTTCTGCTCTGGTGTCTCGCAGCAGCAGCAACGGGCCTGGTCACGACACTCTCCGCGCTGATCGTCATGCGGCTTTTGATCGGCGCGGCGGAAGCTGTCGTGGTGCCCGCGACCTATCGCTATCTTGCGAATCACTTCGAGGAAACGCAGAAAGGCACGGCGCTCGGCATCTTTTCGATTGGCGGCAAAATGGGCCCGGCGCTGGGCGCGCCTATTGCGGCGTGGATGATCGTCACGGCCTCATGGAAAGCGATGTTTATCGCCACCGGTCTGGTTGGATTGATCTGGCTGCTGCCGTGGCTGCTGATGGTGGAAAACGATTACCCTTCGCGCAGCGAACTGGCGGCCGCCAAAGAACGTGCGGCTTCGGTGCCGCTCGGCAATCTGCTGGCGAGCCCAGTGGTGTGGGGCGGCCTGATCAATAACTTCTGCTATAGCTATTTCGCGTTTTATTGCATGACGTGGATGCCGGCGTATCTCGTCGAGCAGCGCGGGCTTTCACTGCAATCGTCCGGGCTCTATACCTTCTTCAGTTTCGCGGGTATTGCAATCGTTGCGGCCATTGCGGGCTGGGCGGCTGACCGCATCATCGCGCGCGGTAACGATGCGGTGACGGTACGCAAATGCTTTATCGTCGCGGGTTTTATCGGCGGTACGACGGTATTGCTGGGCGCAAATGCGCATTCTTCGGATATGGCGCTGTTCTGGAACGTCGTCTCGCTTTCGCTGCTCGGCCTCGTTACCGCGAATAATCTCGCGCTGTGCAAACTCACTCTCATTCCTAAACCCGCTGTGGGTTTGAATACCGGACTCCAGCAAGTCGCTACGAGTCTTGCGGGCGGCGTATCGGCAAGTCTTTCCGGCTGGCTGCTGCATATTGGCGGCAGCTATACCCTGCCGATGACAGCGATCTTCATCTTTCTGCTGATTGGCGCGACCAGCACGATCACGCTCATGCGGCGCGAGTGGGCGCCGCGCGTCAACACGCCTGCGAGCGACACGCAAGCGAATCAAAATACCGGGTGCGCCGATTGCGGCTGAACACGTGATATAAAGAAACGCACGCCATATGGCGCTGCGTTTCGGCGCTCTTCATATGACCTGAGCGCGGTATATCACGCGATTCACCGATGAATTCAGACGACCTCGCCGTTTTTGCCCACGTTGCGAAAACGGGCAGCATATCGCGCACGGCCATGGAGCTTGGCGCGAATCAGTCCACCGTCAGCCGCCGGATTGCGCTGCTCGAAGCGGAGCTGGGTGTGCGGCTCTTTCGCCGCAGCGGGCGCGGCGTGGGCCTCACCACGCACGGCGAACAACTGCTCGGCTACGCGCAGACGCTCGAACGCACGCTGGAGGAAGCGCGCGGCGCGATGCGCAGCGGCACGCAAAGCGGTCCGGTACAACTCGCCATCGCGGCCCAACCCACCATCGCGCGCATCATGTTCGGCCAGCTTGGGCAGCGTCTGCGTGCGCGCTATCCGCACACGCGCGTGCGATTTGTCGAAGGTCTCGCAAGCCAGATTCTCGGCCGCCTGAACGACGGCGAACTCGATCTCGCGATCATGTATGTGCCCGAGCATCGCGGCGCAACGCAATTCGATCCGCTGCTTGCGGAGGAACTCTGTCTGGTCACGCCAGCGGAATTTGCCCTGCCCGCCGGCCCTTTCGATGTGCGCACGCTAGGCCAGGTGCCGCTCATCCTGCCGAGCACGCATCACGGTTTGCGCGTGCTGGCCGAATCGCTTGCCGCACGACACGGATTCACGCTGCAGATTGCGCTCGAATGCGATGGCTCGATTTCGCTGACCAAGCGCCTCGTGATGGCGCAATGCGGCTGCACGATATTGCCCGCAGCGTCGGTCATAGAAGAAGTGGCGCAAGGACGATTGCGTTGCGTGCCGCTCGCGAATGCGGCCGTGGTGCGCGACGTGGCGATCGCCTGGCCGCTCAATCGGGTCTTGCCCGATGGCGTATGGCGAGTCGCGCAGATGATACGCGAGCTCGCCGCCGAGCTCATCGAAGCAGGCGACTGGCCGGGCGCGACCTTGCCCGCGCCCGAAGCCTGATCACAGAAAAGTGCCTTAATTACGGCTCAATTCGCCATCGTTGAGACGCCAGATCGCCATCGGATTATCGTGCTTGAGCGGATCGGGCAACAGCGCGTCCGGCACCGCCTGATAGCACACCGGGCGCAGGAAGCGATCGATCGCCGCCGTGCCCACCGAAGTCGTGCGCGTGTCCGAAGTCGCCGGGAACGGGCCGCCATGCACCATCGCATGACAGACTTCCACGCCAGTCGGGAACGCATTGAACAGCACGCGGCCGGCCTTGCGTTCGAGGATTGGCATCAAGGCCTGCGCCTGGGCGTAATCCGCTTCGTCCAGCTGCACGGTGGCCGTCAATTGACCGCTCATGCGGCGCAGGACGGCGTGCAGCTCGTCGATATCGCGGCACGCCACGATAAGCGAACACGGGCCGAACACTTCTTCATGCAGGGCAGGATCGGCAAGGAACGCACTTGCTTGCGTGCACAACAACATCGGCACCGCATCGTTCGGTCCGCGCGCGTCGCCGCCGCGTGCGAGCGTACCCACGCCATCGCGCTCGGCAAGATGCGCAACGCCCCGGCAATACGCCGCGTGAATGTTCGGCGTGAGCATGGTGGCGGCGGCCTTGGTCGTGATCGCCTGCGCTGCCGTGCTGCAAAATGCGTCGAGTGCTTCACCTGCGAGCGCCAGCACAATGCCGGGATTCGTGCAGAACTGACCGACGCCCAGCACGACCGAATCCGCGTATTCGCGCGCAATCTGTTCGCCGCGCGCGGCCAGCGCGTTCGGAAGCAGCACGACCGGATTGATGCTGCTCATCTCCGCATAAACGGGAATAGGTTCCGCACGCGCCTGAGCGATGCGCAGCAAGGCCAGACCACCCTGCTTCGAACCCGTGAAGCCTACGGCCTGAATCTCCGGGTGCGCAACCAACGTTTCGCCGATCCCGTTGCCGTCGCCGATCACCAGCGAGAATACGCCTTCAGGCATGCCCGTTTCGCGCGCGGCCTTGGTAATTGCGCGCGCAACGAGTTCGGAAGTGCCCAGATGCGCCGGATGCGCCTTCGCCACCACCGGGCAACCCGCGGCCAGCGCGGCCGCCGTATCGCCGCCCGCCACCGAAAACGCCAGCGGAAAATTGCTCGCGCCAAACACCGCCACCGGACCCACGGCGATGCGTCGCATGCGCAGGTCGGGACGCGGCAGCGGCGCGCGTTGCGGTTGCGCCGAATCGACTACCGCGCCGTGCCAGCGTCCATCGCGCACGACGTTGGCGAACAGCTTCAACTGGTTGACGGTCCGCATGCGCTCGCCTTCGAGGCGCGCCACCGGAAGCGCCGATTCAAGGTGCGCACGCTCGATCAGCACCGGGCCGAGATCGAGCAAGGCCTGCGCGATAGCGTCGAGAAACGCTGCGCGCCGCGCATCGGACAATTGCCGGAAGGGATCGAAGGTTTCGCCCGCAAGCGTGCAGGCGCGCTCGACCTGCGCAGGCGTTGCGCAACCGAATGCGGGTTCGAGCGCTTCGCCCGTTGCCGCGGCAATCGCGCGCAACGTGCCGCCCGTGCCTTTGACGGATTCACCGCCGATGATCATCTCGCCTTGCGGCGCGATTGAGACGTGGGTTTGCATCGTCATCGTCCTTTAGTGTGCAATTAGCTGGCAAGCCGGTTGGCCGGCGTAATCTGCAGCGGATCGGTACGCAGTTCGATCAGCGCCGCCACGCCAGCGCGTTGTGCGCGCTCGAACGCTGCCGCGAAGTCTTCGGTACGCTCG
This sequence comes from Paraburkholderia sp. J69-1, assembly GCF_905220255.1. NCBI lineage: Bacteria > Pseudomonadati > Pseudomonadota > Betaproteobacteria > Burkholderiales > Burkholderiaceae > Paraburkholderia > Paraburkholderia sp. J69-1. The sequence goes on along the minus strand of NZ_CAJMZG010000008.1, from coordinate 145,689 downwards.
ACTCGCTCGGCGTGCGCGCCGAACGCCTTCGCCATCGCCACGAAGTCCGGGTTCACGAATTGCGTCGCCGACACCCGGCCCGGATACTCGCGCTCCTGGTGCATACGAATCGTGCCGAGCATATTGTTGTTCACGAGGATCACAATGAGCGGCGCGCCAAATTGCACCGCCGTCGCCAGTTCCTGCGGATACATCATGAAACAGCCGTCGCCCGCGAAGCACACGACCGATTGCTCTGGATTCCTCAGTTTTGCGGCAATTGCCGCCGGGAAGCCGTAACCCATTGCACCGTTGGTGGGCGCAAGTTCGGTCGCCATCTGGCGATAGCGATAAAAGCGATGCACCCAGACCGTGTAATTACCCGCGCCGTTTGCAATCACCGCATCTTCGGGCAGCACTTCGCTCAGATGCGCGACCACCTGCGCGAGATCGACACCGCGAATTTCCGCGGAAGGCGCGGGCGGCGTCGAATGCGCGACATAGTCGGCACGCGCCGATTCCGTCCATGCCTGCCAGCGCGATTGCGCGTCGCTGGACACAGCGGCCACGCTGTCGAGCGAGCGCGCAAACGCAGCGAGCGAAGCATTGATCGGCAGATGCGCCTGATAAACGCGGCCCAGTTCTTCGGCATCGGGGTGCACGTGGATCATCGTCTGCTTCGGCGTGGGGATTTCGAACAGCGTGTAGCCCGACGAAGTCGATTCCGCGAGACGCGAACCGATCACGATCAGCAGATCCGCGTCACGCGCGCGTTGCGCGAGCTTCGGCGAAACGCCCAGGCCCAACTGACCTGCATAATGCGCGTCGCGATTATCGAACAGATCCTGACGACGGAACGACGCCGCCACCGGCAGATTGTTCGCCTGCACGAAGCGCTTGAGCGACGCGCACGCGCGCTCGTCCCAACCCGTACCGCCGACGATCACGAGCGGACGCGAAGCGGCCTCCAGCAGCGAGCGCAGCGCGTCGAGCGACTGTGCCTCGGGCGCGGCCTGAGCGATGCGCACCGCAGCCGCATCGACGACTTGCGCGCTGCCGAACAACACGTCTTCAGGCAACGCAATCACGACCGGACCCGGACGGCCCGAAAGCGCCACACTGAAGGCCTTCGCAATGATCTCGGGAATACGATCCGCGCTTTCGATCTGGGTGACCCATTTGGCGATGCCGCCGAACATCTGCTGATAATCGACTTCCTGAAACGCGCCACGGCCGATAAAGCCCTGCTCCACCTGGCCGATGAAAAGAATCATCGGCGTGGCGTCTTCGTTCGCGGTATGCACGCCATTGCTCGCATGCGTGGCGCCGGGGCCGCGCGTAACGAAACAGATACCAGGACGGCCCGTGAGCTTGCCGTAAGCATCGGCCATATTCGACGCCGCGCCTTCATGGCGCGTGGTGATCGTGCGCACGCCATGCGTATCGTGCAAAGCGTCGAGCACCGGCAGATAGCTTTCGCCGGGCACGCAATAGACGGTATCGACACCATTGCCGACGAGGGCATCGACAAGAATGCGCCCGCCGTTGCGCGAAAGAAGGGATGCGGATTCAGACATGAAAGTGGCTCCTTATGACCAGTCGCGGCACCATGGCAAGCGCTGCGCAATGCTGAAATTATGGGTTTCTCTTGCGCGCGCGAACGTGCGCGTTGCGCATAGCAGCTATGCACGATATGCGCGCCATGCACGACAAACGAAAGCAGACACGCATAAAAAAACGCCGTGCATGAGCACGGCGTTCAAATAAAAAACCTGCGAAACCTGCGAAATCTGCGTGAATACGATCAGGCAAACCGATCAGGGATTCGGCACATACATCGGCATGGCTTCTTCCCAGAGCGTATCGGTGATCGCATGCGCGTCGCTACCGTCGGCATTCATCACCCAGTTCTGGCCGTCGGGCTGGAAGCTGTTGTCGTAGAGCGCGAGTTCGTCGCGGAAGCCATACGTGCCGGAGCTATACGCGATGCGGCCATCGTACGTCCACACGGCATGGCCCTGATTCGAGCCATCGGTCGTCAGGCGGCGCACATCGGTGCCATCCGGCTTGATCGTGAACACGTCGTAATTGAACTTGTTCGGATCGGTCGGATTGACCTGCTTGCGCGTAAAGACGATCTTCGAACCATCGGGCGACCAGCCCGGCAGATTGTCTTCGGCGGTTGTGAGCGTAGTGGTCTTGCGCGTTTCCAGATCGAGAATACGCAGACCCTTGTCCTTCTCGCTCCAGACGCGATAGACGAGCTTGGTGCCGTCCGGCGAATAGCTCGGGAAGCCCGCGTTTTCCGACCCATCCGTGAGCGCTTCCGCGTGGCTATCCATGCTGCCATCGGTCTTGATGCGCATGATCTTGCCCGGACCGCCTGCACGCGTGAAGAACCAGCTACCGACACCGAACGCCACCCATTGACGATCGGGCGACCAGGTCGGCTGGAACGCGCCCGCGAGGCCCTTTTGCACGAGACTCGGATCGAGACCGCTCTTCGACGCATCGTAAATGCGGTGATAACCCGAAAGGTCCGCATTCACGATGGCGATCGACGAATTGATGGCCTTCTCCGTATAGACCAATTGCTTGCGGTCGGCGGAGAGTTGCGGGAACACATCGATATAGGTGTATTTCCAGTGCGGATCGAAACTGAACAGCGGCGTGCCGTTCGGGTGCGCCGGACGGAACGACACCTTTTCGTAGACGATTTTCTTGCCGTCGTACGAATGACGCGGCGAGCGGATGCCCGTATCGCGCGTGGCGCGCACTTCGCCTGCGGTGGTGTAGAGACCTTCCGTATCGCCGCCCTTCACGTGATACGCGAGCGTCGTGTCGCTCAGGTATTGCGGAAAGACCTTGAAACCGGGCGTTGCCGTGAGATCGTTGCGCGCGTGCGTAGCCAGATCGACGGAAACGATCTGCGAGCTGACGCTATTGATGCCTTCGGGGCGGTGCGCGCCCCAGGTCGACTCAACCGGCGTTTCGTAGAACGCGACGCGCTTGCCGTCGGGCGAGAACGTGGGCGAACCTTCGTCGAAACCGGCGCGCGTGGCGACCTGATGCCAGCCGGAACCGTCCGGGTGGATCATATAGATGCTTGCTTCTTGCGTGCGCTCCCAACCTACCGGCAGATTGTGGCCGCGCCAGTCGCTGCCGATATCCGATGAGAGCGCGATCCATTTGCCGTCCGGCGACCACGAAGGGCGGAAGAAACTGTGCGGCTTCGAGGGATCGAATTTGATGTTGCCGGTGACGTTCTTGAGCGCGCCGGTGGCGATGTTCAGCGTCCAGATGTTGGTGGTGCCGAAATCGTGCTTGCCGCGACGCGATGAAACGAAGGCGATGATGTTCGGATTGACCGGCGAGAAGACGGCTGCGTCGTCGACGGCGATGTGGTCGGTGAGTTTCTGGAGTTGCGAGCCGTCGGCTTTTACGCGGTACAGGTCGGATTCGCCGAGGCCTGCGCGCTCGGATGTGAATACGATCCACTGGCCGTCTTTGGAGAACGAGGCGTGGTAGTCGAAACCGTCGGTTGCTAACAGCTTGTGTTCGTCGGAGCCGTCTGCGTTTGCGATGTAGAGGTCTGAGGTGACTGGGCCCAGGCGGTTGAGCAGCAGGGTGCCTTCGGTTCCATCCTTGCTTTCCGTTGCTGCGTGCGCCGGTATCGAGAGAAGCGCTCCGTTCCCCGCAAGTGCCGCTATTGCGGCTATGGTCATGATCTTTTGCTTGAGTTGCACTGCTGGTGTCTCCTGTATTTTTGCATCGCTGGCTGCGGTGAGTGTTCTCGTGGGGTTGGCATTTCCTTGTTTTCGTGTCGGTCTGCCAGCGTTGCCCCTGTGCGGGGCGGCACCTACTTTCTTTGCGGCGGCAAAGAAAGTAGGCAAAGAAAGCCGCTCACACCGCCAGTGTGACGCAGTCCACAACCAGCCTTACGCGGGGAATGGTATAGGAGCGTCTGCCATCCCGCGCCTTCCAACCAAGTGACAAAGGACTCATCCATCCCGTTGCTCGCTACGCGTGCAACGGTTGGGTTTGCCGGTGAAACCAGCAAACCTTCGGTTTGCGTTATGCCCTTCGGGGCGCGTAGCGCCCCCGGGTGGGCGGGCGCCTTGTCACTCAGTGGTATGGCGCGGGGGACCGGATGCTCCTATACCATTCCCCCTAAAAGGCGGTTTGTGGACTGCGTCATTCTGGCGTTTGTAGCGGCTTTCTTTTGCCTACTTTTCTTTGCCGCTGCAAAGAAAAGTAGGTGCCGCCCCGCACAGGGGCGACGCTAATAGACCGACACGAATTCAAGGAAATGCCAACCACACCAAAAACACCACAGCCAAAAATAAAACCCCAAAAAAACCTCAAACCAACCCACACCACAAGCCTACCGCCCCAACCCCGCCAGGTCCCTGAACAAAACACACTTTCACTAGTACTTTTCGACAACCGCACCGCCCCAAACCCAATCCCCACCTAAGCATCTACCCGTACCACCTTCAATTTCCGCCAAAAAGTCCCAGCGAATCCACCTTTTGTATAAGGGCACGCGCACGCCCTTAACCTACTATCACCGGCAGCCGAACACCCAGGCTATCCATCGCCAGATGGATCAATAACGTGGTCAATAGAATACGTATAAGGCCGGAGACAATGAAGACGACACGAAACGCGGTATGCACGCCATCGATCCGAAAGTCATTGATTGGCATTGCGATGTTTTTCGCTTTAGCTCAATTCGCCAACGCGGAGGTCTACAGCGCACCGAACGGTTCCGCTCCCCCTCAAACCGACGACAATCTGCCCAACGGCGCAGCCCCCACCGCCAAACAGGTTCAGGCCGATAACGGCCCACCGCCGCTGGTCTGGAACGACACCTACGTCGGCTATCGTTATGGGCGCGATTTCCACTATCCCGGCGTGCCCGACAAGGTCGCGCAGAACATCGGTTATCTGACCACGATCGGCGGCTTCCGTTACGGTAGCTATGCGTTCAACGTCGATTATCTGGTTTCGAATTCGGCCAACCCGGAAGCCGGCGGTCCTTCATCTGGCGGCGCGCAGGAAGTCTATAGCGTTGGCCGCGTCGAGCTGAGCGCCGGCAAGATTCTGGGTCGTTCGGTCGGCTACGGCTTCGTGCGCGATCTGGGCGCGACCGTGGGCTATGAGTTCGGCGTGAAGAACGACGCCTACGCACAACGCGCGCGTATGTTCGTGTTCGGCCCGACGGTGGAATTCGCCATCCCGCACGGTTTCTGGAACCTGACGATCGGCGGTCGCACGGAAAGCAATCACAACGGCATCGCCGGCGTGGATATCACCTTTCATACCGCCTGGCATATCGAAAGCTCGTGGATCGTGCCGTTCCGCGTGGCAAAGGTGCCGCTCGAATTTCGCGGCTTCGCCAGCGTAACGGGTCCGAAAGGCAAGGACGGTTTCAATACCGAAACCACCACCGAATTTCTCACGCGTCTCTCTCTGCTGGCCGACGTGGGTTCGTTTATTGGTCATCCGCGCACGGCGTATTTGGGCGTGGGCTACGAGTACTGGCACAACATGTACGGTACGCCGTCGAGCGAAACGGTCAGCACCAAGACCTCCGCGCCGATGGTCATGGCAGAACTGCATTTCTGATCGCAGTTGTCGCGGTAAACGTGAAACGGGGCAGCCATCTGATTGGCCGCCCCGTTTTTATTTCAACGCCTTTCTCGAAGCGTACTTTACGCCTCCAGTTGCTCCAGCACCTTGCCCTTGGTTTCAATCCCGAGGAAATGCACCGTAATGGCCGCAAGGAACGGCACCGCCGCGAGGATATAGAACGCCACGTCCAGATGTCCGCCAACCATCGTCTTCGAAACGATAGTCGGTGCGAAGATCGCCGCGACCTTGAGCCATGCGCCGCCCACGCCGCAACCGAATGCGCGGATGCTGGTCGGATACAGTTCAGGCGTGTACACGTACGCCGTGATAAAGCCGCTCGCCAGCAGACCCAGCGCCAGCGCGCAGAACGTCGCCACCACATACACCGACATATCGTGGCACACGCCTGCCAGCGCCAGCGACACCGCACACAGCACGAACGACACGTTGATGATCGGCTTGCGGCCCACCTTGTCCACCAGCAGCGCGCAGGTCAGCGAACCCACCACGCCCAGCACCGAAGCGGCCACGGCCAGATTCAGCGCGAGTTGCAGCGGCGCGTGATAGACCGTGCGGTAAATCGTCGGCAGCCAGGTCGACAGACCGTACTGAATGAAGCCGCAGGTCATCCACAGCATCGCAACCGCAAGCGTGCGCTTCAGATAGGCCGGACCAAACAGATCCTTCATATTGCGGCGCGGGTGACGCTTGGTCAGCGCATCGAATTCGGCGGCATTCGTGACCGGCGGCAGCGGTCCTTTGGCCGTGCGTTCGAAGGCATGCACAGCGGCGTCGGCGTCCACCAGACGTTCGCGTTCGGCGAGCCAGCGCGGCGATTCCGGCACCAGCTTGCGCAGCACGAAGAACAGCACCAGCGGCATGCCGCCGATGAAGTACATCACCTGCCAGCCGAAGCGCGGCACCAGCCAGGCACCCAATGCATTGGACGCCAGCAGCCCGATCGGGAACACCACTTCATAGAGGAGAACGAAGCGTCCACGACCATGCGCGCGGCTGACCTCGTTGATATACGTTGCCGCAACCGGTAATTCGCCGCCCAGCCCGAAGCCCTGAATCACGCGCAGCGCCGCAAACACCGCAAAACTCGGTGCGAAACCGCAGGCAATACTCGTCACGCCGATAATGCCCGAGCTCCACGCAATGGCGCGCACGCGGCCATGACGTTCCGCGAGCCACGGAAACAGGAAAGCGCCGAACAACTGGCCCACCGATCCCGAAGCGATCAGAAAGCCGATTTCCCACGGCGTGAGATGCCACTTCTGGATCAGGATCGGCAGGGTCGCCGCAATGGCGATCACGTCGAAGCCGTCGAAGAACGTGGCAAGACCGATCAGAATGCGCGCGCGCACCTGCATGGCGTTGGTCGGCAGCCGTTCGAGGCGCGCGATGATCGAGCCGCGCGTCAGCGGCTCGCGCACGGGCGACTCGTCGAGCGCGGCGCTCGCGCCGCTCTGGCCGATGTTGGTATCGAGGATTCTCATGCCTGTGGTCCCGTCCCGTATGTCCGCATGTCCGCACAATGCGGAATGTCGCGTAAATGCGCGCTAAGCAAGCGCTTTGCTGGTATCGACGAGTGCCGCGAGATCGACCGCGCGGCCCTGGTTCATCCATTTGCGCGCGAGCTTCAGATCGCGCGCGGAATTAATGGCGATCACGCCACGCAGATGCCCGTTCTCCACGAAGAAGAGCGTCGCGCGCTTTTCTTCGAGACTGCCGCGCAATGCGGGCGTGGCGCCTGCCGGAATCTCACCGAGAATCTGCAGGTTCACGTCGTATTGATCGGACCAGAACCACGGAATCTCCGCGTACGGCGTCTTCACGCCGAGCACGGCCTTCGCAGCGGCAATCGCCTGGTTCTGCGCGTTCGCCCACGACTCCAGACGCACGCGGCGCTTGAGCCACGCGTTCGGATGATTCGCCACGTCGCCGCACGCAAAAATATCGGAATCCGAAGTTTGTCCGAATTCGTCGACGACAATGCCGTCCTGCACCTCGATGCCCGCCGCTTCGGCAATCGCCGTATGCGGCGCGAGACCGATGCCGGCGACCGCGAAATCCGCGTCGAGCGTGCTGCCGTCCGCGAAGGTGGCGCGCACGCCATCGCCGTGATCGTCGAGCGAAACGAGCTGCGCATTCAGGCGGATATCCACGCCATTGGCGCGATGCAAGTCGAGCAGGAACTGCGAAACTTCATCCGGCAGCGAGCGCGCGCACAGACGCGGCGCGCCTTCGATCACCGTCGCTTCCACGCCGAGCTTGCGCGCCGTCGCCGCCACTTCGAGGCCGATCCAGCCGCCGCCCACCACCAGCACGCGCTGGCTGCGGCGCAGGCGTTCGCCCAGTGCCATCGCTTCGTCGAGCGTGCGCAGATAGGTCACGTGCGCGCTCTTCGCCACGCTTGCGGGCAGCTTGCGCGCCGCGCCGCCAGTGGCGATCACGAGGCGGTCGTACTTCAGTTCGCGGCCCGAGCGCGTGGTGACGATGCGGTTCGCGCGATCGATCGCGGTTGCGCTATCGGGCTGCCAGGCTTCGACATTCAGCGCGGCGAATTCGTCGGGCTTCGCAATGCGCACGGTTTCGATATCGGCTTCACCTGCGAGCACAGCCTTCGAAAGCGGCGGGCGCTCATAAGGCAGATGCGTTTCGTCGGCGATCATCACGAGGCGGCCGGCAAAGCCTTCCTGGCGCAGCGTCTTGACGACCCAGCCTGCAGCCTGGCCGCCACCGATCACGACGACCGTACGCGGCGTATCGACTGCGTCGGCCGCATCGGCTTGAATCGATTCGCTCATGATTTACGCTCCGTCATGAACTTGCCCTTCGGCGCTTCGGCGTTTTTCTGGCGACGCGTATTGCCGTCCAGACCGCCGTCGATAGCCCATTCCGCAAACACGGTCGGACCCGGTTCGAAGTCACGCGGCTGCCATTCGGGCGTGAGCATATCTTCGTCGGCGTAATACTCGATCAGACCGCCCGCCGGATTCTTGAAGTACCAGAAGTACGCCGACGAAACCGGATGACGGCCCGGACCGAGCTGCGTGGTCCAGCCGCAACGGCTGATATGCAGGCCGCCGCCGAATACTTCGTGAATGTCGCGCACCGTGAACGCCACGTGATTCAGGCCCTTCTTGCCGTCGGGCAGCGCGAGCAGAAACAGATCGTGGTGGCCGCCGTGCGGCGCGCAGCGCATGAAGGCGCCGCGATTCGGATAACGGTCCGAGGTCTCGAAGCCCAGCAGTTCGTGATAGAACGCTTCCTGTTCGGCGAGGCAGTTGGTGAAGAACACCACGTGGCCCACTTCCACCGGCTCGGCGCGATCGTAGATCGGCGAAGGCGTATCGACGCGCAGCGTCTGGCCCCACACGTTCGACGGCGAGCCCTGCACGTCCACGTCGCGCTTACGCGTGACTTCGATGCGAATCGCCATGCCGGCCGGGTCGAAGCAACCCACGCCGTTATCGTCGCTGTAATAACCGGGCTGACCTTTGAGGCGCTCGCGCAGCGCGTCCACTTCTTCGCGCGTCGCCACGCCCCACGTCACTTCGCGCAGCGTCGGGCCGGCTTCGAAAGCGGCGGGCAGCGACGCATCGTTCGCATCGACGGCCAGCACCGTGCAGCCGTTGAGCGTTTCGAAGCGTGCGCGCGTTTCGTCGTGCGCGGTTTCCTTCAAACCCCAATCCGCGAAAAAGCGGCGGCAGGTTTCAAGGTCGGTCACGCCGTAAGTAATCTGTTCGATGCCGAGAATCGTCATATCTATTGCTCCGTGCGCGTGCGTTCAGGCGTTTGCCCAGGGCAGCGGCGCGTCGTTCAAGCCCCAGTAAAGGCTCTTTTGCTGCATGTATTCGCGAATGCCAAGCCGGCCTTTCTCGCGGCCCATCCCGCTTTCCTTCCAGCCGGAGAACGGCGTGGAGATCGAGAACAGCTTGTACGTATTGATCCAGACCGTGCCTGCGTCCAGTTTGCGCGCCACGCGCCAGGCGCGCTTGTAGTCGCGCGTCCAGATGCCGGCAGCGAGACCGAACACGCTGTCGTTGGCTTCTTCGATCAGCGCGGCTTCGTCGTCGAAAGGCATCGCCACCAGCACCGGCCCGAAGATCTCTTCCTGGCAGATACGCGCGCTGTTCTTCAAACCTTCGAGAATGGTCGGCTGATAGAAGAAGCCGTCTTCACGCTTGTCGCCCACCGGACGCTCGCCGCCGCACAGCAGGCGGCCGCCTTCCTCGAGACCGATCGCCACATAGCGCTCGACCGATTCGCGATGCTTCGCGGTGATGAGCGGACCCATCTGCGTGTTTTCGCTCGAAGGATCGCCCACGCGCAATTTGCGCGCGCCTTCCACAAGGCGCTTCATGAACGCGTCGTAAATCGAGCGCTGCACGAAAAGGCGCGAACCGGCGATGCACGCTTCGCCCGACGAACTGAAAATGCCGTAGAGCACGCCGTTGACCGCGTGGTCGATATCGGCGTCTTCGAACACCATGGTCGGCGACTTGCCGCCCAGTTCGAGCGAGACCGGCATGAGTTTGTCCGCTGCAATACGGGCGATGCCGCGGCCGACTTCCGTGCCTCCCGTAAAGGACACTTTCTTCACGAGCGGATGACGCACCAGCACATCGCCGATCACCGAACCCTTGCCCGGCAGCACGCTCACGATGCCCTTGGGCACCCCCGCTTCTTCGCAGATGCGTGCGAGCGCAAGCGAAATCAGCGGCGTGACTTCAGCGGGTTTGAGCACGACGGCGTTACCGGCTGCGAGTGCGGGCGCCAGCTTCTGCGCGTCCGATGCGATCGGCGAATTCCACGGCGTAATGGCCGCGATCACACCAATCGGTTCGTACACGCTCATCGTCAGATAGTCGCCGCGCGAAGGCGTGACTTCTTCATCCATTGTTTCGAGGCAGGCCGCGAAATAACGGAACGTATTGGCGGCGCTCGCCACCAGCACGCGCGTTTCCTTGATCGGCTTGCCGTTGTCGCGGCGCTGCAATTGCGCGAGCGCTTCGTGACGCTGCATGATGAGATCGGCGATGCGATACAGCACGAGCGCGCGCAGATGCGGCTTCATCGTGGCCCATTCGCCGTGCTTCCATGCCGCGTGCGCTTTTTCCACCGCTTCGGCGGCGTCTTCGGCGCTCGCCGTCGAGACCTCCATGTTGAGCGACTGGTCAGCCGGATAAAGGCTCGCGAAAGGCGCGGCGCGGCCCTGGCGCCATTCGCCGCCGATCAAAATATCGCCGTTCGGGACGAGGCTCGTATCGAAGGGAGTCATATCAGAGGTCTCTCTGTTGCTAGTGCCAGCGATGCGGTGCTTCAGCACACGCATCGCATTTCATCACGACAAAAAACACCTGTTTTAAGCCGCTTTTAAAACATCGAACACGCGGAATCAGCGGATCAAGCGTCAGATCACGCAGCGCGCCGCCCGGTTACGCAGCGCACGAATCGCGCTATACGCGGTGAGCGCCGAGGTCTTCGGGTTGTCGGGCAGCGGTTTGCCGCTCATTTCCAGCGACATTTCGCCGAACACGCCGCGCGCCACGATCCGGTGCACATTGCGCTCGACAGCCGGATCGGCAATCAGGCGCACCGTGGTCTGATCGAGGCCGAGGCCCGCGAGTGCAATCGTCGCCGCCACGTTGGCGTTCTTCGGAAACAGACGCGCCGCTTCGCGTGCGCTGCCTTCGAAAATCACCTGCTCTTTCGTGAGCGTGCGCAGATCGCAGACCTTTTCCGCGGGCGTATCCAGCCAGCCCAGCGGCGGCTTGCGGCCCGTGTACAGCACTTCGTCGAGCCCGCCGAGCTTCGCTGCCGACAGCGCGTCGATACCGCCGATCGCACCCGAAAGCAGCGTGAGCGTGGCGTCGCCTTCATCGGCGGCAAGCGACAGACGTTCGAGCAGATCGACGTCAGACAGCGCGCCGATCGATGCCACCGCGCAATCGGTGCCGCTTTGCAGCAGCGGGACGACGTGATCGACGAGCGCCGCGTGGCCCGCGCATTCCAGCGCGAATTGCGGCTTCGACGACAGCAGGCTCACGGACGACACCACTTCCACCGAACCGTCGACCTGCTTGCGCACCTCGTCGGCGTGATGCTCGGGCACGATCACATGCGAGACGTGCACGAGCGGGTCGGCGGCGACCGCGCGATACACCGTCTGGCCGATCGCGCCGAAGCCGATCATGGCGATGTCGATGGGCGCGTGCTGCGCGAGGACCGCATGTCCCACCGCATGTCCGTTAGGCATGTTCCGGCTCCTCTTTACGCACCGGCGGGCCGGCAAACACGGCTTCGAAGCTGCCCACGGCCTTCATGTCCACTTCGAGCAGCACCGGGCCGTCGTAGGCGATGCCTTCGCTGATCACCGCATCGGCGTTGTCGAGCGAGGACAGGCGATAGTGCTTGAGGCCCAGGCTCGCGCAGAACTGCGAGAACTCCGGCTGGTGCAGATCGACGAACATGCGGCGGCCGCCGTACTGGGCGTCCTGAATGTTGCGGATCACGCCATAGCACTGGTCGTTCATCAGCACGATCATGACGTTGGCCTTTTCCTGCACGGCCGTGGCGAGTTCGCCGACGTTGACCATCAGGCCGCCGTCGCCGACCAGACACACGGTCTTGGCCGCAGCATTCGCGAGCGCTGCGCCAATCGCCATCTGCATGCCCTGGCCGATACCGCCACCCAGTGCGTGCACGCCCGCGCGCGGCGTGAAGATCTTCAGCAGGCGGTTGCCCCACGTGCTGTTCGAGATCGTGACGTCGCGCACCCAGTTGTAATCGCGGCCCACGCTGCGTTGCAGCGCTTCCACGAGGCGGCGATACGGGCCGAGACCCTTGGCCGTTTCTTCGACAGCCGTGTCGCGTGCAGCAGCCAGATCGGCGGCGAATTGCGGATCGACTTTAAGCTTGTTTTCAAGGCGTGTTGCGAGTGCGTCGAGCACGCGCGCTGCGTCACCGTGCACGAACAGCGCGTTGCGATAGCCGCGGTTATCGGCGAGCGCATCGGCGTCCACGCGATACAGCGGCTGCGGCAGACCGAGCTTGTACTTGAGCGTTTCGTTGCCGCGCAGGCGCGAACCCACCACCAGCATCGCGTCGCAGGTCTTGTAGAAGCGCTCGACCGACGGGCTCACGTTGAATGCGCCCAGCGTACCCGGATGATCTTCCGGCAGCACGCCACGGCCCTGCACGCTCGTCACCACGCCAAAGCCCAGCGCGACCAGACGCTCGACCGCTGCACGCGCGTGACGCGTACCGCCGCCCAGCCACAGCAGCGGACGCTTCGCCTTCGCGAGTTCGTTCGCCAGTTGTTCGACGCGCGCTTCATCGTGCGTGAGCGTCGTCAGATGCGGTGCGCCCAGATCGGCGGGCCAGTCGGTCAGCGCGGCCTGAATGTCGATGGGGATTTCCACGCTGACGGGACCGCTCGGCGCGGTTTGCGCGACGCGCACGGCTTCGCGGATCGTCGACAAAGCGGTTTCGACCGAACGCACGCGGTACGCGGCCTTCGAAATCGACGAGAGCATGCTCAGCTGATCCGGCGCTTCGTGGATGTATGCGAGGTCCTGATCGAGGTATTCGGTTTCGATCTGGCCGGTGATGTGCAGCAGCGCCGTGCCTGCCGTGAGGGCTTCGACCATGGCGCCCGCAGCGTTGCCCGCCGCCGTGCCCGTGCTCGTGAACGCCACGCCCAGGCCGCCCGAAACACGCGCGAGGCCGTCGGCCATGTTGAGCGCGCCGGCTTCGCCGCGCGCACCCACATAGCGGATCTTGCCGCGCACGCCGATGGCGTCGAGAATCGGCATGTTGTGGATCGAAATCACGCCGAAAGCGGTTTGGACTCCACATTGTTCGAGGAAGGCGGCGATCAGTTCGCCGACGGTGGTTTGCTTAGACATGACGTGCTACGCCTCCAGATACATCGATATGACTGCCCGTCGTATAGGACGACAGGGACGTGGCCAGATAAAACAGTGCCTGGGCGGCCTCTTCGGGACGGCCGAAACGGCCCAGGGGAATATGCTTCTTGCGCGCGAGCTCGCCGGTCCATTCCTGCCAGCTCTGGCCGGCGGCCTGGGCGGCAGCGTCGTTCTCGTAGCGGCGGCGCCATTGCCCCGACTCCACGATGCCGATCAGGATCGAGTTCACGCGGATCTGCTCGGGCGAGAGTTCCACCGCGAGCGACTTGATGAGGCTGAGCACGCCAGCACGCGCCGACGAAGTCGCGACCATATGCGGTTCGGGCTGCAGCGCAAGCAGCGAATTCACGCAGACGATCGAGGCGTTCTGCCCTTGTTTTGCAGTGCTACGCAGCATCGGCAAAAAGGCGCGCGTCGGGCGAATGATGCTGAAATACTTGAGGTCGAGCTCTTCGCGCCAGGCTTCGTCGGTGGTATCGGCGAAGGTGGACACGCGGCCCTGGCCGGCGTTGTTCACCAGCATGTCGGCGCGGCCGAAGCGTTGCTCCACGGCGCCCGCGAATGCGGCGACGTCGTTCGCGTCGAGCACATCGCAGCGCGCGGCCAGCAATTGCGCCTGCGGATAACGTTCGCGCAGTTCGCGCTCGGCGCGCGCGAGGCGGTCGCTGTCGCGGCCGCAGATCGCGACGCTTGCGCCTGCCTGCAGAAAGAGTTCGGCGGTCGCGAGGCCGATGCCGGACGAACCGCCCGTCACCACCGCAACCTGGCCGGTCAAATCGAGTTGAATCATTTGATCCCCAATGCCTTCATGTACGACGTTTTCTTGCCAGCCGCGCTATTTGCAGCGTGCATGCCGGGCCGGTAATTCAGGCGCTTCGACAGTTCGTCCGCCGCGTGGCGCACCTTGTCGATCAGACCGCCGTCGAGCAGCGACGATTCGATGCCCGGTCGCGGAATCGTTGTGGTCACAACGGCTGCGATGCGGCCCGTGTCGTTGCGCACCGGCGCCGACACTACCGAAATGCCGCGCTCGAAAGACGATTCGCTCACGGCATAGCCGCGTTCGGCGTCTTCGCGAATACGCATATAGAGTTCTTCGACCGTTTCCGGCGTGGACGGCGTATAGCGTTCGAGTTGCGGCTCCGGGTACAGCGCGCGCAGATCGTCGAGCGTCAGATCGCCCATCAGCACCTGGCCGTGCGTGGTGGCGTGCGCCGGCAGACGCGTGCCCACGTTCACCTTCACCGAGCTGAAAATCGGTGCGTGGCTCTGCGCCTTCGCCACGAAGACGATGTCGCGGCCATCGCGAATCACGATATGCGAGGTCAGTCCCGTCGAGTCGCGCAGCGACTCGATCAGCGGCAGACCCAGATCGGTCAATTCCAGCGAGCTGAGATATTCGAAGCCCAGACGCAGCACGGCCACGCCCAGACGGTAATTGCGGTCGCGGTCGGCGCGCTCCAGAAAGCCCAGCGATTCGAGCGTCTGCAACAGACGGAACACCGTGGTGCGCGGAATGCCCAGGCGGCGCGACAGTTCGGGCGCGTCGAGCACCGGCTCGCGCGGCGAGAATTCGGTCAGGATGCGCAGCCCCCGTTCCAGACCCGGCACGCGATAACTCGTTTCGCTGCGGTCTTCGTCGGCGTCGGGGGACGCGCTGGCGAGGTCGGCGGTCATTGCTGAATAGATCCCTGAGTTTGCTGTGTTTGCTGATTCTGCGAATTCTGCTGATAGGTACGGCAGAAAGTGTCGATCAGCGTGTTATAGGCTTCGGGTTGTTCGATGTAGCCTGCGTGGCCCGCACGCGCAATCGTCTCGAACGGTGCGCGCGCAACGTCTGCAAGACGCTCGCAACCGGCCGGCGGCGTGATCGTGTCTTCTGCGCCCACGGCCACCGCCATCGGCACGCGGCCTGCGCAGTGCGCGAGATCGGCGGCCAGGTCGGCGTTCGCAAGCAGATGCGTGGCCTGCGCGTAACCGTGCGGAATCACGCGCGCCATATTCCAGCGCACCCAGGCGCGTGCCGCGTCGCTGGCGTGCGGCGAAAGCATATTGGCGCTACGTTTTTGCGCGAGCCCTTGCGGGCCGAGTTCGGCGAGCATGGCCAGACGCGCGTCGCGCTTGTCGGCGCGAATCTGCGGATCGGCGGCGCCATAGCCGCCTGCGGGCGAAATCAGCAGCAGACCGCTCACGCGCGGTGCGTGCACCGCAGCGAAGGCGCCCGCGATAATCGCGCCAAGCGAGTGCCCAACCAGCACACAGCGCTCGATCTCGAGCGCGTCGAGCCAGTCGCGCAGCACGCGTGCATAGTCGGCGGCGATGGGCGACGCGTTCGCCACCGGCGTGGAAGCGCCGTATCCGGGCGCATCCCAGGCCAGCACGCGGCGCGCGCCGCCCAGCACTTCGAATTGCTGCACCCAGGAAGCCGCGCCGGAACCAATGCCATGCAGCAGCACGAGCGGCAGCGCCTCATTGCCGCTCGCGGTATCCGCCGATGCTTCGCGATAGCTCACGCACGCCTCGCCCGCTCGCACGTCGCGCAGCGCAAAGCGCGCGAGACGCGTGTCGAGCGTGGCGGCTGATGAGGCGTGAAGGTCGATCGCTTCGTTCATGACTTGGGTTCGGGGTGACTTCGTTGGGTTGATTAATCAGCAATACTTACTTCTGCATCTCGCGCTTGATCTTCGCGAGCGGCGAATCCGGCGGATACGTCGGCGTGATCGGCTTCGGCGAACCGAGCATCACGCACATCAGCGCGTCTTCTTCGCCAACGTTGATTTCCGTGCGATAAACGCCCGGCGGCACCGAGATCAGATCGCGTTCGCCCAGCACGGCTTCCCACGTTTCGCCGTCTTTCTCGCAGATCACCTTCATCTTGCCGCGCAGCACGAAGAAGATTTCTTCCACGTCGATATGGATGTGGCTCGGGCCGATGTTGCCGGCCGGAATCACCATCGTCGAGAACGTGAAGCCGCCCGAAGGCACCGTGTTGCTGTCCTTCGCCACGCCCGTGCCGCCCGTGCCCACGTAGCGCATCTGCGCGCGGCGGTACTTCGGGTCGTAATCGGCCTGGAACTTCAGGGCGTCCCAGTCGTAGCGGCGCGTTTCATAGCGCGCCACGCGGCTGTTCATCCAGTCGTCAAAGCTCGCCTCGGCGGGACGGTCCCACGACTTGCTTTCGATATCGGCATCGGCCATCGCTTTCTCCTTTCTAGCTTTCGAACGTTCGATTCGAACGGATCAATTCATCACAAAGCCGCCGTTTACCGGCAGCAACTGGCCGGTCACGAAACGCGCGGCATCGCCCAGCAGGAACAACACGGGGCCCGTGACATCGTCGGGCACCTGGGCGCGCTGCAAGGCGCGGCCTTCGAGGTAATACGCGTGGCGCGCGGCCGGCACATAGGCCGTCGCTTCCACTTCGGTCAGACCCGGCGCGATGGCGTTGACGGTGATGTTGTCAGCGCCGAATTCGCGGGCGAGCGAATGCGTCATCGCAATCACGGCGCCCTTGCTGGCCACATAGGCGAGCAGCTTGGGCGCGCCCCATAGTGCGGTGTCCGAAGCGATATTCACAATCGCGCCGCGACCCGACTCGCGCAGCCAGGGCTGCGCCGCCGTGCACATGAGCCACGTGCCGCGCACGTTCACGTCCATCACGGCGTCCCACGTGTCCACCGCGATCTCGCTGGCGAACTTGCCGCCCGAGTTCGTGATGGCCGCGTTGTTGATGAGCGCGTCCACGCCGCCCATGCGCTGTGCCGCCGCTTCGACAAAGGCGTTGATGCTGTCCGGCTGTGCCAGATCGAGCGGCAGGAACGCCGCGTCGTGGCCTTCCGAGGCGAGCGAGCGCGCCAGCGCTTCGCCCGCGTCGCGCAGCACATCGCCGAACACGACGCGCGCGCCGCTTTGTGCCAGCGCGCTCACGAACGCCGCGCCGAGACCGCGCGCACCGCCCGTGACGATCACGCGACGGCCTGCGAGTGCGCCCTGAATCGCGTTATGCATGGCTGTGCCCGGCTTGTTCGCCCGCAGCGGGCTGTTGCGCGCGGAACGCTTCGAGGTCGGCCATATGCTGCTGTGCACGCTGGCGCAGCATGCGGCGCACACGCGTCATGCCCACATCATGCTGATAGAGGAATTCCTGATCGCGCGCATTCGGCGCCATGCTTTCCAGAACGTAGCGATCCTGTTCGAGCACGGCCCAGTGCAGACCTTCCAGGCGATTGCGATACAGGAAGCGCCATGCGTCGCGCTGCCAGCCCTGCACCTTGCGCGTGCGCCAGAAGTAAACCTGGCAGTTGTCTTCGTCGACCGGAACCGCGAAGCCGATGATGCCGAAGTTGCCGCCCGGGCCGAACTTCTTCTTGTACGGAATTTCCAGACGCATCCAGAGCGTGCCGGTTTCGCCCAGTTCAACCCAGTCGAAATTCACGTCGCGCTGACCGACCTTCTCGAACATGAGGCCGGTGTCAGTTTTACGCACGCGCATATCGGCCTGCTTGTCGCCTTCGGCCATCGAGTGCGAAGTCGCGTGCAGATACGCGCCGTGCATCGGGTCCATGACGTTGTCGATGGCGTACTGGTAATTGCACTTCCAGTGCGACATGCACAGGAAGCTGGCGTATTCCTCGCCGACCAGTTCCTCGGGCAGTTGCAGCGGCGCGGGTTCCTTGTGCGCTTCGTCGCCGAACCACAGGAAGATCGCGCCGGCATGTTCCTGCGCCGGATACGACTTCACGCACGTCTGCCCTTCGAGCGGGCACGCCGAAACGGCCGGCACGCTTTGTACGGTGCCGCTGCCATCGACTTCGATGCCGTGATACCAGCAGGCCACGCGATTGCCCAGGTTCCAGCCCAGCGACAGACGCGCACCGCGGTGCGGGCAGCGGTCTTCGAGTGCGTTGACCTGGCCGTTCTTGTCGCGCCACAGCACGATCTGTTCGCCCAGACGCGTGATGCCGATGGGCGCGTCGCCCACCTGCCAGCTCGGTGCAACGGGATACCAGTAGTTCTTGATGCCGCGATCCAGGTAAGCGCGAATCGGATCGGCGCCGACTGCAGCGGCTTCGGATGTGGGGGAGGTCATGTGGGGGTCTCCGTGTTCGGGGTGTCCGTGCGCCGCTTAGTCAGCGAGCAGACGGAATTCGGCGGCGAGGCGCTCGGCGTTCCAGGGCGAGCCTTCCGGCGTGCGGAAACCGATACGGTTCAGGCCAGCGACCACGTCGTCGAGTTCGACGGCGCCCGCTTCGAACACTTGTTCCAGTGCATCGCCGAAGTCGTTTTCGTATTGCGTCGGCTCGGCCTTGCGGTTCTGCCAGACCATGTTTTCCTGCTGGCCCGGCTGCTCGATCACGCCCTTGCCGGCGACGTTGTTCGGCTGCGGCGCGAGCCACGGCTTGAGCATCGGATTGAAGTTCACAGGGGTTTCTCGCATGTCATTCCACCTTGATCTGGATTTCTTCGCCGGCGAGGCGCACGGCGTATTGCTTCAGCGCACGGCCACCGGGACCCTTGATGCACTGGCCGGTCTTGATGTCGAACACCGCTTCATGCAGCGGACACTCGACCGTGCCTTCGTCGACGAAACCTTGCGTCAGCAGCGCATACGCGTGCGGGCACACGTTTTCCAGCGCATAAACCTCGTCGCCCACCTTGTAGATGCCGATCTCCGTGCCATCGAGCTTGAACTCGATCGGACCGTCTTCGGACAGATCGCCGGCATGCCCGGCGCAGCGCCATTCTTCAGCCATTTCTCACCTTTCCCGATCAACCGTGTTCCACATACGGAACATTAGTTTATGTATGGTCATTATAGAAGTCGTTTCGCATGGACAAAATAAAAATCCGACGCCCCTGGGGAAAACACCGAGCCAATCCTGGAAAGGGTGCGCGCGGAGTTGCAGCGAGTCTCGCCGTCGCGCTCAAAACCCCTTTGACAAAGCATGTTGCGCGCGTAATCGCAGCCTTCGGGCAATGACGCACCTGGGGCAACTACCGTCCCAGAAAAGTATTTTGGCGTCCCGCGGGAATCACTATACTTTCCATAGGCAGCACATCTATCCATATATGGAACAAATAGATGCACTGTGCATTGCGAAGCGAGCCGCCACCCAGAAGCGCGCCGCGCCGTTGGTAGTGCCGAGGGGTTAGCTGAGCCGGATTTGCGTGTCCGGCCTTTCGTCATACGATCAGGAGTCCAAAGTTGAAACACTTCATTGCCGCGGGATTGACGGGGATCTGCGCCGTCTCGTCTGCATGGGCGCAAAGCAGCGTCACGCTATACGGCAGCCTGGATGCAGGCGTGGCCTACGTCAGCAACGTGGGTGGCCATTCGAAGTGGATGGAAGAACAGGGCAATATGCAGCCCGACCGCTGGGGCCTGCGCGGCCGTGAGGACCTGGGCGGCGGCCTGAAGGCGATCTTCCAGCTGGAAAACGGCTTCTACACCAACACCGGCGCGATGGCGAAGTCCAATACGCTGTTCAATCGCCAGGCGTATGTGGGTTTGAGTTCCGATCAGTTCGGCACGCTCACGTTCGGCCATCAGACGCCGTTCGCGTTCGACGTGCTCGATCCGTTCAGCACCGCCTATCTCGCGGCGAGCTGGTACGCGTTCCATCCGGGCAATATCGACCAGCTGGCCGATACTGGCGTCGTGCCTTACGACAACTCGGTGAAGTATCGTTCTCCTGAATTTTATGGCTTCACCGCCGGCGCGATGCTCGGCCTCGGCAATACGACGAACTTCTCGAACGGCCGCACGATGGGCTTTTCGCTCAGCTATGCGAACGGCCCGTTCAAGGCCGGCGCGACGTGGTCGAACGAGCACGATCGCACCGTGTCGATGTCCACCACCGGCCTCACGACCTTCCAGGGTCAGGCCGCCTCAAGCTATGTGGCGAGCAAGGTGGAGAACATGGGGATCGGCGCGTCGTATTCGTTCGGCAAGGTGCTGGTGCACGGTCTGTACACGCGCACCAAGCTGCAGTCGAACGGCTATTCGGACACGTTCCAGAGCTACGACGCAGGCCTGAACTACCAGATGACGACGGCCAACAGCATCGTCGGTGGCGCCGCCACCTCGACGCTTTCGGGCCGCCGCTGGACCCAGCTGATGGTGGGCGATGTGTACGCGCTCTCGAAGAGCACGCAGGTCTATGTGAACGCGCTCTACGAGCACGCCAATTCGAACGCCAATGCGGCGTTCTTCACGGCGGGCGTCTCGAGCGGCCGCAATCAGACCATCGTGCTGACCGGCATCCACCACTCGTTCTGATACGGCGGATAGTCAACCGCCGGTCAACCGCCGTGCAGGCTGCGCTTCGGCGTGGCTTGCATGGCCTGCGCCGCTGTCGGGTCGCCGGGCAGCGGCCGGTAATTCAGGCACGCGGAAAGCTCCATCGCCGCTGCGCACACAGCGGAAACGAGCGGCCCGCGTTCGACATCGCCGATATCCGAGCGCGGCACCGTCGCCGTGAGCGCGGCCACGATGCGAGTGGACTGATCGCGCACCGGCGCGCTCACCACCGAAATCCCCGTTTCGAACGACGCTTCGCTGAGCGCATAGCCCTGCTCCGCGAACTCGCGCACGCGCGCGTAGAGATCGGCCACCGTGGCGGGCGTGCGTTCGGTAAAGCGTTCGAGTTGCTTCTCGGGATACAGCGCGCGCAGTTCGACAAGCGTGAGATCGCCCATCAGCACCTGGCCGTGCACGGTCGCGTGCGCAGGCAGGCGCGTGCCCACATGCACCTTCACGGAACTGAACATCGGTTCGCGCGTCTGCGCCTTGGCAACGAACACGACGTCGCGCTGATCGCGGATCAGCAGATGCGTGCTCAGGCCGGTGGCGTCGCGCAGGCGCTCCAGCACCGGCGTGCCGAAGTCGGTCAGTTCGAGCGAACTCAGGTATTCGAAGCCCAGACGCAGCACCGCCACGCTCAGCCGGTACTCCCGGTCGCCTTTGGCGCGCTCGATAAAGCCGAGCGCTTCGAGCGTCTGCAGCAAACGAAATGTGGTGGTGCGCGGAATGCCGATGCGCCGCGACAGTTCGGGCGCACCCAGCACCGGCTCGCGCGCTGAAAATTCCGCCAGAATGCGCAGCCCGCGCTCGAGCCCGGGGACGAGATAGGTGGAAGCGCCGCCGCCCTCGTCGTCGGTTTCGGTTTCCGTTTGGGCGGCTTGCGTCTCCTCGGCAGGCAGCGCTTCGCGCTTGCCCGGCGCCGCGCTACGGCGCGCGCCAGTCGTATTCTTTGTGGCCATTGGCGGCTGGAACCTGCTTGAATCTGTTGGACCGTTCGGTGATGGGGGCAATGATAACGCGAAGCGCCGCCCCCACCCTACGAGACAGAATTCCAGCCCGGCCGCCCCGGCCGCTTACGCCACCGGAATCGGGTTATCGACGACATGCTGGTTGAACTGCTCCACGAACGCATGTTCGTTCGGGCCAGCGTTGTCGCGCATCGGTTTCGCCGCTTCGACCAGCACTTCCGTGGTGGCGGTTGCCAGCCGCTCCAGGGTCTCGGCGATAAAGGCGTCGAGCGGCATCGCGCGCGGGTCGCCGCTCTTGACGATCAGATCGGTATCCACCCAGGGCGGCGCGATTTCCAGCACGCGCACGCGGGTATTGCGCAGCACGAAGCGTTGCGAAAGCGTGTACGAGTGGATCGCCGCCTTGGTAGCGGAATAAAGCGCCGTGCCCGCAAGCGGCACATACGCCAGCACCGAACTATTGTTGATGATCCACGACTCGGGCTGGCGCTTCAGATGCTCGACAAAGGCCGCGCTCACGCGCACGGGGCCGAGCAGATTCGTCTCGACGAGACGCACGGCCTGTGCGTCGTCCAGCGCGCCGCCGGCATCGTCGAAAGGCATGATGCCTGCGTTATTGATCACCACATTCAGCGCCGGATAACGCGCGATCAGTTGCTGCGCGACTTGCTGAATCTGCGCGGCGTTGCCGATATCCAGTTCGACGGTATCGATAGACGGGTTCTGCGCGGCGATTTCATCGAGCAGCGCCTTGCGCCGGCCCGCAACGATGACCTTGTTGCCACGCGCGCTGAGCGCTTCGGCCAATGCGCGGCCGATTCCCGAAGTACCGCCGGTAATGAAAACCGTGTTTCCAGTGAGTTTCATGATTCGATATCCTTATCAAATGAAATGCATGACTGCTGTGAGATACCTTGTTTCCTGAATCACGCCGCCGTATAGCGGCGCGCAGCCGTATTGCTCGACAAATGCGGCGCCATCGTGCGCCGCGCGGCCTCGTAGGCGTCCCACTCTTCGCCTGCGTGAAGCGAGGGAATCGTCACGAGTTCGCCGCGCTCGAAGCCCTTGAGCGCCGCGTCCACCAACGCCTGCGCAGACATGACGATCTCCGGCGGCAGATGTTCGATGGGCAGGCCGCCGGTCTGCCAGAAGTCCGTGGCCGTGGCGCCCGGCAGCACCGCCTGCACCTGCACGCCCTTGCCAGCCAGTTCGTGATGCAGCGACTGGCTGAATGCCAGCACGAACGCCTTGCTGCCGCCGTACACGCCGTTGAGCGTTTCCGGCGAAATCGCCACGATCGACGAAATATTGATGACCGCGCCCTTGCCGCGCGCCACGAACCCCGGCACCGCCGCGTAAGTCAGCCGCGTGAGCGCGCTCACATTGAGGTCGATCAGGCGCGTCATCGCATCGACATCGCTTTCCAGCAGCGATGTGTGCGTGCCCACGCCCGCGTTGTTCACCAGCAGCGTGATGCTGGCGTCGGCTTTGAGTTTGGCTTCGATAGTGGCGAGATCGGTGCGCTTGTTCAGATCGGCGTCGATGATCTCGACGCTGCGACGCGTTTGCGTGGTGATGCGCTCGGCCAGCGCGATCAGGCGCTCGCGGTTGCGGGCAACCAGAATCAGGTCGTAGCCGCGCGCCGCAAGGCGTTCGGCGTAAACCGCACCGATGCCCGACGATGCGCCCGTAATAAGCGCGGTTCCTGCATAAGCCTGCGTCATGATGTGACTCCGTTCATGGGTTTTCGTGGTGATGCCGTGAGTGCATTCTGGCGATTTCACGCTGCGACGGAAATGACGTATTTAGGTATGATTTCGGACATCGATGACCGGAGAACGGACATGCACCGAATCGGCTTTCTTCTGACCGAAGGCTTTCAGATGATCACGCTCGCCCCGCAGTCGGTGTTCGAGCACGCGAACATGACCGCTGGCGAGACCTTCTACGCGCTCGACACCTGGTCGATCGAGGGCGGCGCGGTGCGCTCGTCGCTGAATATTCCGGTGGGCACGCGCGCGCTGCGGGGCCGTATCGAAGTCGATACGTGGATCGTCGCGGGCGTCAACGACCCGCTGATCGAGCCACCGCCCGCAAAAGTCCTCGCATTTCTGCGCAAGACGGCGCCGCGCGCGCGGCGCATCGCCGGCATCTGCACGGGCGGCTTCGTGCTGGCCGAAGCGGGCCTGCTCGCGCAGCGGCGCGCCACCACGCATTGGGCGTACGGCCGCGAAATGCAACGGCGCTTTCCGGACATTCGCGTGGAAGAAGATCGCATCTATATCGTCGACGGGCCGATCTGGACCTCGGCGGGCATGACGGCGGGGCTCGATCTCGCGCTGGCGATGGTCGAAAAAGACCTGGGCACCGACATCGCGCGCTCCGTGGCCCACAAACTGGTGATGCATCAGCGCCGCGCGGGCGGCCAGTCGCAGCATTCGGAAATGCTCGATCTCGCCCCCAAGTCGGACCGCATCCAGAACGCGCTCAACTACGCGCGGCAAAATCTCCACGGCGCGCTCACGGTGGAGGAACTGGCTGAGCGCGTGCATTTGAGTCCGCGTCAGTTCAGCCGTGTTTTTACGCTCGAAACCGGGCAATCGCCGGCCAAGGCAATCGAAGGTCTGCGGCTGGAAGCGGCGCGTCTGATGATCGAGCAGAGCCGCCATCCGCTCGATGTGATCGCGAAAGAAACCGGCTTTCGCGACCGCCGTCATATGCGCGAAGCCTTTATGCGCGGCTTCGGCGTGCCGCCGCAAGCGGTGCGGCGCGAAGCGCGCACGCCTTGAGCGCATCGCGCCCCACCCGCCTGCACTACAATCGCAGCACTCGCGCACCCCGCACTACCACGAATCCACATGCGTCTTCTTCACACCTCGGACTGGCATCTGGGCCAGAACTTCATGGGCAAGAGCCGTCAGGCCGAACATCGGCAACTGATCGACTGGCTCGTGGCTCAGGTCGACCTGCACAGCGTCGATGCCGTACTGATCGCCGGCGACATCTTTGATACCGGCACGCCGCCCAGCTACGCGCGCGAACTCTATAGCGATCTCGTGGTGAGTCTGCATGCAGCGGGCGTGGCGTTGCTGCTGCTGGGCGGCAATCACGATTCGGTGGCGACGCTGCGCGAAAGCAGTGCCTTGCTGGAGCGATTGTCCGCGCGCGTCGTGCCTCACGCGGATGCGCCCGAGGCGCAAGTGCGCGTGCTGCCGCTGCGCACGCGCACCGATGGCGTAGCGCAGAAAACGCCGGGCTGCGTGGTGTGCGCCGTGCCCTTCATTCGCGCGCGCGACGTAATGCAAAGCGAGTTCGGCCAGAGCGCCCAACAGAAGCAGCAAACCCTGCAACTGGCGATCCAGGCCTATTATCAAGCGGTTTTCTCGGCCGCCGACGCGCAGCGCAAAACGCTGGAAGCCGAACTCGGCCACGCCGTCCCGCTGATCGCAACCGGCCATCTCACCACCGTAGGCGCGAGTGCGAGCGAATCGGTACGCGAGATTTACGTGGGCGCGCTCGAAGCGTTTCCCACCAGCGCGTTTCCGCCCGTCGATTACATTGCGCTGGGCCATATTCATCGTCCGCAGAAAGTGGGCGGGCTGGCGCACATCCGCTATAGCGGCTCGCCAATTGCATTGAGTTTCGATGAAGCCACCCAGCAGAAGGAAATGCTGCTGGTCGATCTGGGCGAAGCGGGTCTCGAAGCCGTCACGCCGCTGCCGGTGCCCGTATTCCAGACGCTCATCGCGCTCAAGGGCAATCTCAAGACGCTGCCCGCAGCATTGGCGCAGGCCGCGCAGCACGCCACGCCCGACTGCCCCGCGTGGATCGAAGTCACCGTGGCCGAAGACGACTATCTGGCCGATTTGCCCGCGCGCATCCAGACCATGATCGAAGGCCTGCCCGTGGAGGTACTGCGCATTCGCCGCGAGCGCGGCAACGCGCGCGCGCAGCTCTCCGCCGATACGGGCGTGACGCTCGACGAACTCGATCCCCTCGACGTGTTCGCGCGCCGTCTCGCGCACGAAACGCTCGACGACGATATCCGCGACGCGCTCACCACGCGCTACAAAGCCGTGGTCGCGTCCACCGTGGAGGGCGAGGCATGAAGATCCGCAGCCTGCGCCTGAAGAATCTCAACTCGCTCAAAGGCGAGTGGCAGATCGATTTCACCAGGCCGCCCTTCGCCGATAACGGCCTGTTCGCCATCACCGGGCCCACGGGCGCGGGCAAATCCACGCTGCTCGACGCGATCTGTCTCGCGCTCTATCACGAGACGCCGCGTTTGAAGACGGTTTCGGCGTCGGCGAACGACATCATGACGCGCCACACCGCCGATTGCCTCGCGGAAGTGGTGTTCGAAGTCAAGGGCGAGGTGTATCGCGCATTCTGGAGTCAGCGCCGGGCGCGCGATAAGGTCGATGGTGCATTGCAGTCGCCCAAGGTCGAACTCGCAACCGGCGACGGCACGATCCTCACCACGCATATCAACGACAAGCTGCGCCGTGTGACCGAAATCACGCGTCTGGATTTCCCGCGCTTCACGCGTTCGATGCTGCTGGCGCAAGGCGGTTTTGCAGCGTTTCTCAACGCCACGGAAAACGACCGCGCGGAATTGCTCGAAGAACTGACCGGCACCGAAATCTACGGCGAAATCTCGCGCCGCGTGTTCGCGCGGGCGGGCGAAGCGCGCGATGCACTCAAGCAGTTGCGCGCGAAAGCCGAGGGCATGGAACTGCTCGATGCGCAGCAACGCGCGGCGATCGAAGCGGAAATCGGCAACTTGACGGGCCAGTTGAGCGCCAGCGCGGCGCAGACCAAAACGTTGCACGCGCAACAACAGTGGCGGCGCGAACTCGCGCAATCGGAAGCCGACACCCAGACCGCACTCGCGCGCGAAGCCACGGCCGCGGCAGCGCTCGCAGCAGCCGCGCCGGAACTGGCGCGGCTAGCGGCAAGCGAGCCCGCCGAAGTGCTGCGTCCCGTGCATCTGCACGTGCAGCAAAGCGAAGCGGCCCGCCGTCAATCGGATGCCGATCTCGCCGCGCTCCGCCGCGAGCGCGCAGAACGTTCGAGCGCGCAAAAGCAGCATTACGGCGCAACGGCCACGCTGGCCGGACGCATCGTGCGCGACAGCGACGCGCAACTCGCGCGGCTCGAAGCCGAGCAACGTCAACTGGACGGCTGGTGCGCGAAGAACGCGCATCTCGCGCAGCTTGGCGAGCGCGTTGGCGCGTGGCGTCAGCAATTCGAGCAGCGCAAACGCACGGCAACGGATATCGCCACGCGTGCAAAACAGCTTGCCGATGGCGAGCAGCAGCAGCACGAACAACGCGCGCAGATCGAGCAGCACGCCGCGACGCTCGCGTCTGCCGAACGCGCGAAAGCCGAAGCAGATAGCGGCCTCCAGACGCTGCAAAGCGCGCAGCAAACGCGTCTTGCAGGGCAAACGCTCGCGCAGTTGCGCGAAAGCTGGCACACAGGTCAGGCCGCATTGACGTGCTGGCAGCAACGGGAAAGCGTGGCCGGGCGCAGGCGCGCACTCGCCGATGAAGAGAAAACGCTGGCTGCATCGCTCGCGCGTACGCAAGGCGACATCGGCGCTAAAGAGGCGGATGCGCAGGCGCTTTTGCAAGCGCACGCGCAAAGTCAGTCGCGCGTGGAGGACAAGCAAAAGCTGCTCGAACAGGAGCAGATGATTCGCAGCCTCGCGCAACATCGCGCGCGGTTGCAGCCAGGCGATGCGTGCCCGTTGTGCGGATCGCACGAACATCCGGCTATCGACGCGTATCGCGCGCTCGATGAATCCGCCACGCAGACTGCGCTGCAGGCGGCACGCGCCGAACTGCAGGCTTGCGCGCAGCGGGTGAGCGCAAACGAGCAGGCGTTGTCGGCGCTGCGCGCGACCTTGACGCAGCAGGCCACGCAGCATGAGAAGCTCGCGGCGCGTATTGCGCAGCAACGCGAAGAATGGGACGCGCTCGCGACGCCACCCATCGCGGCCGATGCGTGGCAAGATGCCGATGCCCTCGTTGCTGCACGCGAATCGGCGGCGCAGGCGGCCCAACAGATCAAGCAGCATCTGGACGCCGCCGAACAGGCCGAAGAAGCGCTCGCCCGCGCGCGCGAAACCAGCACGCGTTGCGCCGATACCCTTCAGGCTGCGCGCGCCCGTGCCGACCTGCTCGCGCAGTCGCTCAAGAATCTCTCGAAGCGTGGCGAAGAAATCGCACAGGAACGTGCGGCGCTGCAAGCGGCGCACGAGCAGGAATCCGCTGCATTACTCGATGTATTGCGCGCCAGCGGCTATACGCTGGACACCTTGCCTGAAGACGCCGCTGCATGGCTGCAAACACGCGACGCGCAATGGCGCGAATGGCAGCAGACGCAACAGCGCCTGCAATCGCTCGCGCAGGACCAGGTCCGCCAGCGCAGTCAATGCGATACCGCACGCGCGCAATGGCAGACATGGCGCGAGCGCTGCGCCAGCATCGGCGTGGAAACGGTGCAGGCTGCGCCAGCGCGCGACAATCTTACGGCATCCTTATTTGATGACGAGGAAGAAGACGGCGAAGCATCGCCCGAACAATTCGAAGCCAGCGCCACCCGCGCCGATGCACTGACACGCGAACTGGCCACGATCGACGGTCAGCTTACGAATCTCGAACGCACGCTCGCGCAACAGCGCACGGCCTTCGACGAAGCCACCCAGGCGTGGCAATCCGCACTCGCGCAAAGCCCGTTTGCCGATCAGGCGCAATTCCTCGCCGCCCTGCTGCCTGCGGACGAACGCAAGCGCCTGCAAACCCTCAAGCAGCAACGCGAGCAGGATCAGCAGACCGCCAGCGCCATGCTGCACAGCGCGCGCGAAAAGCTCACACGCCTGCAAGCCGTCGAGCCGCCGGTGCGTACCGCGGCCACGCTCGAAGCGCTCACCGAACAACTCGACGCGCGGGAAAAAGAAAGCGCCACGCTCAACGAACGTCTGGGTCATCAGCGCGGGCTGTTGACGCGTGACGCGCAGCAGCGCGAAAGCCAGCGCGCACTGTTCGAGCAGATCGAAGCGCAAACACACGATGCCGATCTCTGGCAGCGGCTGGATTCGCTGATCGGCTCGGCGAAGGGCGACAAGTTCCGGCGCTTCGCGCAAGGTCTCACGCTCGATCATCTGCTTGCGCTCGCGAATCGCCATCTGGATCGCCTGCACGCGCGCTATCTGCTGCGCCGTAAATCGACGGGCGAACTGGAACTGGAGATCGTCGATGGCTGGCAGGCGGACGCCACGCGCGACACGCGCACGCTCTCGGGCGGCGAGAGCTTCCTGGTGAGTCTCGCGCTGGCGCTGGCGCTATCGGATCTCGTGAGCCACAAGACGTCGATCGATTCGCTGTTCCTCGACGAAGGCTTCGGCACGCTCGATGGCGATACGCTCGAAATCGCGCTGGACGCGCTCGATACGCTCAACGCGAGCGGCAAGATGATCGGCGTGATCAGCCACGTCGAAGGCTTGAAGGAGCGCATCGCCACGCAGATTCGCGTGGAGAAAGGCGGCGGCATCGGCCATTCGCGGCTGGTGTTCTAAACCGCTGCGTGCCGCGTTTCAGGGCTTGTTTTCAAGGCCCGCGAGGTGATCGAGCATCACACCGCCGATCGCCTCTTCGCCACGCGCGACCAGCGCTTGCGCCGCGCCGCGAATATCGCGCGCCTCCTTGTTCTGGCCAAGCTTGCGCTTGCCCACGAGGCGCGTGATTTCGATCTCCAGCCCGACAATAGCCTTGAGCATGGTGTCGAGATAATCGGTGGGCGCGTCGCCCATTTTCCAGGGCTTTGGCTCGCTGGCTTCGTGGGTGCGCGTGAGGCGCGCCACCACGCCGCGCACGAATTTTTCATCGTCGCGAATACGGATGCGGCCATGCGCGTGCACGACCACGTAATTCCACGTGGGCACCTGGCGATGCGTTTCGTGCTTGCTGGGATACCACGTCGGCGAAATATAGGCGTCGCCAGCGCGGAAAATCGCCAGCACGTCGTCGCCGTCTTTCACGTCCTGCCAGAGCGGATTGGCACGCGCCACGTGCGCGTGCAGCGTGCCCAACGTGCTCGGGCCGCCCTCATTAGCAAGGAGTTCGAAGGGAATGTGGTTGGCGTCCAGCCCGCTCGCGCCGTGGGTGACCAGCGTGCCGAACGGATGCTGCGCGATCAATGCGTGCAGGACTTCGGGACGGGATTCGTCGAAATGGGCGGGGACGTACATGGCGGCTCCACGATGCGCGGGTGGGGAAGCCATGATTGTCGCGCTAAAGCGCGATCGGTTGTAGAGCCAGAGGCGCGCGCAAACGGGGAACCAGAATGCGCCCGCCGCGCCGCTTTAGCCCGCCAGTTCCACCTCGACGCGCTGCAGCGCGCGAAACGGTTCGAGCATGTCTTCGGTCGCGCTCGCCGAGGTAATCAGCCGCCAGTCGCGTTCGAGCGGCGTCCAGTGCTGCTGGCGTGCGCGGCCGAGTTTGTCCGAATCCGCCAGCACGATCACCTGCGCCGCGCGCCGGATCATGCAGTCCTTGAGCGAGGCCTGCTGCGCGCTCGCTTCGCACAGACCGAAGCCGGCCACCACACCATCCGCACCCAGAAATGCAGTATCCACGCTCACGCGCGACAGCAGCAGTTCCGCCAGCGGCCCGAGCGTGCTCATGCTCGAACTGCGCAGATCGCCGCCGAGCAGCGTGACTTCGATACCCGGCGCGTTCGCGAGGGTGGTCACGGCCAGCAGATTGTTGGTGATCACATGCAGGTCGCTGCGCGTGAGCAGATGGCGCGCGAGCGCGGCGCAGGTGGTGCCGCCGTCGAGCATGACGGTGTCGCCATCGCGCACATGGGCCGCTGCGGCCAGCGCGATCAGCTCTTTCTGCTCGCGCTGCGCGGCCTTGCGCTCTTCGAGCGACGCTTCCGGTTCGTGCACGCCTACCAGCGCCGTGGCGCCGCCGTAAGTGCGCACGAGACGGCGCTGCTTGTGCAGCACCGCCAGATCGCGGCGAATCGTGGCCTCCGACACGCCCAGCGCCTCCGTCAACTGTTCGACGTTGGCCTCGCGCGTTTGCACGAGTTCGAGAATGGCGCGGTGACGATCGGAAGCTTTCATTGCATAAGCGGTGGCTGAACGGACCCGGCGATCTTACACGATGGCGCGAGCCCGTCCGCTCGCCTTATCGGCGAAACGCCATTAGCGGCGCGTGGCCAGTTCCGCGCCCTGACGCAGCGCTTCGAGCATGCTGCCTTCGTCCACCACGCCCTTGCCCGCGATATCGAACGCCGTGCCGTGATCGACCGAGGTGCGGATCACTTCCAGACCCACCGTCACGTTCACGCCCGCTTCGAGACCCAGCACCTTCACCGGACCGTGGCCCTGATCGTGATACATCGCCACCACGAGGTCGAAGTCGCCGCGGCCCGCGCGGAAGAACAGCGTATCGGCGGGCAGCGGGCCGGTCACGTCGAGACCGCGTTCCTGCAGCAGTTTCACGGCGGGAACGATCTTCTCCTCTTCCTCGCCATAACCGAACAGACCGTTTTCGCCCGCATGCGGATTGATCCCGCACACGCCGATGCGCGGCCGCTCGATGCCCGCCTTCACCAGCGTGGCGTTGCCGCGCTCGATCGTCCGCTGCACGAGACCCGGCTCGATCTTGCGGATCGCGTCGATGATGCCGATATGCGTCGTCACGTGAATCACGCGCAGTTGCGGCGCGACCAGCATCATCGACACTTCTTCGACGCCCGTGAGGTGCGCGAGCATTTCCGTGTGGCCCGGATACTTGTGACCGCCCGCGTGCAGCGCTTCCTTGTTCAGCGGGGCCGTGCAGATCGCGTCGATCTGCTTGCCCTGCGCGAGTTCGACCGCGCGCGCGATGTACTGGTACGCAGCGTCGCCCGCCAGCGGGGAAAGCTGGCCGAACGGCAGATCGTCGGGGATCAGATTCAGGTCGATCACGTCGATGATGCCCGGCTCGTAGCGCGCCTCGGACGGATCGTTCACACGCCGCACCGCGAGTTCCAGCCCGCAGATGGCGATCGCGCGTTCGAGGCGGCGCGCATCGCCGATCACGACCGGACGGCACTGCGCGTAGACCGTCGCATGCGTGAGACTCTTCGCGACCACCTCGGGGCCAACGCCGGCGGCGTCGCCCATCGTGATGCCGATGACGGGGATGTAAGTGCTCATAAATTCCTCAATGGTGCTTGCGTGGCGTCGGTGCGCGGCTCGTTGTGAGGCGCCGCGCGCCGCTCATGCCTGTGTCGGGTTGTGTTCGGTTGGGGTGTTTGCCTGCTCGCGCAGATGCCGCCAGGCGGCGTAGAGCGCATCGTCGGTGCCGAAAGCGCCGGCCTTGGTGACCACTGCAGGCCGATGCGCGGGTGGCGTCTGCGCAGTCTGCGCATGCGGGCGCGCGACGGCTACGCCCGCTTCGATTTCGGCGATCAGGCGCAGGGACGCAATGCCGGCCGCGTCGAGCATCGCGCGCGCCGTCTCGCCGCCCGTGGCAATCAGACCGCCGAGCGTGGCGAAATGCGGTGCGACCAGCGCGGCCAGCATCGCCGAAAGCTGCGCGCCTTCGGCAGGATCGAAAGCGTCGTCGCGGCCGATGCGCAGGAGCAGATCGGCGTGCGCCGTGTCGTGCGTCGTGCCATGCGACGTATCGAGCGCCGCGCCGATGCGCGCCAGCCACTGCGACCAGTGCCCGTGCGACCGACCGGCGCGCAGCACGTCCGGCGGCACGACGAGTTCGACGAGACCGACGCGCTCGCGCAGTACCGCGCATTGACGCTCGCCCACGGCGGACAGACTGCCGACCATCACGAGAATCGGGCCGGGCGCGCTGCCGCCGCGGTCTTGGTGGGCGTTATCGGCAACGGCATGGCTTGCGGCGCGCGGCGGGTCGAGCGTCGCCAGTTCGCGCGCGAGTCCGCCCGAGCCTACCCAGAAAAAAGGCGTGTCGAGTTCGAGCGTTGCGCCTGCGAGCGCGCGCAGATCCGCGGCGCTTTGCGCATCGACGATCAGCGCCTGCGCGCCGTCCGTGCCTTCCGCAGCGATCAGCGCCACGCGGCGCGACAAGGCGCGCGCATCGTCGTGCAGCAGCGCGGCGTTGAAGCGCTCGCTTTTGAGGCCCGCTGCCGCCAGCATCGCCGCCATATCGGCGTTGCGGCCCGCATGTTCGAGCTGCCAGGTTTCGGTCTGGTCGAGCGGCACGCCATGCACGAGCAGCGCGCCGCCGCGCACCGTGCGGCCCGTCGCCGGAAACGCCGGCGCGACGATCGCCAGGCCCGCCTGCTTCTGCAAGGCCGCGACTTCGGCGGCCCAGTTGCCGCGCAACGTCGAGTCGATCTTCTTGTACAGCCGGCGTTCGCGACCCAACGCAGCCGACGCGTGCGCGGTGCGCGCAGCGGCATCGGCGGGCGCGAGACGGCGCGTGTCGGTGTCGGCGGCGATCACGTCGGCGTCGTGCGCGGCCTGGGCTTCGTCGAGCGTCACCACCGTGCGATGGCCCGCGTTCGCGAACCCGATCGCGCAATCGGCGGCGCCGGAAAGATCGTCGGCGATGATCAGCAACTTCATGGCGCGAGCCTCTTGCCTTCGCAAGCCTGTGCGCTGTTCTGCATGCTGTTCTGCGCGCGATTGTGCTTCGCTTCGCGCGCCTGGGCGCGTTTCGCGGTCCAGGCCGTGAGCACCGGCGAGGCAATCGCCGTCACCACCACGCAGGCCGCGACCAGCAGCGTCGCGCTTTGCGCCGCGTGTTCGTAGACCGGATTGGCCGCCGCGACCAGCGCCGGCACGGCGGCGGCATTGCCCGCCGTATTGGCGGCCGCCACACCGGCCACGCCCGTGCCGCCGGTCACGCGATCGGCGAAATACAGCGGAATGCCCGTCACGATCACGACCGCAACGCCCATACCGATGCCGAGCAAACCGGCCTGCCAGACCTTGTGCAGATCGAGGCCCGCACCCAGCGCGAGCGCGAAAAACGGAATCATCACCGGCACGGCGCGCGCGAGGAAAGCGCGCATTTCGCGGTCGAGATTGCCAAGCAGCATCCCGGCGCACAGCGGCAGGATGCTGCCCACCAGCGTCTGCCACGGAAACGCGGAAAGACCGGCCACGCCCAGCGTGACCATCGTGAGAAACGGGCCCGACTCCAGCGACATGATGGTGTACGCGCCCACGTCTTCCGAGCGGCCGTACTGGCCCATCAGCGCCATGTAGAGACCGCCGTTGGTGTCGTTCATGGCGGCGACCACGGCCAGCGTGGACAGCCCCGCGAACAGACCCGAAGCGACCGGCTGCTCGCCGAGGAAATGCCCCATCAGCACGCCGACGATGATCGCCGCGCCCACCTTGGTGATGAACAGCGCGCCGCCCTTCTTGAGCAGATAAGGCGTGGCTTTCACGTCGATGCTCGCGCCCATGCAGACGTAGAACACCGCGAGGATCGGCAGCGCGCCGGTGAACAGGGCGTTGGTGAACGAGCCGAAGAACTTCGGCAGGCCGGGCACGAAGGTCGCCACGAGCGAGCCGACCAGCAACGGCACGATCATCATGCCGCCGGGAACGCGCTCGATCGAACGCTTGATAGGAATCTGGGCCATGCGAGTCTCCTCAATGATGATCCGATCGGCGCACGCCTTGGGCCAGCGTGGTCGCTCTGGTGGTTTTGATCGGTTTGCTCAATGTTTTGATTGAAACGATCATGGCGCAGTGTAAACGCGCGCGCAGGATTGCGCAATTCAATCATTTGTGTGATTGAAACGATCAAAATGGGGACGGTTGGAAGCGCGATGGCTGGCCGGTGGGCTGCACGGCGCGGGCTGCCCAGGCACGATCACGGCGAAAGCCTGATCGGGTTCGAACGGGAAATGAGCGGAATGCGCGTCTTTTTCAGGACTGCGCGCGCATTCGAATAGGCAGGCGCGCCGATGCGCCTGCGCCAAAGTCTGCGATACCGCGCCAGTCAGAACGCAAAGGCGTTGCGCGCTGTGGTGGCTGCGTCCGATTGAACGTCGGCGCCGTTGAGGATCTCCAGCAAACGCGCCACCCGGCTGCGCTGCGTCGCCACCAGATCGTAAGTCGATTCCAGTTTGTGCAGACGCTTCTTCCAGTATTCGCCGTCGATGCCGCGCGGCGAGTGCGGCAACTGCGCGGCTTGTGCGCGGTTCATGTATTGCACCATGCGCTCGACGTGATCGAGTTCGGCATCGGCGAGGATGGCTGGCAGGCGGCCGCAGTTCGCAGGGCCGCAAGAGGAGTCTTTCGGATTGGCACGCATGGTCTTGCTCGCTTTTTTATTGGCTTGCTAGCTGTCCGGATTGCCCGGAAAAACGCCCGCGCGGGTCGTCCAGCCCTTCCCCGGACCCGTTCGCGACGCGTGATTGACCGGCTGCCGCGCAAGGATCGGCGGGCGCCCGTATGTATTCCTGCTTTTCTCCCATTTGTCTGCTGACAATAACCGCCTTCGCGCGGCGCGCTTGACCGTACGTCTCAGTTTTTCATCGGCGTTCAATATTGGGGATACATCATCTCGGCATCGGCAACACGCTTCGCTTCGCGAACGATTGCGCCAACCCATTGCGCCCGCAACGAATTCACACGCGAGGCTCGGCGTTATTTCCAGATCCGCAATGCATTACGTCGTGAGATGGAACAAAACCGCGCCGATGTCATGCGCCCGCCGCGTATCGCCCGAGGAGACTGGCGTTGCGCGCATCCGGCCGTTTCGATTTCACGCGGCGCACGCACGGCAAAGCGGAATACAGGGTTTTTGTCGGGTTTTTTTCGGGTTGCCTCGTGCGGAACGCGCTCATAGAATCGGAACGACTCAAAGAGGCGGCGAGCCGCCCATAAAGAAGACAGCATCAGGAGGACGATCCATGACGACCGCGCAGCACGCGCTTTATCGAGCGGGCGCATGACGCCAATAAGGGAGAGACACACCATGGACGATACGCTGACGACATCGGCGCAAACCGTGCTCGGCGATCTCTGCACGCCGCAATTCGTGCGCGGCGTGGAGCTGACGCAGGACCGCCGCGCCGGACGCGAACTCTGGCGGCAACTCGAAGCGCTCGGCCTGCTCGACGCACTCGTGCCGGAAACGCTGGGCGGCGCCGATCTGCCGCTCGCGCAGGCGGCGGGCGTGCTGTTCGCGTTCGGCCAGCACGCCTTGCCGCTGCCCGCCGCACACACCATGATCGCGCGCCATCTGCTCGCGGCCGCCAACGTGGCCGCGCCGCGCGGGCCGATTGCGCTCGCCATCGCCGATGCCACGCAACGTTCGGCCTTCGTGCCCTACGGTCAGGTCGCCGATGCCGTGGTCGTGGAAACCAATACCGGCACCTGGCTGGTCGCGCTCAACGCTTCCTGCGTGGAAAAACATGGCGATGCCCTCGACGCCACCGTGCGCTTCGACACGCGCGTGGCGCAGCCGCTGCCCGCGCGCGGCATCGCGGAACTGGGTGCGATCGTGACCGCCGCCACCATGGCGGGCGCGATGCAGCGCGTGCTCGACATCAGCACTGCGTATGTCAACGGCCGCGCGCCGGCCAGCCGCACCTGCAGCACCTTTCTCGCGCTCGAGCGCCAGTTGAGCGTGATGGCCGGACATGTGGCCGCCACGCGCGTGGCAGCGGAACAAGGCTGCGCCGCGCATCGCAGCGGCGAGCAGCGCATCGCCAGCGCCATCGCCAAAGCGCGCGCCAGCCGCGCCGCGCCGCTGGTGGCCAATGGCGCTTATGGGCTGATGGGTTCGGTCGGCAATGCGGCGAAGGTCGATCTGCAACTCTTCACGCGCCGGCTGCACGCGCAACGGCTGCAATACGGTTCGGAGTCGTTCTGGGATGAAGTTGTCGGCACGCATGCGCGCGATCAACGCGCGGGCATGAACGACGATGTGGTCGGGATTTTCGATGCGCTCGACGAAGTGGCGACCTTGAGGCCGGGCTTGCGGTAGTCCATCCGCGCTCGTTGCGCTTGCCGCCACGCAAAACGCGCCTTGCTTTCGCAGGCGCGTTTTGTTTTTCAGGCGTCGCGATCAGAACTCGAAGTCGTCCGTGCGCGCGAGTCGCACAAACGGCCCATTGAGCGTGCGATTGTGATGCTCGACGATCTCGCGCGCCTTGAGCGACGGCGTATCCATCGTGGTGTGCGCGTCCTCGATCAGCACGGCGCGCAGGCCCAGATCGAGCGCGGCGCGGCAAGTCGTATCGACGCAATATTCGCTCTTCATACCCACGATCGCCACCTCGCTCACGCCCGCTTCGGCCAGTTGCTGCGCGAGACCGGTGCCGACGAAACAGCTCGGCCGCGTTTTCGCAAACACCGTGTCGCGCGCCGGGTCCACATCGAGATCGGGCAGCAGTTGCGTCAGCGCGCTATCGGGCGCGAGCGGCGAACCGGCTGGCCCGGTGTGGCGCGCGGCGTAGATCGGCGCACCCGCCTCGCGCGCCCGCGCGATCAGCGTGTTGATGTTGGCGAGCACGCGCGCGCCTTCGTGCGGCGCCGGGCTGGCGTTGAACAGACCGAGCTGCATATCGACGATCAGCAGGGCGCGGCGGGGCGCGAGAGGGTCTTGCATGGCGTTTCTCCTTCGATTCCTCGTTGTTGCCGGTACGGAAGCGAGGGCGAAAGAAACGACAAGGCCCCGTCCGTTACCGGCGGGGCCTTGGGGTGGATGCGCTTGATAGCGTTGAACCGTGCTCGCGTCTCGACCTCACGACCCGCCAGAAGCGGTCGTGGTGGTCGTAGTGATCGCGCTGATCGCGCGGGCGAGAGAAAAATGGCTCATGCGGACAATCATGCGGTACGTCCCCATCACCCGTCAACGGTCGATCCGGCGCGCATAAGCGCGCGACGATTGCGTTCGATCGAACCGGCAAGTCCAGATTCCCGTCCCAACCGGCTTCGATCACCACATCGCACGGCAAACTGGGCGCGGCAAAGCGTCGCGATTCTCAAAAAAAATGAGACTGCCGTCTTAAATTCTTGTTTTGCATCAAATGTCGAAGCTAGAATGCCGGGTTTGCCGCGCGGCGCACAGGGTTAATCCTGGTTGCGCCGCCCTCATCCCGACGAAGGAATCCGACATGAAAGACCCACTCAGCCGCGACCGCGAGAGTACCGGCCGCGCCGACGAGGCGGCCGAATCATCCAGCGAAGCCGTGCTCGTTAGCGCACTCGCACGCGGCATCCGGATTCTGCAGTGCTATTCGATGGGGGCGTCGGAGCTGTCGGCGCGCGAACTGGTCGAGCGCACTGGTCTGCCCAAGCCCACCGCGCTGCGCCTGATCAACACGCTCTGCGAATTCGGCCTGCTGCGCTATTCGGAGCGTATTTCGAAATACGTGCTGGGCACGGAGATGGTGAGCCTCGCCGCGCCCGCGCTCGGCCGCATGACGATCCGCCAGATCGCCCGGCCGATGATGCAGGAACTGGCCGATTACTGTCAGGGCCAGGTGAAGCTCGCGGTCGGCCATCGGATGAATCTGGCCTACACGGAAGTGATTCAGGGCGCGGGCAGTTCGGTGTATCGCGCGGAAACCGGCACGCGCGTGTCGCTGTCGCGCACGGCAGCGGGCCGCGCGTATCTGTGGACCGTGCCGCCCGCGGCGCGCGAACTGTATCTGCAGGACGTGCTCACGCGCGATCCGGTCAAGGGCGAACTGCTGGCGCAGCGGCTCGCGCAGGCGCGGCAGCAGTTGCGCGAATCGGGCTGCACAGTGTCTTACGGCGATATGCAGCGCGAGATTCACTCCGTCGCGATCCCGCTGGTTTCGCCCATCGACGATGAATACTGGGTGTTCAGCTGCTCGATTGCCGTGTTCAATCTCGGCGACAACCAGTTGATCGACGATATCGCGCCGCGTCTGATGTCGCTGGTGCGGCGGGTGGAATCGTCGCTCGGCAGCATGCGCGGCGCCGCGCACGAGCTGGACACGCGGCCGTGGAGCCTGGCCGCGATTTAAGGCGCTCAAGACACCACATTTAGCGCTGCGTATGCGGCAAGACGGCTGTTCAGCCGCCTGCCAGCGCAGCGTTTCAACCCGCTGCGACTGCAACCGCAGCGACCGGCGGCGCGGGTTCAGTCGCCGCCGCGCCCAAGAGGCTCAGCTTGCCGCTCGCCACCAGTTGCGCCAGCGGCACGGGGCGGCCCAGCAGGAAGCCCTGCACTTCGTCGCACCCCTCGCCCGCCAGCAGATCGAGCTGATCCTGCGTTTCGATGCCTTCGGCCAGCACGGGAATTCCCAGACTCTTGCCCAGCGCCAGCACCGCGCGGATGATCGCCGTCGCCTGGCGGCTCGATTCGGCTTCGCTCACGAAAGACTGGTCGAGCTTGATCTTGTCGAACGGGAACGAGCGCAGCGTATCGAGCGACGAATAGCCGGTGCCGAAGTCGTCGAGCGCCAGGTTCACGCCCAGTTCCTTGATGCGTTGCAGCGTTTCGAGCGAGCGTTCGCGGTCGGCGAAAATCGTCGATTCGGTCAATTCGAGTTCGAGACGCGATGGCGGCAGCCCCGTTTCGGCCAGCACTTCGGCGACCAGCGAAGGCAGATCGTCGTGCGCGAACTGCACCGGCGAGAGGTTCACGGCCACCTTGCAGGGCGGCTGCCACGTCACCGCGCGCGAGCACGCTTCGCGCAGCACCCACGCCCCAATCGACAGGATCAGGCCGTTCTCTTCGGCCAGCGGAATGAACACGCCCGGCGAAATAAAGCCCTGACGCGGATGCTCCCAGCGCAGCAGCGCTTCGTAGCCGCAGATTTCGCCGCTCGCAATCGAGGTCTGCACCTGGTAATGCACGCTCAACTGCCCGCGCGCGAGCGCGTCGCGCAGATCGGCGGCGAGCGAGCGGCGCGCGCGCGCCATTTCGTCCATCTTCGGCTCGTAGAAACACACCGAGCGCGTGAGGTCGGCCTTGGCGCGGTACATCGCCAGATCGGCGTTATTGATCAGCACGGTCTGCGTGGTGGCGTCGTCCGGGTAGATCGCCACGCCCATGCTCGCGCCCGAGATCACTTCCCAGTCGTCGTAGCGGATCGGGCGGAACAGCGCCGCCTCCAGCCGATGCAGAAAGTCGTCGAGCGCTTCGCGGCGCTGGAAGCGGCGCAGCGCCACGAATTCGTC
The DNA here is from genome assembly GCF_905220255.1 of Paraburkholderia sp. J69-1. Classification (NCBI taxonomy): domain Bacteria; kingdom Pseudomonadati; phylum Pseudomonadota; class Betaproteobacteria; order Burkholderiales; family Burkholderiaceae; genus Paraburkholderia; species Paraburkholderia sp. J69-1. Next base: position 105,702 of record NZ_CAJMZG010000008.1, on the reverse strand, counting down.
GCCGCCCACGCGTGCGACGAATTCGTCGTCGCGCACGAGGCTCTTGAAACGCAGCGCCAGGATGCGCAGCACTTCGTCGCCCGCGTGGTGGCCGCGCAGATCGTTGATGTCCTTGAAGCGGTTCAGGTCGATGCCCACCAGCGCCAGCTTGCCGCCATGCGCGGCCGTGCGCGTGATTTCGGCGTCGAGGCGTTCGTTGAAACCGGCGCGGTTCGGCAGGCCGGTGAGCATGTCCGAAAGCGCCATGGTGCGCAGATGTTCGACCGATTCGGCGCGCACGCTGTCGTCGAGCAGATAACTGACGAGGCCCGCACCGGCGATGATGAAGGCCATGCCGGCCACCGCCAGCGCCAGCGCTTCGAGCGCGGCGGAATTGGCCACGTGCGGGTCGATGGCGAGCGGCTCGATCTGGAACGCGCTCATGCCGATGAAGTGCAGCGTGGCGATGGCCGTCGCGAGCAGCGCCGCGACCGCAGCCACCTGAGCGCGCGCGCTGGGTGCGTTGCCCTCGCCGCCCTCGGCGTTGAGGGCGGGCCGGCGCGAGGCGCGGTCGAACGCGAGCGCGCCGAACACCACCGAAAACACGATCGAGACCACCAGATACGGACGGTTCCAGGTGACGATGCCCTCGACGCGGTACGCCGTCATGCCGGTGTAGTGCATCAGCGAAATGGACAGCCCGACCAGCGCGCCGCCAATCGCCGGCGCGGCGCGCGTCATGCCGCTGCACGCCACGAAAATGCCGAGGAAACTGCCGCCCAGCGCGATCAGCAGCGAAACGATGGTGAGCACGGGATCGAAACTGACCGGCACGCCCGGTTCGAAGCCGAGCATCGCCACGAAATGCGTGCACCAGATCGCCACGGCCGCCGTGGTGGCGGCGAGGAATTGCCAGCCCGCGCGCTGCATGCCGCGCGTGGCGAACGCCCGCCGCACGAGGCGCGCCGTCACCCACGAACCCGTGCCGCAGATCAGCACGGCCACCAGAACGAGCCACGGATTGTGCTTGTAGACGATGCAGCCCAGCACGTTCATCACGGGAAGGCCTCCTTTGAGCCTGAATAGTTGAGTGACGCGGTTGATTTACGCGGCTTATTAGCTACGCGCGAAGGGCCGCGACGATACCACGACACAATGTCGCCGCGCTGCGGCCTCGGCCCGGCAATCCGGGAAGGCACAGGGCGGCGATAAAAATGGGAAATACGGAGCAGGCCGGCCTCGCGCGGTGCGAACGCAGCCCGTTCGCCAGTCTACGGCACGTATGCGCCATAACTTTATAAAGCCCTTATTTATTCGAGTATTTGCAAACGTTTCACGGGCTTTCTTAGACGATTCGGCCGGATTTTCTGGCGATGGCGGAGAAAAACATCAGTGCGGGCTTCGCGCAACCCGGCGCGCCTGCAGCGAAAAAGACGCTGATCTTCCTCAACCGCAAGCGCACCGTTCAGATCGGCAAAAAATCAGAAGACTTCGGTGGAAGGCGCCAGCGTCACGCGCGTAGCCAGCGCGTTAAGCGCGATGGCGTGAATCATCTGGCTGACCGTCGTGCAGGCGTCGCTGAGCACGGTCACTTTCTGGTAGTCGTCCGCGCGGCGGGACAGCGCCGTGTGCGTCACGCAGTTCTGCGTCATCATCCCGCACAGGATCAGTTCGTCCACGCCCAGGCGCTGCAAGGTGTCGTGCAGCGTGGTGCGCTCGAAGGCATCGGCGAACTGCTTGACGACCACGGGCGCGTCGGGCGCGGCGGCCTGGATGCGCGCATGCGTTTCCACGCCGACCGTGCCCGCGTTGAAGAACGGCGAGTTGCCTTTGGCGGCATCGGCGACGTGCTGGACGTGGATCACCGGAATGCCCTTCGCCTGCGCGCGGCCGATCGCGCGCTCGACCACGGCGAGCGTCGCGTCGGCGTTCCAGAGCTCGAACGCGCCGCCGGGAAAGTAGTCGTTCTGGAGGTCGATGACGATCAGCGCGGGTTGGCTCATGCAAATGCTCCTGTTCTTCAGTGAGTGTCCGTGAGTGGGCAGAAAATGCGCGTTGACTGAACCGCAACAGCTCGATGAGCGCGCGGCGCACCATTGTTTCCGGGACGCAGCGGCAAAGCAAGCTGCGCGATGCGAAACCTCGCAAACCCCGTGTGCCCTTCGCGCAATCACCAATAGCACGATCGTTCTATTTCAGTGTAGTCTGGCGTACTTCCTCGTCACCTATTTCGCGAGACCGCCTGCCATGTCGCTGATCTTCTCCCGCCGTGACCTGAATTTTCTGCTGTATGAATGGCTCGATGTCGAGCGCCTGACGCGCATCGAACGCTACGCCGATCACTCGCGCGAAACCTTCGACGCCGCGCTCGACACCTGCGAGAAGATCGCCACCGACCTGTTCGCGCCGCACAACAAGAAGAACGACCAGCACGAGCCGCATTTCGACGGCGAGACCGTCACCATCATCCCCGAGGTGAAGACCGCCCTGAAGGCGTTCTGCGAAGCGGGCCTGATGGCGGCGGGCCAGGATTACGACTACGGCGGCATGCAGTTGCCGCTGGTGGTCGAAAAAGCCGGCTTCGCCTGGTTCAAGGCGGCCAACGTGGGGTCGAGCGCCTATCCGTTCCTGACCATCGGCAATGCGAACCTGCTGCTCAAGCACGGCACCGAACAGCAGATCGAGACCTTCGTGAAGCCCGAACTCGAAGGCCGCTACTTCGGGACGATGTGTCTTTCGGAGCCGCAGGCCGGTTCCTCGCTTTCGGACGTCGCCACGCGCGCCGATTACGAAGGCGAATCCGCGCTGGGTGCGCAATATCGTCTGCGCGGCAACAAGATGTGGATTTCGGGCGGCGAGCACGAGCTTTCCGAGAACATCGTGCATCTGGTGCTGGCGAAGATTCCCGGTCCGGACGGCAAACTCATTCCCGGCGTGAAAGGCATTTCGCTCTTCATCGTGCCGAAGTACCTCGTCAACGAAGACGGCTCGCGCGGCGAGCACAACGACGTCGTGCTCGCGGGTCTCAATCACAAGATGGGTTATCGCGGCACCACCAACTGCCTGCTGAATTTCGGCGAGGGCACGAAGTACGCGCCGGGCGGCCGCGCAGGGGCGATCGGCTATCTGGTGGGCGAGCCGCACAAGGGCCTCGCCTGCATGTTCCATATGATGAACGAGGCGCGCATCGGCGTCGGTCTGGGCGCGACGATGCTCGGCTACACCGGTTATCTGCACGCGCTCGATTACGCGCGCAATCGTCCGCAGGGACGCGGCATGGGCGCGGCGGGCAAGGACCCGGCCTCGCCGCAGATCAAGCTGGTCGAACACGCGGACGTGCGCCGCATGCTGCTCGCGCAGAAAAGCTACGTGGAAGGCGCGCTCGCGCTGAACCTCTGGTGCGCGAAGCTCGTGGACGAAGCCAGCGCCATCGACGACGATGCCGCGCGCGAACCGCTCACGCTGCTGCTCGACCTGCTCACGCCGATTGCGAAAAGCTGGCCGTCGCAATGGTGTCTCGCCGCCAACGATCTGGCGATCCAGGTGCATGGCGGATACGGCTATACGCGCGAATACAACGTCGAACAGTTCTATCGCGACAACCGCCTCAATCCGATTCACGAAGGCACGCACGGCATTCAGGGCCTCGACCTGCTGGGCCGCAAGGTGACGATCAAGGACGGCGCCGCGCTCAAGCTGTTTGCGCAGCGCGTGCAGGCCACGCTCGATCGTGCGCGCTCGAATGGCGAAGCGCAGGACGCCGCGCATGCGCGCGCGCTCGAAGCGGCGCTGGCGCGTCTGACCGAGGTCACGCGCGCGCTGTGGGCGGCAGGCGACCCGAATGTGACGCTGGCGAACGCTTCGGTGTATCTGGAAGCGTTCGGCCACGTGGTTGTCGCCTGGGTCTGGCTCGAACAAGCGCTGGCCGCGCGCGCGGCGCTCAAGCACGCACAAGGCGACGACGCCGATTTTTATCGCGGCAAGCTCGCGGCGGCCACGTACTTCTTCGCATGGGAATTGCCGAAGACCTCGGCGCAATTCGATCTGCTTGCGTCGCTCGATCGCACCACGCTCGACATGCAGGACGCGTGGTTCTAAAACAAAACGGCGCGCTGTTTCAAAGGCAGCGCGCCGTTGTTCGTGACCTGCGGTTTTACGCTTAACCGCCCTGTTTTTCGAAACGCCTCAGCAATTCGTTGCCGCGCGAATTGGCCGAATCGAGCGCCTGTTGCGGCGTCTTGCTGCCGGTCCAGACCTGTTCGAGTTCCTCGTCCACCACCGTGCGAATCTGCGGCATGTTGCCCAGACGCAGGCCCTTCGTATAGGGCAGCGGCGGCTTGTTGAGCATCTGTTTGGTGGCCGTATCGGCGCCCGGATGCGCGGTGTAGAAGCCTTGCTTGCGCGCGAGATCGTAAGCCGCGGTCGTCACCGGCAGATAGCCGGTATCTTCATGCCACTTCGCGGCCACCGCAGGCGAAGTCAGATAGGCGAGAAACTTCGCAACGCCTTTGTAGACCTCGGGATTCTTGCCCGCCAGCACCCACAGACTCGCCCCGCCGATCATCGCGTTCTGCGGCGCGCCTTTCACGCTCGGGTCATACGGCATCATGCCGGTGCCGAACTGGAACTTCGCGTACTTCTGCACATTGGCGAGCGCGCCCGACGATCCCATCATGATGCCGCAGTCGCCGCTATAGAACTTGGCGGTAGCTTCGTCCTTGCGGCCCACATAGGTGAAGGTGCCGTCTTTCGCCATCTTCTGCAGGAAGGCGATATGCGCAACCTGCAGCGGCTTGTTGATTTCGAGTTCGGCGTCTGCGCCGTCGAAACCATTGTTGCGCGTGGCGATCGGCGCGGCCTGCCAGGCGCTGTAGTTTTCGATCTGAATCCAGCCTTGCCAACCGGTCGTGAAGCCGCAGGTCAGGCCAGCGGCCTTGAGTTTTGCGGCATCGGCGGCGACTTCGGGCCACGTTTTGGGCGGCGCATCGGGATTCAGGCCAGCCTTTTTAAAGGCGTCGCGATTGTAATAAAGCAGCGGCGTGGAGCTATTGAACGGCATCGATACCAGATGACCGGTTTTCGCGTCGCTGTAATAGCTCGCGACGGTCGGCACGAACGCCTTTTCGTCGAACGGCACGCCAGCATTTTTCATCACGTCGTACACCGGCACGACGGCTTTTTTCGCCTGCATCATCGTGGCCGTGCCGACTTCGTAGACCTGCAGGATCGCGGGAGCGTCGCCGCTGCGATAAGCGGCAATGCCGGCCGCCAGCGTCTGATCGTAAGTGCCCTTGAAAACCGGCACGATCTTGTAGTCGCTTTGCGAAGCATTGAATTGCTGGGCGATTTCGTTCACGCGCTCGCCCAGTTCCGATTCCATTGCATGCCAGAACTGGATTTCAGTCGGCGCGGCGTGCGCGGCCGGTGCGGCCAGAACGCCGCCCGCGCACGCCACGGCGGCGGCGATCATGCGCGCGGCATGGCGCAGTGCAATAGATGGTTTCGTGCGCAACTTCTTGTGCTGTCTCATCGGGCTCTCTTTCCTGGCAGGATGTCGATACGGGATGGCAAAAAGCGGTTGTGAAGCGGCATGGCAAAGCGCGAAGCTGCGCAAGGTTAGCACAGCGATATGACGCAAGCGGCGTCGCGCGGCTCAGCCTTCATCGTCTTCTGCGCCGTCATCCACCAGAAAGATCGAAACCGCCCGGTGCAGATTGTTCGCCTGTTGCCGCAATCCCGCCGACGCCGCGCTCACATCGAACACATGCGCCACATCGCTCGCGAACATCGCATCGATGGCGGCCATCTCGCGTAGAAAGTGCTCGAAGTCCTGCGAACGTAGCGCGCTTTCAGCCGCGACGTTTTCCACCACGCCGGCCACGGCTTCGATGCGCGCCAGCACGCTCGCCATCGATTCGCCCGCGCGCTGCGCGAGTCCCGCGCCCTCCTCAACATGCTGTTGCGATGCCTCGATCAGCAGCTTGATTTCCTTCGCGGCGGCCGCGCTGCGCTGCGCCAGTGCGCGCACTTCCCCGGCCACGACGGCAAAGCTGCGCCCTTTCTCGCCCGCCCGCGCCGCTTCTACCGCCGCATTGAGCGCGAGGATATTGGTCTGCACCGTGATCGCCTCGATGGTTTCGATCATCGCGCTCATATTGCCGGTCGCCTGATTGATCTGCCCGATCTTGCCGACCAGATCGCTCACCGCGCGGCCGCTATCCTGCGCGATGCCCGCCGCTTCCTGCGCCATGCGATTGGCCTGCCGGGCGTGATCGGCGCTTTCGCGCACGCGCTGCTCGATCACGCCGATAGCGGCCGCGCTGTCCTTGAGCGTCGATGCCTGCGTCGAGATCTGCCCGGACAGAGCGCGATTGCGTTCGGCGATACTGTCCGACGCTTTCGCCATCGTGTCGATCGTGCCGACGATATCGCGCATCGTGCGATGCAGTGCAGCCAGCGTGCCCTGAAACAGGCGGCTGCCCGCGCCCTTGAGCGACGTAATGCAGTCGACGCGCAGATCGAAATGCCCGGCGTGACGCGACAGCACATCGCCGAGCATGGCCAGTTCGCGCCCGGCAATCGCGTCCTGTTTCATGCTGTGCGCGATATAGCTCAGCAGGACCGCCTGAACGACGACATAAGCCGCGTGTTCCAGCACCGTGACGAGCGACGGCGAGGTAAAGCAGAACACGCCGAATCCCCACAACTGGAGATAATTGAACGCCACATGATGAACGGCAATCACAGCGGCGGCGCAAAGAATCGCCCGCCAGTCGCGATACGCCAGCAGGAAAGACATAAAGACGAAGACGCCGAAATGCAGCTCCAGCACGCCATGCTCCTGATGGATATGGAGCGCGGCAAACGTCATCAGCGATGCGGCCATATAGAGGCGCGTGATCAGCCAGCCAGGCAGCACAAAGGCCAGAATCGTGCCGAGCGCCGCAGTCGGCAAGCCGATCACAAACACGGCCTGCCACGTGTCGTAGTGGCTCGCGAGTCCGCAGGCGGCGGCGAACAAGGCCCACAGCACGCCAACCATCATGCGGTCGACGCTCACATGGAGCGAGCGCAGAAGGTCTCTCTCACCCCGCGCTCGCGACGGTTCGGCAAAGGCTACACCGGGATGGTTCGACATGACATTCATGTTAGCTTCCACGGCCACCTCTCTCAGATATTATTAGTATTCCTGTTCGTAGAGCCCCGCGCCGGCATTATAGCGACGAAAAAATTCAGTCGCGCCGCTTTGCAAAATAGCCCCCTTTCATAGCTGATCCTGCACGCGCACCACGCGTGTGGCGTGAGTCAGCGGATCGCGCCACACCAGCGTCGTGCGGTCCACTTCGGCGCGATCGTGCTGCACGCCGCCGTGCACCAGAAAGTAGCTGGTGTTCACGTCGTAGAGCGACGAATCCAGTGTCACGCCTTCGACATCGGCGGCGGCCAGCGCCAGCGACACATCGCTCATATTGCGAAAGAACACCGTCTGACGACGCGCGACGAACGCCTGCGCTTTTGCCAGCGTCATTTCCGGCACGATGGCGCTCAAGACCTCGGCGCTCGCGGTATTCATGTTCACCGGCGTGGCGTTCGGCAGCACCGTGATAAACGGACGCAAGCGTGCGACGGCAGCCGGCGTGAAACCGGGAATGTCGAGCAAGGCGTCCGTGTCGGTCATCAGCAGCGATGCGACCTTGCTGTCCGCGTCGTCGTCATCGTCGAGGCCGGGGTTATCGGTGACATTGGCGCCGTCTTCTTGCGGCTGGCTCGATGTGGCCGATGTGCTGGATGCGCTCGTTGTTCCGGCGTTTTCGAAACGCGTGGCGGAATGCGACAGCCCGGCGCGCACATAGAGCGCCGTTTTGCTCGCCAGCTTGCCATCGAGACCCAACAGTTGCAGCAGCCGCTGGAATGCCTGCAATTGCGTCACGTTCACTTCCAGCACGCCGGGCGACGGATTCGCCACCAGACTGCGCAGATTGAAACGCGACTGGGCGTCTTCGACCGTACCGGTGAGCCAGGTCGATCCGGCCATCGCATCTTCGTCGCCGCCCGTTTCGCCGATGAAATGACTCAGGCGCGTGCGCGCAACCGGCGTGCTCCAGAGTCCGCCCAGATAGGTCACGGACGGCAAGGTGTCGGCTTCCGCGTGCAGCACGAGCCGCGTCAGGTCGAGCGCGCCGCGCGCCACCCATTGCGCCTGGCCGATCAGGCGCTGGTTTTCGATGCGCCGAACCTGCACCTGCTCGCGCCAGAGAATGCCCGAGACGAGAATCGCCGATAACGCCATCACCAGCAGCGCCGTAATGATCGCCGCGCCGCGTTCGCGCGGCTTATGGCGTTGCTGATGACGTTGCTTATGACGCGGCGTGCGGGGAGATCCACTGCTGCGCATCCTCACTCCCCTACCAGAAACGCGCGATCGACGGGCCGCGTGAGCGACGCCGCGCGAATGCTCACGCGCAATCCGGTCACCGCGCGCGGCAGCGGCATCGCGGCCAGTTGCGGGATCGTCAGGTTGTTGTCGTTGGCCACGATCGCGCTGCGCACATCGGTCATTTGCGTCGTCCAGCCGGTTTTGGGCACGTACATGCGCACCTGGATCGCGTTCACGCCGTTCATCAGCGCAACCGAACTCCATGTGCTGTCTTCGCCCTTGCGCATCGTGCGGCGAAGCTGGCTGAAGTTGCCGATGGGCGGCGACGCATAGCGGATCACCAGACCATCGGCGACGTGATAACGCACGACTTCCAGCCGCGGCGCCTCGCCTGCCGCAGCGGGCCAGGTGCGCACGATCTGCAGGCCGGAGGCGTCGGCGGCAATCGCGCTGCCGCCGGTTTCATCGTCGGAAACGGCGAGCCGCGCGTCGATGCGCATCTGGTCGAACAGTTGCGCGAACACGCGCTCGTCGGCCATCGAACGCGTGATGGAATCGCGGCCCCGTGCAATGGCGTCGAGACCGCGCCACGCGAGCACCGCGACCACCGCGAGAATCGCCACCGCGACCAGCAATTCCAGCAGCGTAAAGCCGCCCGTGCGTGCACCCGCGCGTGCACCCGCATGCAGGACGGCGCGCCGATTAGAGCGAACGGTTGATTTCATCGTCGAACATCGTCATGAGCTGCGCTAGCCGGCCCTTGTGTCCCGGCGCCGTGACCGAGATCTCCACGCGCCTGAACAGCGGGTTCGGCGTGGTGCTCACGTTTTCCGTGCACACGAGTGCGAAGTTGCCTTCGGAGCAGTCGAACTGCTTCACGCCGAGCGGCGGCCAGGCGTGCGTGACGCGCAGATCGGTCAGCGCGTTATCCGCACTCCAGCCGGCCAGCAGGCGCAGGTGCAATTCCGCTTCACTGGACGCGAGGTTGCCCACCGCCCGCATCGATGCCGCCAGCGCGACGGCAATGATGGCGAGCGCCACGAGCACTTCGATCATGGTGAAGCCGCGCGCGCGGCGCTTATTGCTTGTAGCCGTCATTCAGCGTCTTCAGGAACGCGATGATGTCGTCGATATCCTGATCGGACATCGCCGGTTTATCGCCATATTTACGGTCGAACGGCGCATCGGCAATATCGACATTGGCCGCGTATTTCGCCGGCAGATCGTTGTACTTTTGCGGCTTGCCGGAGGCATCGAGCGGATAGATCTTTTCCGGCGACGTTTCGCGCAGGTTGTAGAAGTCCATCACGTGCTTGAGGTCGCGATACACGCCGTTGTGGAAGAAGGTCTTGCGCGTGGAGACGTTACGCAGGGTCGGCGTGAGGAACATGCCGCAGTATTGCGTCTGGCTCGCGAGATCCTGGCGGTACGGGCCGCACAAACCCATGTCGAAGAATTTCGGTTCCTTGTTCTGCGCCAGTTCCGGGTTGCGCGGCACGCCCAGCGCCTCGTATTGCGTGTCGGTAAAGAGCGGCGGCAGGCCGTCGCGGCCCGGCTGGCTCAAATGGCAGCCCGCGCAATTCGCCTTGTCCTGATTGTTGAAAAGACGCAGGCCGCGCAATTCCGCCGGGCTCAGACGCGCCTTGCCTTCGAGCCAGTTGTCGTACTTGCTGTTGAATTCGTGAAACGAGGCGTCTTCGATCTGATAGCGGCTGACGGCGGACATCGCTTCGTCGACCAGCATGACCGACCCCGACGACACGGCCGGACCAAACAGTTTCTTGAGTTCGTCGAGATAGCCGGCGCGCTCGAGTTTGCGCGCGACTTCGGCTTCGCTCGTATTGGCCATTTCCACCGGATTGAACAGCGGACCCATGGCTTGCGCCTGCAAGGTATCGGCGCGGCCGTCCCAGAACAGGCCGCCTTGCGGCACCATCGCGGGCGCAGCGGGTGCCACGCCCGCATTCTTCTGCGCGCGCGCCACGCCTTGCGCCTGTTGCGCGGTCGTGGTGAGGGCGACCGGCGCGACATCCATATCGGGCGCATCCGGTCCAATGCTGAAGTTGGCCTGGCGATACAGATAGGTGAGCGAAGGCGGCGGCCGGTAGCCATGCTGCGTCAGATGCTCGCCGCCTGGCTGCACGGCCAGCGCGTTCGGCGGGCCGTAAGCATGCTGCGGGCTATGGCAGGACGCACAGGACTGCTTGCCCGAAGCGGACAAGGATTGATCGTGGAAAATCTGCTTGCCGATCTGCGCCAGCAAACTCAAGGGCGCATTCTGCGGCTTCATCAAATGAATCGGATGCGGATTCACCCCAAACTCATCTTCGAGCATTTCGCCGACGGCTTGCGGCATGCGCTCGGGATGTTGAAAAGCATAGACGCCACACGCGGCCAGCAGGAGCAGCACGCCAAGTGCGCCCCACAGCACGAAGCGATACCGCGGCCGCCCGGCGGCAGGCGTGCCGCCCGAATTGGTTGACGGCGCAACGACATTCAAACGAGAGTTCATGATGACGACAGCAGAAAATTAACCCAGTACACAACGACAAATCGAGCCAGCGCAAAACGCTGGCTCGTCGGCGAAACCACGGATCGGATTGTTCTTCGCCTGCCCATGCGGCGCAGGCGAAGAATCGCGCATCGCTAGTTGGTCACCGATATGGCCGGTGCCGATGACAGCTTGGTCCCGAGGCTCGAATCCAGATACAGCACGGAGTTATTGCCGCTGCCGCTGAAATTGAACATGTTCAGGATGCTGCCCGCCGATGCATCGAAGGAACCGCTGCCGATACGCGTGCCGCCCAGCCAGTTGTCTTCGATAAAGCGCGTGATCGACGCCTGGGTGATGGCCGTGCTATCCACGTAATTGCTCTTCGCCCACGGCGAAATCACGATGAACGGCGTACGCGTACCCGGACCGCAACGACCGTTGACCGGCGAACCCGTCACGCCGACCGGCGCCGTGCCCGTGCCGCAGGTGCTCGTGCCGTTCAGGTAGTCGTTGGTCGCATACGAAGCGCTCGTCGGCGTGATGTACTGGTGGTCGTACCAGCCATCCGAATCGTCATAGGCAATGATGACGGCCGTATTCTTCCAGTCGGGCTGCTCTTCCAGGAAGTTGACCACGTTGGTCACGAACGACTGCTCGTCGAGCGGGTCCGAATTGCCCGGGTGGGCATCCTGAACCGCCGGCGCCTTCAGGAAGCTCACGGACGGGAAATTGCCCGCCTTCACCGCCGTATAGAAGTCGTTGACGTCGTACTGGTGATGGACCGGCGTGGAAGTGCTGTCCTTCGGCTCCGTGTAGCCGATATAGGCGGTCGAAGTCGGGCGCGTGTGGGCCGGGTTCGACGTGGTCGTGTAGTACTGGAACCACGCGTGGTGCGGCACGTAGTCCACTACGCTCGAATTCAGCACCGACGAATACGTGCTGCGGCTGCAGCCCGTCGTGCCGTTGGCATTGGTCGTGGACAGGTTGAAGCCGCCCATGAAGCCGCCCCACGTAATGCCCGCCGAATTCAGCAGATCGCCGATATTCTTGTTCGACGAACTCATCGCCGCCGTGACCGTGGTGGTGCTGTCGTTGTTGATCGTGCACTGGTCGTTGGTCGGGTCGAGGTCGCCGATCAGCGAGAAGCCGTCTGCGCCGTCTGCGATCGCCTGGGTGCTCAGCGACGTGCCGCCCGAGATCGTCGTGCTGTTGGTGCTGGTGCCGGTCGTGAGCGTCACGCCGTTGGTCTGACCGGAGATCACTTCGAGCGCGCCCGGCGTGGACGGGCCGAACGTGCCCGTGTACGCGTTGTCGTTCATCGCGAAGTGCTGCGCGTAGTTCCACATCGCCGTGACGGTGTTGCCGTCGAAGTAGCCCATCACCATGCCCTTCGTGTCGAACACGCCGGAGCCGGTGGTGGTGGCCTTACCCGTGTAGTAGGCGAATTCGTCCATCGCGCCATTGTCTTCAGCTTCCTGTTCGGGGCTGTAGTTATGGTTCTGCGACGCGGTGTTCGCCTGCGCACGGTCGATACGGAACGGCTGCAGATAAGCGGCCGTGATACCGGAAATGGTCAGGTTGGTGGCGTTATAGGAATTCGGGTTGTCCGTGAGCAGCGTGGTCGTCAGACCGTTGACGGTCGGCGTATCCGATGCTGCCGTAAATGCCGGTTCGCCCGACGGATTGTCCGCATTCGGATAAGTCCCGAAGTAATGATCGAACGATTCGTTTTCGCCATAAATCACCACGAGATGCTTGATCGGCGTGGTGGTGGTCAGTGCATCCTGTGCGCTGACGGTGCTAGTCGTGTTACTGCCGCAGGCGGCCAGCCAGTTTGCAGCGGCGGCCAGCGCGATGGCTGTCCAGACGGTACGACGCATCACAATCCCCTTCTATCGACGTTGATGTTTTTGTGTTTTTTCCTGCTTTTGCCATGACGTTGCTTTTCTCAGGCGACGGAATCATGCAATTGCAATGTGACGTCGTAACGTTGGCTACATTTCCGTTCCTTTCCTCTTTATTAACAAATCTTTCCGCACTCCATTTAAATGCTACGCATGCCGAATTAATAATCTGAAACTCACACTTCGGCGTATTTGCGCAATACTGCGAGGCATTCTTTCTCCAGCGTATGCGCCACGGAAAAACATGGCCGCAACGCCCGCTTCGGCCGGCAGCCGAGGGAGTCAATCGTGAAATTCAAGGCTTTATTTGCACTCGTCGTGCTGGGATGCGCGTCGTCGCTCGCGCTGGCCCAGCAGTACGACGGCGGCCCCGATACGGCCTCGGGCAAGCCGCCGCGCCCGCCTTGCGGCGGCCCGCCGCCCGGTCCGCCGCCTGCTCATGCACAGTCGGGCGATACGCCGCCGCCTCAATTCAATGGTTCGGCGCCCCCGCATCATCCTGATGGGCCGCCGCCTGACGGTCCGCCGCCCGATTGCCATTAAGCAATCTGAAAGCGCGACGGCCAGTATTCGAGCGATGCTGGTCGTTCGAAATCGTCATTGCCGATTGAGATTTTCATTACCGTTCCTATCCCTGCTTTCCGCTACAACCATGATTAATAACGATAAGAGACGCTTCAAGGAAAGAATTGATAATGAAGAATCCGGCGCACGTCATTCGCGCGCCTTCATTAAAAAATAGACTTCGACGCTTTAGCGAAACCAGCGGATTCTGTCGATCACTCCGGTCTACCCATTCAAGGTTCGAGCACGGCGCGTTGCGCTCCATAGACGCCGAACCGATCGTTTCGCTCTGCTATTGAATCCATTCATTCCGGCTCGCTACCCGCTTTCCGGCGAGCCATGTCGTCCCGCACAGCCAACGCAATAATGAACGAATTACAACGTGGAACATCGGTTCCGGTTCCGCCCGCGCGTCTGACCCAGCGCCTGATCCCACGCTCGGTCCCACGTCTGGTCAACAAGGCGACGCTGCTCGCGGTTGGCGCCTTGCTCGCCTCGACTGCGCAAGTGGCTGCGGCCGCCGTGGTGATGAACTTCGCCCATGCGGATATCGGCACGGTGGCGCACGCGATTGGCGAAGCAACGGGAAAGACCATCATCGTCGACCCGCGCGTCAAAGGCCAGATCGACCTGATTTCGGCCGATCCCGTGCCTGAAGACGTTGCGCTCAAGACGCTGCAATCCGCCTTGCGCATGCGCGGCTTTTCGCTGCTGCAGGATCACGGCGTACTCAAGGTCGTGCCCGAAGCCGATGCAAAGAATCAGGGCGTGCCCACGTACGTAGGCAATCAGCCCGTCGCGCGCGGCGACCAGATCATCACGCAGGTCTTCCAGCTTCATCGCGAATCGGCCGCCACGTTGCAACCGGTGTTGCGGCAACTCATTTCGCCGAACAATACGGTCACGGCGAACGCCAGCAACAACACGCTGGTCGTCACCGACTACGCCGACAACGTACAGAGAATCGCGGCGGTCATTGCCGGCATGGAAGCAGCTTCGGCGCCGCATATCGCGGTTGTGCAACTCAATTTCGCCGACGCCACCGATATCGCGCAGCAGGCCGCCAAGGTGCTGGATCTGAGCGGCATCGGCAATAGCGATCCGACGCAAAAAGTGGTCGCCACCGCGGATACGCGCAGCAACGCCATCATTCTGCGTTCGAGCAGCGCGGCCCGGCTCGACGAAGCGCAGCAGTTGATCATCAAGCTCGACACGCCCACGCGCGCGCCCGGCAATATCCACATCGTCACCTTGCGCAACGCGGACGCCACCGAACTCGCCAAGACGCTGCGCAGCATTCTGGGCCAGTCGAGCGGCAGCGGCGATTCGCTCGCCAGCGCCGTGCTGGGCGCAAGTTCGCAAAGCTCGTCGGGCTTGCCCAACAGCAATGGCTCGCTGCCGCCGCTGCCGAGCGGCTCGGACAGTTCGACGAAAAGCTCGACGTCTTCCAGTTCCAGCAGCGCTTCGGGCAGCGGCTCGGGCCAATCGCATTCCGGCGACGATCAGGACGACAAGGGCTCGGGCGAAATCGTCGCGGACACCTCCACGAACTCATTGATCATCACCGCGCCGGAGCCTGTTTTCAGGAATCTCAGCACGGTGATCGCGCGCCTCGATCAGCGCAAGGTGCAGGTCTATATCGAAGGCCTGATCATGGAAGTCACCTCCGAGAAAGACGGCGAATTCGGCATCGAATGGATGACGACGACGGGCCTCGAATCGCTCGCCGAAAGCACGACGGACGTGGGCGTAGTGGCGGGCTTCGGCAATATTCTCGGCACCAAGGGCCTGTTTCGCGCGCTGCAGACGAATTCCGATGTGAACGTGCTGTCCACGCCCAGCCTCGTCACGCTCGACAATCACGAGGCGCGCATTCTGGTGGGCAGCAATGTGCCGATCGAATCGGGTTCCTATTCGACCAGTTCGTCGAGTTCTTCCGCCGCGAATGCATTCAATACTTATAGCCGCACGGACGTGGGCGTGATTCTGAATGTGAAGCCGCAGATCAATCAGGGCGGCACCATCACGATGCAGGTCTATTCGGAAGATTCGAGCGTCGAAAGCGATACCTCCACGCAATCGGGCGGCTTCACCATCGACAAGCGCTCGCTGCAGACCACCATTCTCGCGGATGACGGCCAGATCGTCGCGCTCGGCGGGCTGATCAGCGATAACTATACGAACGGCAATACGCGCACGCCGTGGATTTCGAAAATCCCCGTGATTGGCGCGCTATTCAGGCATGAAACCAAGAGCCGCGAAAAGAAGGATCTGCTGATTTTCCTGCGGCCTGTGATCGTGAAGGACGGTGCGATGCTGCAGGCGATTGCGTCCGACCGCTACGGTTATATGCAGGCGCGCTCGAACAGCTATCAATCGGATAACTGGCTGATGAAAGACGATACGATTCCGAAATTGCCGTCCACCGACGGCAAATCCGGCGAACTGATCGACCTGACTCACGTGCGCCAGGCAGCGAAGCACGAAGCGACCGAAGGCGTAGCGCCAGCGCTTGCTCAATGAGCGGCCTGCTAAGCGGCCTGCGCGATCAGCATCAAAGAAGCCGGCTTTGCGCTACGCGGATCGACCGGCTCGCGCAAGGCGCGCAGCGTCAGATTGCCCGCGTGAATCAGCGCGATCCAGCTTTCCAGCGTGCGGAAGTACCACGGCGGCGCGTCGTGAAACGCGCCGTTTATACCGGCCCACGCGCCCGCGCGCCAGCCATCGGCATAAGGCTGATCGCCGCAGGTCATCAGCGGATGCAAGGTCTGCACGATGAACGTGCCGCCGTCTTCCAGCAGCGACGGCACGCTGCGGATCAGATCGTCCACGCATTGCGCGCCGAGCAGCGAGAAATTGCAGACGACGACATCGGCGCGCTGGGCAAGCTGCCCTCGCGCGATGTCTTCATAGGAAAGCAAACGGGTATTCGTGAGGCCCGCGGCACGCGCTGCCTCGATCAACTCGGGCACGGCATCCACGCCCGTGACGTCGATACCGCGCCGCATGAGTTCGCAGCCTAGCCAACCCTCTCCGCAACCCAGATCGATCACCGTGCGCGGCGCGCAAGCCAGAATCGCCTGCACAATGGCGGCGTCGGTTGCGAGCTTGCGGCTGGCGATCAGGCCGCCGCGCACGGCGTCGATCCACGGCGCGGCATTGCGATGCCACGAATCGAGGATCGCGCGATCGCTGGGAGAGGTGTTCTGCATGGGCTTGCTCGCATCGCTTGTCGGTCGATGCGTATTATGCGCGCGGCGCGCGAAGTGCCAACGCCGCGCGCCTGGCCCTGCCTGAAATTACGAGCCGAAGAACGGCACGCAATAATCCGGCGGCCCGACGCAGTCGCCAGGACCATTCGGTTGCGGATGCAGATTGGCGCAGCCGGACATGGCCGCCGTGGCCGCGACGCATAGCGCCGCGCGCACGATGTAAGTGACAATGCGTGATTTCATGGGATCGGAAACTCGGATATCTGGCCGCGATGCGAGAGTCCGTCACGCCGCGCGGCCAGGCCGGCGTGACGTTGCGTTCGATGACGTATCGGCGATACGTCAGTGATGCGCGTAGACCGTGCTATTGAGCGTCTTGAGCTGGCCGTCCTGCTGCGCCTGCACGAGTTCGCGGTACACCTGGGCACGCGTGATGTGCGCGCTGCCGTCGTTGTTCCATTGCGTGTTTGCCGCTGCAGGCGCCGATGTCGATACCGTTGCCGAAGCCGCCTGGCCCATCGTCTGCCCATCGCCAGGCGTGCCTTGTGCATGCGCGAGCGTCGACATCGAAACCAGCAGGACGACAAGCGCGCCACTCAAACTCTTCTTCATTTCAAGCTCCTTTCCAGCCACGTGGCTGACGCCGTTGATCAATTCATGCGGCAAGGATAGAGGCGTGAACCTGCGCGAATATCCGCAGGAAAATGAAGAAATGTTTAAGCGTGTGCTCATGCACACTGCGCGATTCGATAAACGCCGGATCGCAGCCGATACGCTCAAGTATCCTGAGCGTCGTTCATCGATTTGATTCGCGATCTACGGCTTTCGGTTGGCTTGTCGATGCACCTCGCGCGAGGTTCCTTCGCTGCGGCATCGCCACAAAGCCCCTGCAAATAGCCGCAAAAAAACAACACCTTCGCGTTGAGCGCGCTTGCAGCTCCGTCCAGACGGTCGCTACGCCGCACTGCGTTTTCTGAAACTCAGTCTTTCAGCTTTTCGAATTCACCACGGTAGTGCGTTACGCATAATCGCCCCCTGAACACGGCTGGCGTGCCTCCGCCGCCGCGATTCGGTTTCATGAAGCGAATGCTCTCTCACGCAACTTTTTAATGAATATCCATCAATGAAAAAAACCGCACTCGCTCTCGCGGCCACACTGGCATCGATCGCCTCTGTCGCTCATGCACAAAGCAGCGTCACGCTCTACGGCGCACTCGACACCTCGGTGGCCTTCTTCGGCAACCAGGCCGGCAAGAACGGGTCGGGCAACACGTTCCAGATGATGTCGGGCAACGTCTCGCCGAACCTCTGGGGTTTGAAGGGCACGGAAGATCTGGGCAGCGGTCTGTCGGCGATCTTCAAGCTCGAAAGCGGTTTCAATATCGATAACGGCAAGCAGGGCCAGGGCAGCCGCATGTTCGGCCGTACCGCGATGGTGGGCCTGAACTCGACCACGGGCGGCACGGTCACGCTCGGTCGCCAGTACGATCCGCTGATCGACCTGCTGCAGCCGATGACCGACGACGTCAACTTCGGCTCCGCATTCGCAACGCCTGGCGACATCGACAACTACGACAACAGCTACCGCACCAACAACTCGATCAAGTACACGAGCCCGAACTACGCAGGCCTGCAGATCAGCGCCATGTACGCGTTCGGCGGTCAGGCGGGCAGCACGGGCGCGGGTCAGACGTGGGCCGTGGCGGCGGCGTACAACCATGGTCCGTTCGGCTTCGGCGCGGGTTACTTCAAGGCCAACAGCAACAGCGGCACGACGTCGTCGTTCGACGGCCTGAGCCCGAACAGCACGGTCGATGTGGATTCCTCAGCAATTTCGGGCGGCTTTGTTTCGGCGAATTCGCTGCAGATCATCCGAGCCGTGGGTAACTACAACTACGGTCCGTTCGAGGTCGGCGTGAGCTACAGCAATGTCGACTACGCGAACTACCAGAGCGCGTATGGCGCGAACAGCGACACGAAGTTCAACACCGGACAGTTCTTCCTGAACTACCAGGTCACGCCGATGGCGCTGCTGGGCTTCGGCTACAACTACACCAAGGGCAGCGGCAATGGCGTGAACGCCAGCTACAACCAGGTCACGCTGGGCGGCGACTACTTCCTCTCGAAGCGCACCGACATCTACGTGCTCGCGGGCTACCAGAAGGCCTCGGGCCGCACGATCGACGCCGATTCGGGCGCGCTCGTGAACGCCACGGCATCGTTCGGCGACTTCGGCAACGACGCATCGACCAACAAGCAGGCGATGGCGATGATCGGCGTGCGCCACCACTTCTGATCGGACGAATACCTCGCCGGTCCGCATCGCGGCGCGCGCTGGACGGCGCGCCGCTCATGACGCGCAGGGTGCCCACAAGGCGCCTTGCGCGTTTTGCTTTGGGCCGCGCCCGCAAGGCGGGATGCCGCTGCCGGGACTCGGCGGCGTCACATTGATGCGCTATAATGCGCGGGTCTTAGGGGAGTAGTCTGCCTTGCGCGCAACGCGCGGGGCGCCGTCGTCAACATAATTGGCAGATTTGCCATGGCGCCGGCAGCCGTTCTTCGGCCTGACGAGACCTATGACGTCATCCTCCACACCCGGGCTGGGCGGGGGGATTGCGTCATTGGTCCTACCGTCCGGCCCGTGGAATATCACTACAATAATGTCCCTCGATTCCCGCATCCTCGCCACGGAGCGTTCGTCATGATCTGGACGTTCGCCCTGCTCATTGCCGCGGCCGGCATCATCTATCTGTCCTGCGAAACCTTCGTCAACGGTGTCGAATGGCTCGGCCAGAAGCTCAATATCACGCAGACCGCCACCGGTACGATTCTCGCCGCGTTCGGCACCGCCTTGCCTGAAAGCGTCGTCACGCTCGTGGCCGTGGCCTTCGGCGGCGATGCCGCGCACAAGGAAATCGGCATCGGCGCCGCGATTGGCGGCCCGCTGGCGCTGAGCACCGTGGCCTATGCCGTGGTGGGCGTGGCGCTGCTCGCGACCGCCGCGCGTGCGGGCCGCGCGCGCGCCGGCCTGGTAGACGCCGACACACGCCGCCTGCGCCGCGATCAGCTCTGGTTTCTGGCGATTTTCGTCGCCAAGATCGGTCTGGGTCTGGTGCTGTTCCAGTTCAAGCCGCTGCTCGGCATCGCGTTTCTCGCGGCCTATGCGGTCTATTGCTGGAAGGAATTGAGCGACGACGGCGGCGAGCACGACGAGGAAGGCGGCGATCTCGAACCGCTCAAGCTGCGCCCGCGCGACGCCAATCCGGCGATGGTGTGGATTCTCGCGCAGACGCTGGGCGCGCTCGTGGTGATCTTTTTCGCCTCGCACCTGTTCGTGCAGCAGATCAGCGCCGTGGGACCGTGGCTCGGCTTGAGCCCGCAGTTGACCGCGCTGCTCTTTAGCCCGATCGCCACCGAACTGCCCGAAATCATGAATGCGATCATCTGGGTGCGTCAGGGCAAGGAGCGTCTGGCGCTGGCCAACATCAGCGGCGCGATGATGATCCAGGCGACCATTCCCACCGCCTTCGGCCTGTTCTTTACGCCCTGGCACCTCGCCTCGCCGTCGATTCTCGCCGCCGTGATGACGATGATCGCGATCCTGTTCCTGCAGTGGTCGTTCCGCGCGCCGCAGGTCAGGAGCCGCCAGCTCACGCACGTGGGCTGGCTCTATGCGGTGTTCGCGGCGCTGCTTTTCGTGATCCCGAAGTAACGCCGGTCAACCCGCCATCAGCTTTCAAGCATGCGCGAGACGGAACACCGACACCGCCTCGCGCATGCGCTGCGACTGCGCCTCGAGCGCGCCCGCCGCCGCAGCCGCTTCTTCCACCAGCGCCGCGTTCTGCTGCGTCACCTGATCCATCTGGCTCACCGCATGGCCGACCTGCTCGATGCCATCGCTTTGCTCGGTGGTAGCCGTGGTGATTTCGCCCATCAGCGTCGCCACATTGCGCACCGCGCCGACGATCTGCCCCATCGTGTCGCCCGCCTGCGAAACCAGCGCATTGCCGTTCTGCACATGCTCGATCGACAGGCCGATCAGATCCTTGATCTCGCGCGCCGCGCCCGCGCTACGCTGCGCCAGCGTGCGCACTTCGCCCGCCACCACGGCAAAACCACGACCTTCTTCGCCAGCACGCGCCGCTTCAACGGCCGCGTTGAGCGCGAGAATATTGGTCTGGAACGCGATGCTGTCGATGATGCCGGTGATTTCCGCGATCTTCTTCGAGCTTGCGCTGATATCGGCCATCGTGCGCACGGCCCGATTGACCACGTCGCCGCCCTGCTGCGCGAGATCGGCCGCGCCGCCCGCCAGCGAACTCGCTTCGCGCGCATGCTCGGCGTTCTGGCGTACCGTCGAAGTCAGTTGCTCCATGCTCGCGGCGGTTTCTTCGAGCGAAGCCGATTGTTCCTCGGTACGGCTCGACAGATCCAGGTTGCCCGCCGCGATTTCGCGCGCGGCCGTGTGAATCGCTTCGCAGCTATCGCGCACGCCCGAAACCGTCTGCGTGAGGCCCGACTGCATGCGCTGCATCGCCGCGAACAGCAGGCCGATTTCGCTGCGGCTCGCGGGCGGCACGCGCACGGTCAGATCGTTCGAGGCGATGCGGTCGAGCACGTCGGCGGCCTGCGCGAGCGGCGCTGAAACCACGCGGCGCAGCGCGAAATGCGAGGCCACGATCAGCACCAGCGCGATGCCCACGCCCAGCACCACCATGCCGACGATCCACTGATACTGCGTATTGCCGCTCGCAAGCGCTGCTTCG
The DNA here is from genome assembly GCF_905220255.1 of Paraburkholderia sp. J69-1. Taxonomy (NCBI): domain Bacteria; kingdom Pseudomonadati; phylum Pseudomonadota; class Betaproteobacteria; order Burkholderiales; family Burkholderiaceae; genus Paraburkholderia; species Paraburkholderia sp. J69-1. The sequence goes on along the minus strand of NZ_CAJMZG010000008.1, from coordinate 84,406 downwards.
GAAAGCTGGTTGGCAAGCTGCTGGAATTTCTCGACGCTCGCCGAATAGCCCTGGCCCGACGTGGTGATCGCGCTGTCGTTGAGCGTCGCGTAAGCCGAGGTATCGCCGTTTGCGAGCGCGTCGCGCGCGTGTTCGAGGCTGGCCGCCAGCTGCGCCGCCGAGTCGACCAGTTGCGCCTTGAGCGCCGTGTTCATGCCGTCGAACGGCGCGGCCTTCTGGAACGCCTGCGTCTCGCTCGCCGAAAGATCGAGCGTGCGCTGCGCGCTCTTGAGCGCGGAATCGCGCGTGGCCGTGTCGTTGCGCTCCTTGAGCGCGGTGTAGGCACGCATCAGCGCCGAGCGCGTGCGCGCGGTGTCCTTGTAAGCATCGTTGACGAGAATCGTCTGGCGCGCCATTTCGCGTAACGACTGGGTATTGGTATTGGCGCTATGAAGTGCAATGACGCCGACCAGGCCGCCGAGCAGAATCATCGTCGAGAAAACCACGAGGAGCGCCAGCAGGCTGGCTCGAACCGTAATATTGCGCATGCTGCCGGGACCGGCGAACGCCGGATAGTCGTTGCGATGATTGCGATAACGGCAATAATCGCGCCGGGCTTGAGGGCCGGATGTGCAGTTCTGATGCGCCGCTCATCGCCTTCGTCAGATTGCCTCTTTCAGGTCCGGCTCCCGCGCCCGCGACGCCGCATAGGCCCAGCAATCGAGCGTCACCCGCAAGCCGGGCCGTTCCTGCGCCAGCGCCAGGCCGAAACCGTGCATCCGCATCACCGCCTGCACCAGCGACAACCCCAGCCCCGAACCCGGCGCCTCGCGCGTGCGCTCGCTGCGATAAAAGCGCTGGAACACCGCCAGGCGCTCCGCTTCCGCAATGCCGGGACCGTTGTCGCTCACGTGCACGCTCGGCCCTTGCGGCCCCATCGCCACCTGCAAACCGACGCGGCCGCCCGGCGGCGTGAACTTGATGGCATTGTCGAGCAGGTTCGCGAGCGCTTCGAACAGCAGCGCGTAGTCGGCGCGCACGATGGGCACGCGCTCCAGTTGCAGCGCGAGATCGATCTGCTTTTCCGCGGCGAGCGGCTGATAAAGATCGGCGACTTCGGCGCACAGCACATCGAGCGCGACATCGCCGAAACCCGCGCGCCGCCGCATCGCCTCGATCTCCGAAATCCGCAGCATCGCGGAGAAGCGCCGCAGCACATCGTTCACGCCATGCGTGGCCTGATCGACGAGTTGCGCGTGCTCGCCTTCCAGCCGCTCCAGCGGCACGCGCGCCAGATGCGCGCGCACCCGCACGAGCGGCGTGCGCAGATCGTGCGCGATGCCGTCGCAGGCGCCCTTGACCTCGTGCATCAGGCGCGAGACTTCGTCGAGCATGTGATTGACGATCTGCGAAAGCCAGCTGATTTCATCGCGGCCGCCCTCGGGCAAACGCGCGTCCAGGTCGCCCGCCGCGATCTGCTGCGCCACATGGCGCACCGCCTTCACGCGGCGCAATTGCGCCGTGGACACCAGCACGCCCACGCCCAGACCGCCCAGCATCACCAGCACCGCGCTGCCGGCAAGGCCACCCAGCATGGTCTCGCGCAGCCGCGCCATTTCGCCGACGTCGCGCGACACCACCAGCAGATTGCCGTCCGGCAGGCGCGTGACGCGCGTGCGCAGATACTGCGGATGCAGCGTCGCGCCGATCAAAAGCGGCCGGTCCCAGACCCCGACGTCGTTCTGCGCAAGATGATGCGGCATGCGGCCGATATCGCCCGCCAGCCAGCGTTTATCGGGTGAAAACAGGCCGTAGAAGTTCACCGGGCGCTGGATCTGGCTGCGGATATGCGCCTCCAGTGCGGCCGGCACCTGCGAAGGCGCGAGCGCCGAAAAATACGCGAACTGCCAGTTGATGTTGTAGTCGGCCTCGCGTGCGGTATAGGAGGCGGATTGCCAGTAATTCAGATAGACGAGCGCGGACATCGACGCCGAGAACACCAGCGCATAGATCATGAGCAGCCGGAATGTCGTGCTGCGCCAGAGACTCATTTTCATCGTATTTCCCCGCGTTCGCGCCCAGTATCGCAAACCACTTATATCCAAACATGAAAATTTATTTAGTTTCGTGAAACAACACGTCCATCCAGAAAATGGCGCTAAATAAAGTTTAATTCTCCAGCAATGACGCTGTCGTGGCGCGTCGTCAAAATCCTCTTTGCGGATCGACGAATGACGGTCGTGAAGCAAAAATAAATCCGCTCCATATCGCCTTGATTGCTCATCGAACAGGGATACGTCCATGAAACGCACTTTCGCCCTTTGCCTCTTTTCGCTAGCCGCCGCATTGCCGGCATTCACGTCGCTATCGGCGCACGCGGCCGCAGAAGTCGCCGGACGCCACGGCGTCGCGCCCATTCAGGTGAAAGCCCAGCTTTATCGCGCATGGCTTAACGGCACCACCGCCGCCGACGAAAAAGACTCGTATCCTTCCGCGCCTTCCGATCGCGCTGAAGTTTCGGCATCGCGCTGCAGTTATGTCATGAGCCATCCCGGTGCATCGGAATTTCCGGCGATCACGCGCTCGGTTTGCACACAATAACCGGTCAATTTAAAGAACTTCGATTATCGGCGCGCTGATTTGTCGCAGCCTTTTCGTGTCGTTTCAAAATCGATATATCCGGTAAGATATTTCGAAATTGCGAGCGGCAGCGGTCGTCGCATTGTCCTTTTATGCACGGCTTTTGCCGAATCCAGAGAGAAGCGTCGCGCGCTGCGTCGTTTCTCGCATCGCAATGCCGATATCGAAGCTTCAATCTTTCGTTCAATTCGCTTTTCAATCAGCCAGGCCGCGCGGTCGTTCGCGTGCGGTGATTGCATTGTGGGTCGCGCTTGCGGGCGTGCCGTTGGTTGCATGGCTGGGGCTGTGCGCCGGACGCTTGCCGCTCGCGCCCGCGCAGGTCGCGCTGACGCTACTGAGCGCCCTGCATCTGCACGCGGCGCCAGCCGATAGCGCGCATGGCGCGTTGCTGCACGCCGTCGTCATGCAAGCGCGTCTGCCGCGTCTGGTGGCCGCCGCGTTGATCGGCGCGGCGCTTTGCACGTCGGGCGCCACCTATCAGGCGGTGTTTCGCAATCCGCTGGTTTCGCCGGGGCTGCTGGGCGTGCTGGGCGGCGCCGCATTTGGTGCGGCGCTTGCGATCGTCGCGGGCAGCGGCAGCACGCACGCGGCCTTGATCGAGGCGGGCGCGTTCGCGGGCGGCATCGTCGCGATGATGGTGGGCGTGGGCGCGGCGGCGTTGATCGGCGGCATTGCGCAAGCGCGCGGCGAACGCGGCAGTGTGCTCACGCTGCTGCTCGGCGGGCTGGTGAGCAATGCGCTCTTTTCCGCGCTGGTTTCGCTGCTCAAATACGTGGCGGACCCGCTCAACCAGTTGCCTGCGATCGTGTACTGGCTGCTCGGCTCGCTCGCGCAGGTGGGCTGGCACGATCTCGCGTGGGCGGGCGCGCCGCTCGCGATCGGCACCGTGTTGCTGTGCGCGGCCGCTCCGCTGATCGACGCGCTCACGCTCAGCGACGACGAAGCGCGCAGCCTGGGCGTGCCCGTGAGCGCCATCCGCCTCGGCGTCATGGCGCTCGCCACCTTCGTGTGCGCGCTGACGGTGGCACTGGCCGGCATGATCGGCTGGATTGGCTTGCTGGTGCCCAATCTCGTGCGTCCGCTCGTGGGCGCATCCAATCGCTTCGTCCTGCCGATGAGCGCGCTCGTGGGCGCCATCGCGCTGATGCTCGCCGATACCTGCGCGCGCAGCGTGGCAAGCGCCGAAATTCCGCTGGGCATCATCACCGAACTGGGCGGCGCGGTGGCCTTCGTAGCCGTGCTGCGCACGCTGCGTCGCGATGGAAACTGAGCGCATGAGCACGCCCGTCTCGCTCGGCTGCCGCGATATCGTGGTGCAGCGCGCCCACGCCTGCGTGCTCGACGGCGTGAGTTTCGGCGTGCGCGCAGGCGAACTGGTTTCGCTGCTCGGCGTGAATGGCGCGGGCAAGAGCACCTTGCTGCGTGTGCTGCTCGGCCTTCTTGCGCCCACAGCAGGCGAAGTCGAACTGCATGGCCAGCCGCTGCAGCGTCACGCGCGCCGCACCATCGCGCAGCACGTCGCGTGGGTGCCGCAGCACCACACGCCGCAATTTCCCTATACCGTCGAGCAGATCGTGATGCTCGGGCGCCTGCCGCATCGCGGTCTGATGCGCGCGCCTCGCAGGCAGGATCGCGAGATCGTGGCCGCTGCCATCGACGATATGCAGATCGCGCATCTCGCGCAGCGCGACTACGGCGCGCTTTCGGGCGGCGAGCGTCAACGCGTGATGCTCGCCCGCGCGCTGGCGCAAGGCGCACGCATCCTGCTGCTCGACGAGCCGTTCGCGGGCCTCGACTATGGCCAGCATCTGCGTCTGCTGGAGCGCCTGGCCGCGCTCGCGGCGAGCGGCTACGCGATCGTCAACACGAATCACCGTCCCGACGACGCCTGCAATCTCTCCACGCGCGTGGCGCTGCTCGACGGCGGCCGCATCGTCGCCGATGGCCCGCCGCGCGAGGTGCTCGATGCGCAGACCGTGAGTGCGCTGTATCGCGCGCCGGTCGAACAGCTCGACATCGACGGTCAGCGCTTTTTCCGCGCGCGCACCGCTTCTACCGTGATTCCAGCCTCCCCACTCCCGCCTTCGAACACCCGATGACCCATCGCCATCCGTCGCGCTGCGCCGCTGTAGCGTTCGCAGCCGCGTGCGCTTTTGCAGCGGCGCAGACCGCCCGCGCGCAGAGCACGCCGCCCGCTTCTGCCACGACCAATGCCACAAATAATTCCGCGAACAATTCCGTCGATAAAAACCGGAAAACCGGCAAGACGACCACGCTGCCCACGGTCGCCGTCACCGCCAGCGCGAGCGCGGATAGCGCCGATTCCCCGCGCAGCGACACCGCCACGCTCGGTCCGCTCGGCACGCTCAAGCGCGTGGACACGCCCTACACGGTCAACGTGGTGAACCAGGAAGTGATCGCGGATCAGCAACTGAAAAGTATCGCCGATGCGCTGCGCCTGCTGCCTTCGGTGCAAGGCGACGGCGCGCGCCCGCAATCGCGCGGCATTCAGGGCAGCGTGGTGCAGAACAGCCGCATCGACGGACTCAACGTGGTGTCCACCACCGACTATCCGCTCGAAGAATTCGACCGCATCGAAGTCATGAACGGTCTGGCGGGCGCGCTGTACGGCCCGGCCAATCCGGCGGGCACCTTCAACTTCATCCAGAAGCGTCCCACCGACGACCGCCAGCTCCACTTCACGCTCGGCTACGGCACGCAGACGCGCTTTACGCGCGGCCTCGACGTGTCCGATCGCGTGGGACCGTCGAAGGCGATCGGCTATCGCCTGACGCTGCTCGACGAAACCGGCACCGGTTATACGGACCATAGTTCGCTGCGCCGCCAGCTCGCGAGCGTGGCGTTCGATTTTCATCTCTCGCGCGACACGGTGCTGGAGACGAACTTCAGCCACTATCACTACGTCACCAAGGGCTTTCCGGCGACCTTCGCGCTGGCGAGCGGCGCGCATTTTCCGGCCGCGCTCGATCCCACCAATCCGGTCTGGGGTTCGTCCAACGGCGGCAACGACGACACCACCGACACCGGCTCGGTGCGCCTGAAACACGACTTCTCGCCAAACTGGCATCTGGAAGCGGCCGTGCTGCGCCAGATCGCCGATCGCGAATCGACCACGCCCACCAACACGATCGCCACCGACGGCACCTACAAGACCACGATCTCGACCGCCACCGCGAGCCGCTTCACCATCACGAGCAACCTGCTCTATCTGCGCGGCCATGTCGAAACGGGCAGCGTGCAGCACGACATCAGCCTGGGCACCAGCGGCTTCGTGTGGGACAACTTCAACCCGGTCGCGGGCGGCACCACGACGCTCGGCAGCGCGAGCCTGGCGAATCCGCAATCGTTCGCCGTGACGGGCGCGCCGGATTTCGAGCGTCGATATCAATCGGCGCAAAGCACGCAGCAGTCGTTCAATGCCAGCGACAATATCCGCTTCTCGCCGCATTGGTCGGTGCTGCTCGCGGGCAGCCAGAGCTGGCTCTCGACGCACAACTACAACGTCAAGGGCGTGCAGACCAGCGAATCGGCGAATCAAGGCCTTTCCGGCGCGGCGAGCCTGATTTTCAAGCCGCGCGAAAACCAGAGCCTTTACGTCACTTACGCCGATAGCCTTCAACAAGGCGATACCGCGCCCGCGGGCTCGACCAACGCGGGCAATATTCTCGATCCGTATCGCAGCAAGCAATGGGAAGTGGGCTACAAGCTCGCGCTCGCGCGCATGAATGCTTCGGTTGCGGCGTTCCGCATTACGCGCCCGTACGCTTATACGCTCGCGGACGGCACGTATGGCACGGCGGGCAATCAGGTCAATCGCGGCATCGAGGTGATGCTGGACGGCAACGCCACGCGCGATCTCACGGTGTTCGGCGGCTTTACGTGGCTCGATCCGCGCCTGTTCGATACGGGCAACGCGAGCACCGAGGGCAAACGCATCGTCGGCCTGCCCGAGTTCGCGCTCAATGTGCTGATGCAATACAGGATCGAGCAGGTGCCTGGCCTCTTCACGAATCTCAACGTGCACTACGTCGGTTCGCGGCCAACCGATAACGCCAATAACTGGTCGGTCGGCTCGTACACGACGCTCGATCTGGGCGTGGGCTATCTCGCCGATATTTTCGATCGCGCCGTCACGTTCCGCCTTTCGGTGGATAACGTCACGAACCGCCATTACTGGACCAATATCGTGCCGGGCGGCCTGAACGGCTACACGGGATCGGGCAACGCCACCGCATCGCTGGGCGCGCCGCGCACGATCACGGCATCGGTGGAATTCGATCTATGACACTCGCACGATATTCACGTCTTGTCGCCTCGCTCGCACTGAGCGTGTGCGCCATCGCCGCGCAGGCGCAGCCGAAAACCCGTATCGCCGATCTCTGGTACGCGCATAACGCCGTGGTCACGATGCTCGGTTCGGCCAGCAACGTGGTCGCCACCGTCGCGCGGCCGCAGGCGCTGCCGTGGATGTTTCGCGTCGCGCCCGCGCTGGCTCACGCGCAAGCCGTTGTGGGCGCAACCGTCAACGCGGAAGATCTGCTGCGCCTGAACGCCGATGTCGTGTTCGCCAGCGCCGGCGACCCGACTCTCGGCGCCATGCGGCGATTGGGGCTGAACGTTGTGCCGGTTGGCTTCGACGACTACGATTCGATGCTCCAATGCATCGACCTCACGGCGCAGACGCTCGACACGCCGCTCGCCCGCGAGCGCGCGCACGACTATCGCGCGTATCTGCAATCGACGCTCAGCGAAACGGCGCAGGCCATCGCCGCGCACGGCGCTGGCACGACGCCGCGCGTGCTCCACGTCGCCTCGCTCGCGCCGCTGAAGGTGGACGGCTCGGACACGATCGTCGATCGCTGGATTCAGGCGGCCGGCGCGCGCAATGCCGCCGATGGTCTGCGCGGCAATCTCAAGCCGGTGTCGATCGAGCAGGTGCTTGCGTGGCATCCCGATGTGGTGATTCTCGCGGCCAATGCGGGTTCGATCGAGACGACGCCGCAACGCGCGCTCTGGCAAACGCTCGACGCCGTGCGCAACGGCCGCGTCTATCGCAACCCGACGGGCGTGTTTCCCTGGGACCGCTACGGCCCCGAAGCCGCGCTTGAAGTGCGCTGGGCCGCGCGCACGCTGCACCCGGAAGCGTTCGCGGGCGAACCGGCGGAATCGATGCTCGCGCAGACGCAGCAGTTTTATCGACGCTTCTATGGCTACGCGCTTTCGAGCGGCGAAGCACAAAAGATGCTCAACGGCGCAAGCTGAAGCCACGAAAGAGGCGCATGGCGCAGGCTGGGTTGGACACTCCCTGTACAATCCAGCCTACAAGTTCCCTTCAATCGTTCCCTCGCGGACACGTGCAGCCCCCCATTCTCCCGCCAGACGCGCCTTTTGAGGCGCGTCGGCGTTTCTGCTCGCGCCGCGCGGACTTCTCGCAAGCCACGTTTCAATGCCGGATATCGAATGCGCGCAGCCCGAGCGCGCGACTCATCGTAAAGAACATTGGGCGGCCGTCTGGTCGCTCGCGCTCGGCTCGTTTGCCAGCGTCACCACGGAATTTCTGCCCGTCGGCGTCTTGCCCGATGTCGCCCGCAGCTTCGGCATTTCGGATGGCCAGGCCGGCCTGATGATGACCTCGCCCGCCCTGTTCGCCGCCGTGGCCGCGCCCGGCGTGATGATTGCGGCGGGCAGAATCGACCGCCGCCGCGTGCTCATCGCGCTTTCTGTGCTCCTGCTGGCGGCCTGCCTGATCGCGGCGTTTTCGCGCAACTTCGCGGTGCTGCTGGTGAGCCGCGCGATGGTGGGGGCGAGTCTCGGCGCTTTCTGGTCGCTGGGCATGGCCGTGGTGGGGCGGCTTGTCGCGCCGGCGCATGTGCATCGCGCGGCCGGCACGATCTTCGGCGGCGCGGCGCTGGCGATGATCGTGGGCCTGCCATTCGGCACCTTCCTCGCGAGCCTCTTTAGCTGGCGCGGCGCGTTTATCGGCGCGGGCGTGCTGGCGAGCGCCGCGTTGATCGCACAGATCGTCGTGCTGCCTTCGCTGCCCGCGCAAACGGCTTTGCGCCTGAGCGGCTTTGCAGCGTTCGCGCGGCGGCGCGAAGCGCAGTTGAGTCTCGCGCTCACCTTGCTGGTATTCACGACGCACTTCGGCGCTTATACGTATTTGATGCCGCTGCTGATACAGGCGGGTGTATCCGGCGAAACCGGCACGTGGGTGCTGCTGGCCTATGGCTTTTGCGCGCTGGTCGCGAATTACGCAGCCGGGAATTACGTCGGGCGCGCGCTCGTGCCGGCGATGCTCGGCAATATCTTGCTGCTGGCCGTGGTGCTCGCGCTGCTGCCTGCGCTGGATCACGCGCGCGTGACCGTGCTCGCGGGCGTGATGGTCTGGGGCATCGCGTGGGGCGCATTGCCCTTGTGCCTGAACGTCTGGCATCGACGTGGGCCGGATGGCGAAACCGAGGCCGCCGCTGCGCTGTTCACGCTCGCGACGCAGGTGGCGATTGCGCTGGGTTCGGTGCTAGGCGGCGTGGTGGTCGATCACCAGAGCGTAGGCGCGGATTTCCGCTACTGCGCGCTGATCGGCTTCGTGGCCGCCGCGCTGGTGTTGCGCGCCCGCAAGCGTCAGCAGCGTGCCGCATCGGCGAAATAAAGCGCAATAAAAAAAGGCGGCCGGACCTGAGTCCGCCGCCTTGATCGAAACCGGGTGCGCGCGATGCGCGCTCGACTCAATGCATCGAGTGCAGGTACAGATACAGCATCGATGCCGCCACACCGCCCAGCAGCGGCCCGACGACGGGAATCCACGCATAGCGCCAGTCGCTGTCGCGCTTGCCCGGAATCGGCAGCAGCGCGTGCATGATGCGCGGCGACAGATCGCGCGCGGGGCTCATCGCGTAGCCCGTGGGACCGCCCAGCGAAATGCCGATACCGAGCACCAGCAGGCCGACCGGCAGCGCATCGAGCGCCCCCAGACCCACTTGCGGCGCCGCCAGATACAGCACGCCGAGAATCAGCACGAAGGTGCAGATCGCTTCGGTAATGACATTGTGGCGCACGCAACGAATCGCCGGGCCCGTGCAGAACACCGCGAGCTTGAGATCCGCATCCTCTTCGTTAGCAAAGTGCTGACGATAGGCGAGCCACACGAGAAACGCGCCCGCCATGCCGCCGAGCATCTGCGCGGCGATATAACCGCCCACTTTCGACCACGCGAATTTGCCCGCCAGCGCAAGGCTGATGGTGACAATCGGGTTCAGATGCGCGCCGCTATACGAAGCGGTCACGTAGACGGCCACGAACACGGCCATCGCCCAGCCCATCACGATGACGATCAGGTCCGCGCCGCGGCCCTTGGTTTTGGCGAGCAGCACGTTGGCGACCGCGCCGTTGCCTAGCAGCACGAGAATCGCTGTGCCGATGAATTCTGCAATATAGGGTGACATGATAGTTGTCTCACTTATTGTCAAGCGGGCGCACAGGTCCGATCCTCCGGCCCCGTCGCCCGCTGTTATTGTGTGTGAATGATTGAGTTGGGATGCCCTGTTTCTACAGCGGTGCTTCTACTGCCTGAAAGCGTTAATGCGAGCCTTACTTCGTATCGTCGGCCCAGGCCTTCGCGGCGCGCACCGCACGCTGCCAGCCCGCACGGCAGGCGTCGACCTGCGAAGCCGCCATCGCCGGCTTGAAACGCTGATCCACATGCCACTGGCTTTGCAGTTCGTCGACGCTGCCCCAGTAGCCAATTGCCAGACCCGCCAGATACGCCGCGCCCAGCGCGGTCGTTTCGGTGATCTGCGGACGCACGGCATCCACGCCCAGCAGATCGGCCTGGAACTGCATCAGCAGATTGTTCGCGCTCGCGCCGCCGTCCACGCGCAGTTCGCCCACGCTGATGCCCGAGTCCGCTTCCATGGCCGCCAGCACGTCCAGCGACTGATACGCGATCGAATCGAGCGCCGCGCGTGCCACGTGCGCCGAACTCGTGCCGCGCGTCACGCCAAACAGCGAACCGCGTGCACGCGCATTCCAGTGCGGCGCGCCCAGACCCGCGAAGGCCGGCACGAGATAGACGCCGTCCGTGTGCGGGACGCTGGCGGCCAGCGCTTCGATTTCCGACGCGCTCTTGATGATGCCCATGCCGTCGCGCAGCCACTGCACCACCGCGCCTGCGATAAAGATGCTGCCTTCGAGCGCGTAATTGACCTGATCGCCGATCTGCCAGGCGATCGTCGTCACGAGGTTGTTCTTCGACTCGATGGGCTTGTCGCCCGTGTTCATCATCAGGAAACAGCCCGTGCCGTAGGTGTTCTTCACCATGCCGGTGTGCGTGCACATCTGGCCGAACAACGCGGCCTGCTGATCGCCCGCAATGCCGGCGAGCGGAATCTTCGATGCGAACACCGTGGTCTTGGTCGGACCATACACTTCGGATGACGAACGAACTTCCGGCAGCATGCTGCGCGGAATATCGAGCGCTTCGAGCAGCTCGTTGTCCCACTGGCGCGTGTGGATATTGAACAGCATCGTGCGCGACGCGTTGGTCACATCGGTAACGTGCAGTTCGTGCTTGGTGAAGTTCCATACCAGCCAGCTATCGACCGTGCCGAACGCAAGCTTGCCCTGACGCGCCTTTTCGCGCGCGCCTTCGACGTTGTCGAGAATCCAGCGGATCTTGGTGCCCGAGAAATACGAATCGATCGGCAGACCGGTCTTCGCGCGCACTTTCTCTTCGAGCCCTTGCGCCTTGAGTTGATCGCAGAAGTCGGCCGTGCGGCGGTCCTGCCAGACGATGGCGTTATAGATCGGATGACCGGTTTCGCGGTCCCACACGATGGTGGTTTCGCGCTGGTTCGTGATGCCGATAGCGGCGATATTGGTGCCGTTCAGGCCCGCGCGCGTGACGGCTTCGGCGGCCACACCGGCCTGCGTCGACCAGATTTCCTGCGGGTCATGCTCGACCCAGCCCGGACGCGGATAAATCTGCTCGAACTCTTTCTGCGCCGTCGAAACGATACGGCCCTGGCGGTCGAACAGCATCGCGCGCGAACTGGTGGTGCCCTGGTCGAGCGCGAGAATGTATTGTTGATCCTGCATGTCTCTTATCTCCATCCGAATGTAGATGTGATTCGGTAATTGTGATTCGCGCCACGCTCCAACGAATCGAACCCATGAAACGCGGCGCGCAATGCCTGACGACTGCTTCGACTGCCGTTAATGCTTCTAGTGCCTTCAATGCGGCACGGCAGTGCGGGCATGACTCGCGGCGAACCACGATTCCAGCGCGGCCGTGACGGCCTCCAGCGTGCCCGGCGTCACATGCAGGCCGAGCTTCGAGCGGCGCCACAGCACATCCTCGGCGCAGGTTGCCCATTCGGTATCGCGCAGATAGCGCAATTCGGCCTCGTAGATGCCAGGTGCGATCTGCGTGCCCAGTTCATCGAGCGACTTCGCCGTGCCGATCAGACGCCCGGCGCGCGTGCCGTAAGCGCGTGCATAGCGCTGCGCGAGCGGCGCGGGCAGCCAGGCAAAGCGCTTCGCGAAGCTCTGCGCGAACGTGTCGAAACGCGCATCGGCGATATCGCCGCCCGGCAGCGGCTTGCCTGCGGTCCACGCGGGAGCGTTGCTGCCCAGCACACGGGCGAGCATGTCGCCGGCCTCTTCCGCGAGCTTGCGGAAGGTCGTGATCTTGCCGCCGAACACGGAAAGCAGCGGCGCGCCGTCGGTGTCGTCGAGTTCGAGACGATAGTCGCGCGTCACCGCCGAAGCGTTCTTCGCGCCCTCTTCCTCGAGCAGCGGACGCACGCCCGAATAGGTCCAGTGCACGTCGGAGGGCGAGATCTTACGCTTGAAATAGCGATTGATCGACTCGCAGAGATAACGCGTTTCGTCGCCGTCGATCGCGACCTTGGCCGGATCGTTGCGATATTCCACGTCGGTCGTGCCGATCAGCGTGAAATCGTGCTCGTAGGGAATCGCGAAAATAATGCGCTTGTCGGGATTCTGGAAGATGTAGGCGTGGTCGTGCTCGAACAGACGCTTCGTGACGATATGGCTGCCTTTCACGAGGCGCACGCTATGTTGCGCGCCGCTGCCCAGCGCGCCGTGCAGCACGTCGCCCACCCACGGGCCGGCCGCATTGGCAATCGCGCGGGCGCGCACTTCGAGGCTCGTGCCGTCGGTGCGGCGCAGCGTGGCCTGCCATTCGCTTTCGCCGCTCGCGCTCTTCACGCGCTGGGCGGCAATCAGTTGGGTGCGCGTGAGAATGCGCGCGCCGCGCTCCTGCGCATCGAGTGCATTGAGCACGACGAGGCGCGCATCGTTGACCCAGCCATCCGAATAGACGAAACCGCGGCGGATCGAGTCGATCAGCGGTTTGCCCGCTTCGTGACGGCGCATGTCGATACCGCGCGAGCCGGGCAGCAGTTCGCGCTTCGCGAGGTGATCGTAGAGAAAGAGGCCAATGCGGATGAGCCACGCCGGACGCAGATTCGGCATATGCGGCATCACGAAACGCAGCGGCCACATGATGTGCGGCGCGGAGCGCAGCAGCGTTTCGCGCTCCTGCAGCGCCTTACGCACGAGACCGAACTCGTGGTACTCGAGATAGCGCAGCCCGCCGTGAATCAGCTTGGTGCTGGCCGACGAGGTATGCGAGGCCAGATCGTCCTGTTCGCAAAGGAGCACGGACAGCCCGCGCCCGGCTGCATCGCGCGCAATACCCGCGCCGTTGATCCCGCCGCCCACGACGAGCAGATCGTACCGATTCTCTTGAGTCACCTGCGTTTCCTGTTGGTTGAACTCGCGGACAATCCCTTGATCGGGCCCCATGCAAGTCCAGATGCGAACCAGAAATGTTCAAATCCGAAATTTAACGAACAAATTCGAAAAAGTAAAGTTCGCGCGGATGGAATCGGGGAAAAGTGTGAGGAAATCGGCGAATTGGGGGAAATAGCGCAGAAAAACTGGGGTTTTCCCGGGGGATAGCATCAAACGAACCCGCTACCGCGCGAACAAATCGCGTCGTTAGCTCGCTGTTAGAAACGGAAACGAACATGAAAAATGTTCGAATTCGATTCGTACGATGTTCGTTTTGAGGTTCGCTTGAATGTTCGCTGAATGTTCGTTCGCCGTCGGCGTGCGCGGACGCTTACTCGGCGGGGAAATCGGCGGGCTCGATTGCAGACTCATGCATCGGCGTGGGGAAGCCGGGGCGCGCCTTGAGCCAGAGACCGAATTCGCGCATGACTTCGACGACCGGCAGCAGGCGCGTGCCGTCTTCGGTCAGTCGATATTCGACTTTCGGCGGGACTTCCGGGTAGACGGTGCGCAGCACCAGCCCGGCGTCTTCGAGCGCGCGCAGGTCGAGCGTGAGCATGCGCTGCGAGATGCCGGGCATGTCGCGGCGCAGATCGTTAAAGCGCTTCGGGCCGTCGAGCAGATACGAAACCAGCAGCAGACGCCAGCGCCCGCCGAGCAGCCGCATGGCCTCTTCGATCGAGCAACCGGTTGCGCTCTGCTTCATTGCGCGACGTACACCGCCGTGCCGGCCTGGGCGATGGTTTCGTCCATATCGGCGGGCAGCGGTTTGTCGGTAAACAGCGCGTGGATCTGGTTCAGATGCCCCTGGCGGACCAGCGCGGGCCGGCCGAATTTCGAATGATCGGTGACGAGATAGACGGTGCGCGCATGCTGGATGATCGCCTCGGCCACGCGCACTTCGCGCGTGTCGAAGTCGCGCAACGTGCCATCGGTTTCAATCGCCGAGGTGCCGATGATCGCGTAATCCACCTTGAATTGCCGGATGAAATCGATCGTCAACTCGCCCACGATGCCCTTGTCCCAGGGCCGCACGATGCCGCCGGTGATCAGCACTTCGCATTCGGGATAGCCGCTCATCATGCTCGCGACGTTCAGATTGTTCGTGATGACGCGCAGGCCGCGATGGCGATTGAGCGCACGCGCAACTTCCTCGGTGGTGGTGCCGAGGTTGATGAACAGCGACGCCTGATCGGGAATATGCGAAGCCGCGAGCGCGCCGATGCGGCGCTTCTCGTCGTGGAACATCTGCTGGCGCGCGCTGTACGAGACGTTTTCGGCGCTGGTGGGCAGGCTCGCGCCGCCGTGATAGCGGCGCAGCAGATTCATGTCGGAGAGCCAGTTGACGTCGCGGCGGATGGTCTGCGGCGTCACGTCGAAGTGCGCGGCGAGATCGTCGACGGTCACGAAGCCGTCACGCTGCACCCATTCGAGCAACTCCTGCTGGCGCGCGTTGAGGGTGAGGCGGGGGTCTCGGGTCATGGTCTCGTCGATGGTTTGTGGTGGTGGCCGCCTATTGTAAAGGCTCGCGCGCGCGACGTTGCCCGCTATATCAGAACCCCCGCAAAGCAACTGACGAATCCGACTTTGGGGCTTACGCGCGCGCCGCTAAGATCGCCGCTCCAACAAACAAAAGCACTAGAACAACGACGATGAGATACCCGGCCGCCCTTCATCAGCTCGCCAAAGCTGTTCGCCCCACCCCACGCACGCTTCCACATTTACGCCTTGCCGCAGCAGCCATCGCGGGCGCGCTCGCACTCGGCGCATGCGGCGGCTCCGATTCCGTCACCTCGCAGGCGAGCGCCGCCGCCTCGACGCACAAGCAGCCCAACATCCTCTACATCATGGCCGACGATCTCGGCTACTCGGATATCCATGCGTTCGGCGGCGAAATCAACACGCCCAATCTCGACGCGCTGGTCGCGTCGGGCCGCATTCTGACGAATCACCATGCGGGCACGGTCTGCGCGATCACGCGTTCGATGCTGATTTCGGGCACCGATCACCATCTCGTGGGCGAAGGCACGATGGGCGTGCCCACCGATGAGCGCAAAGGTCTGCCCGGCTACGAGGGCTATCTGAACGATCGCGCGCTTTCGGTGGCGCAACTGCTCAAGGACGCGGGCTATCACACCTACATGGCGGGCAAGTGGCATCTGGGCTCGGGCATCGTGGGCAGCACGTCGGGCAGCGGCCAGACGCCGGATCAATGGGGCTTCGAACACAGCTACGCGCTGCTCGGCGGCGCGGCTACGAATCACTTCGCGCACGAACTCGCGGGCTCGCAGAACTACACCGAAGACGGCCAGTACGTGCAGCCCGGACAACCGGGCCAGCCCGGCGGCACGGGCGGCAATCCCGCGGTGTTCTACTCGACCAACTTCTATACGCAAAAGCTGATTGCGTATATCGACTCGCACAAGGGCGACGGCAAACCCTTCTTCGCCTACGCGGCCTATACCTCGCCGCACTGGCCGCTGCAGGTGCCGGACCCGTGGCTGCACAAATACACGGGCGTCTACGATGCCGGCTACGACGCGATCCGCAACGCGCGCATCGCGCGGCAAAAAGCGCTCGGCCTGATTCCCGCCGATTTCCAGCCGAACCCAGGCCTTGCCGAAACGCTCACGCGATCGGCCGCCACGGCGAACAACGGCACGGCCAGCGCGAAATACATCAGCGCGGTGCATCGGGCATCGGACGGCTACGCCGATTACGGCCAGGGCAACGTCGACAAGCTCTGGGCCAGCCTCTCGCCTGCCGAACGCAAGGCTCAGGCGCGCTACATGGAAATCTACGCAGGCATGGTGGAGAACCTGGATTACAACATCGGACTCCTGATTCAACACCTGAAGGACATCGGCGAATACGACAACACCTTCATCATGTTCCAGTCGGATAACGGCGCGGAAGGCTGGCCGATCGATTCGGGCGCCGATCCCACCGCCACCGACACCGCCAATTCGCAGGACCCGACCTACACCGCGCTCGGCACCGACAACGGCAAACAGAGCGCACAACGTCTGCAATACGGCCTGCGCTGGGCCGAAGTGAGCGCCGCGCCGTTCCGCTACACCAAGGGCTATTCGGCCGAAGGCGGCGTGTCCGTGCCGACCATCGCGCATCTGCCGGGACAGACCACGCAGGCGGCGACGCTGCGCGTGTTCACGCACGTCACCGACGACACGGCGACCTTCCTCGATGTCGCGGGCGTCACGCCGCCTTCGACGCCCGCACCCGCGCTGATCAACGCGCTCACCGGCGTCGATCAGAACAAGGGCAAGGTGGTCTACAACAATCGCTATGTGTATCCGGTGACGGGCAAATCGCTGCTGCCGCTGCTCGCAGGCACCAGCACGGCCGAAGTCCACACGGCCGCATTCGGCGACGAGTCCTATGGCCGCGCCTATCTGCGCAGCGCCGACGGCCGCTGGAAAGCGCTCTGGACCGAACCGCCGCTCGGGCCCGCCGACGGTCACTGGCAGCTCTATGACATCGCGTCCGATCGCGGCGAAGTCAACGATGTGTCGACGCAAAACCCGTCCGTGATCCAGTCGCTCATCCAGCAATGGAACGACTACATGACGAGCGTGGGCGGCGTCGAACCGCTGCAGCCGCACGGCTATTACTGAGGACCGGCGATGCGCTTCTGGCTCACCGGCGCGGCGTTCGGCGCCGCGATTTTTGCGGCGGCCTTCGCCATGACGTACGAATCGCAGGCGAGCGCGCGTAGCGCGCCGGGTGCGGCATTCGACACGCTCAACCAGGGCCGCCCGCTCGCCTCGCTCGGCAGCGAGCGGCAATGCGAACGCTATAGCGGCCTGCCCGCGCGCTGGCGCGACGATCCGAAAGCGGGCATGGTGCATCTGCACGGCGGCGCCTTCGTGTTCGGCAGCACGCGCGGTTATCCGGACGAACGCCCGGACAGCGGCGGCAGCACCACGCGCGTCGCGGGCTTCTGGATCGATCAGCATGACGTCACGATCGCGCAATTCGCGACCTTCGTCGCCGCCACGGGTTACGTGACGGAAGCCGAAAAACAGCACGGCGCGGCGGTCTTTCACGAGCCCACGCGCGAGGAGATGAACGCGCGCGATCTGGCGTGGTGGTCGTGGGTCGACGGCGCGTCGTGGCGGCATCCGCAAGGACCGGCCAGCAATGTCGATGGCAAGGGCAATCTGCCGGTCACGCTCGTCACGCTGCACGACGCGCTCGCCTACGCGCACTGGCTGGGCCGCGATCTGCCGACCGAAGCCGAATGGGAATATGCGGGCAAAGCCGGCCACAACGACGCGAGCCTCGACGCCGCGCCCGTGGACGCGGGCGGCAAGCCCGCCGCGAACTACTGGCAAGGCGTGTTTCCCGTGCTGAACACCGCCGAAGACGGCCACGCCGGACTCGCGCCCGTGGGCTGCTACGCGGCCAACGACTTCCGCCTGTACGACATGATCGGCAACGCGTGGGAGTGGACCAGAGACGTCTACAGCGGCCCGCATCAATCGCACACGAACGGCGATACCGCCGTCGTCGCGCCGGCTTCGCGCCGACACGACACCGCGATGGTCATCAAGGGCGGCTCATTCCTGTGCTCGCGCGATTACTGCGTGCGCTATCGCGCTTCGTCGCGCGAACAGCAGGAAGCGGATCTTGCGGCTTCGCATATCGGCTTTCGCACGGTGGCGAGGGACCCGGCATGAGGCGCGTTTTTGCCTTGATGGCGGCGATATGTACTTTTGCATCGTCGCTGGCTCACGCGGATGTCGCCACTTCGGTTGCGCCCGCAACGATTCGCGTAGGCGTGACGCCGGGCACGCACGCGCAAATCATGAACGAGGTCAAACGCGTAGCGGCCACGCGCGGCCTGCCGCTCGACGTCGTGGTGTTCGACGACGCCGCACGCATCGACGCGGCGCTCGCGGCTGGCCGTATCGACGTCGCCAGTTTCGAGGACGCCACGCGCCTCGAACAGACCTGCGCCGCGCACGGCTACGCGCTCACCAGCGTGGCGCCCACCATCAACTTGCCGATGGCGCTGTATTCGCGCCGATTGCGCAGCCTCGCGCAGTTGCGCCCGGGCGCGACCATTGCGATTCCCGCCGATGCGCCGGGCACGTCGCGCGCGCTCGTGCTGCTGCAAAACGATACGCTCGTGACGTTTCGCGACAGCGCCGGGCTGCATGCCACGACGCGCGATATCACCGGCAACCGGCTGCATCTGAAGATCGTCGCCGTGCCGCGCGAGCGGCTTTTCAAGGCGCTCGATTCCGCGGATCTCGTCGCCATCACAAGCGACGATGCGGCGCGCGCGGGCCTCTTTCCGGCGCGCGACAGCATCAGCTACGAGGACGCCCGCTCGCCTTACGCCGATGTGCTCGCCGTGCGCGACGCCGATCGTTCGGCGCGCTGGGTCAGCACGCTGATCGCCGCGTATCACTCCGACGATGTCGCGCATTTCATCCTCACGCGCTACGACGATTCCGTGCGGCGGCCATGGTAGCGCGCGCCTGGTCGCTCGCCTGCAACGCCTGCGGCAAATGCTGTGACAGCCCGCCTGCGCTAACGCTGCGCGAGTGGTTCGCGCGGCGCTCGGTGTTTATCGGCAGTCTTGCGATCGAGCGCGTCGCGCGCCGCCGCGTGGGCGAGCGTCTGGTCGCACAAGGCGTGGCGCGCGTGCTCGATGCGCAGGACGTGGCGGAACACGATGCGCTCGCCGATGCGCTGTTTCATCGCCTGGACGCGCGTGACACGGGCTGGATTTCGATCACGCTGCAAGGCTACGATTATCCGTCGGCCGCGCGCTGTCCGGCGCTCGCGCACGATGGCCGCTGCACCTTGCACGAAACGGGCAAGCCCGTGCGCTGCGAAGCGGTGCCGCTCGATCCGCTTGTCCCCGACCGATGGCAGGCGGTGACGCTGGGCGCGCGACGCGAAAGCGTGCGTGCGCTTGGCGCCGATTGCATTCGCGAAGGGTTGCAAGTAGATGCGACGCCCTTGATCGACGGAACGCGCGTGATCGACACTCGTGCGATCGAACGCGAACGCGCGGCGCTGATTTTCGAGCGCAAATTGTGGCGTGACACTGTGGCCGCGGCGCTGCTTGCTTCGCCGGGCGCTTTGCTGGCGCTCGCGCCCGGCGCACGTCTGACTATCGCGCCGGTGCCTGCGTTGCTCGCAGTGGCGCGGGTTTCGGGCGCGTGTCGTCAGGCTTGCGTCGATGTGATCGGCGAGCAGCGTCGGTTGATCGAGTCGAGCGTCGCCGCGGCACTCGCCCGGCGACGCGCCGATGAACGCGCGTTTACGCAGGAATTGCGCGGTTTCGTGCTAGCGCATGCGCGGGCATTCGACGAATTGGCGCGTTTGCCGGCCGCCGCGATGTCGCGGGATCAGGACTTCGTGCGTGAGGTGGAAGGCTGGCTTGGCGGATAAAAATATTCGCGTTGCAACGCCTCTAGCACACGTGCCAGCACGTCCGTCCAGTCGCCACGCGTGCGCTGCGTAAAAATCCGCATGCCGGGATACCAGGGACTGTCCTCACGATTGCGCAACCATCGCCAGCAACCGGCATAACGGTTCAGCAACCAGACACGCTTGCCCATGGCCGCGGCAAGATGCGCGACCGACGTATCGACAGAAATCACGAGATCCAATGCTTCGATGAGGGCGGCGGTATCGGCAAAGTCGTCCACTTCGTCCATCCAGTCGATCACATGGGGGAATCGCGCGTGCGGGAGCTGCTTTTGTGCGCTTTCAGGCTTCTGGAGACTCAACCATTGGGCGTGTGGCCAGTTCAATAGAGGCGCTATCGCATCGGCGTCAAGACTGCGCCGCCGATCGAGGACGGTTCCCGAATGACCGCCCGCCCAGACCAGCCCGATACACGGCCGTCCATTGGAATGTTGCGCGCGCATGCGTGTCGCCCATTGATGCGCGAGTTGCGGGTTCGCGTGCAAGTACGGCACGGTCGCCGGAATCGTGTCCCGTTGCGTATTGAAAGCCAGCGGCAATGACAGCATCGGGGCGTAATAGTCCCAATGCTGCAGATTAGTTGGCATTTCGTCGAGAAGTTCGAGATTCGGGTTATCGGCGCTGAGTGAATCGTTCAATAGACGACGCAGCGGCGGCGGGCACACGAAGCTGACATGACTGAAACGCGCGAGTGTCATCGGAAGGTAGCGGCAAAATTGCAGCATGTCGCCGAGGCCTTGTTCGCTCAGTACCAGCAGACGTTTTTTCCCTTTGAAGGCTTCACCCAGCCAACGCGGTATCGGCAAATCCGCAGGTTTAATCGCGACCGGGCCGTTCGCCATTTGATAAGCCGCCCAGCGGTCTTCGCAATACCGCCATCCTTCAGTGAAATTTCCGGCAGCAAGCAAAGAGTGTCCGAGATTGCTGCGCGCTGCGTGATTGTGCGGGTCAAGCTCGATTGCTTCGCGCAGAACGGCGATCGCTTCGTCTAGATTTCCAAGCGCGTTAAGACACGCGCTCAGGTTGTTTCTCGCCTCGGAATGTGTGGCGTCCACGGATATGGCGAGCCGATAGACGTCAGCCGCTTGCTGCAACTGATCGTCTGCCTGCAGCGCTACGCCAAGGTTGTATAGAAGCGTCACGACGAGTTCCGGAGTACAAAGGTCGTGCATCGCGAGACCGGCGCGTGCGCTTTCGGCCGCGCGCGCAAACGCGCCCATCCGCGTTTGCGCGACGCTGAGGCTGTTGTAGAAGAGCGGATGCGGTTTGATCGCGATGCTCCGCGTTATCCATTGCTCGGCCTGTTGCGGGTCATTCAGCGACAGCGCGATCTGGCCACGCAGATGGGTGGCATCCCAGTTTTGAGGTTCGCGCTCCAGAACGTATTCGAGATGGACGAGAGCGGCCCCCGTTTGGCCTGTTTCATAGGCGCGAAAGGCCTTTTCGTAGCGAAGCGATAGATCCGTGGCAGGCGGCGTCATCAGAGCGTGTCAGGCGATCTTGTTGAGTTTCGTAAAGGTGGGCTTCGGAAAGCCTGGTTGCGGACGATCGTATCCTCTCCGAGTAAAAAACTTGATTATCCTCAAAAAAACATAGCTTGAATTTGCGGTCTCTTTTGTTGCGCAATAATATTGCGCAAATAAACCTGCGAATCGATTGCAAATAACAGTTAAATCCTATATGACCGAAAAATCAATTCACGTACACGTCGTGTCGCCAGTCTATAACGATCAGTGCTACGGCTCATACACTAACTCGCTGCTGGATTTGCAAGGCAAGCTTCTTCGAGCAGGGCATGAATTTTCCTTCAACTGGTCGAAGAATATCAGCCGCATCGCCAAAGCTCGCAATCTGCTATTCAATCACTTCCTGCTAGATCAATCCGCCACACATTTATTGTTCGTCGATTCGGATATCGTCTTCAAGGCACCTGACGTAATGAAAATGCTGGAATACGATCATGACATCATGGTCGCGCTTTATTCCAGAAAGACAATAAACTGGGAACTCGTTATCAAAGCCGTAAAGAATAATCCTGATTTGACACCCGGCACGCTGCCACTGCTTACGGCCACTTTTGGAACCTTTAATCCGTTACCGGGCAACTACACGGTCAAGGTTGACGAACCGCTGCCAATCGCAGCAGGAGGGACTGGGCTGATGCTGATTCGCCGCGGCGTGTTCACAAAGATGATCGACGCCTATCCTGAACTTATGGAACCGGTCAGCCCGCTCGAAGCGCCGTATTTCCCCGGCATCGCCCGTCTCTCTGCGCTCTTCAATGAAATAACCTTGCCGGATGGCGTCACGCTGGGTGAGGACATTTCCTTCTGCAAAAGATGGCGAGATATTGGAGGGGAAATCTTCGGCTGCCCGTGGGTCAAGACTTCGCACCTTGGTACCTACGAATATACCTCGGACATTCGCTCGATCGCCGAGCAGGCGCTTTTTGACTAGCTGGCCCGTTTCCGGTCGCTACCAGACAAACCTGGCGCTAGCAACAACAACCTCATCAAATGACCGAAGGGTTTCCCCTTCGGTCAGGACTAGCACCCGCTATCCGACGTGGCTTGCGCGCGCGGGAGAATATGTACGCCGTTTGCGTCCAGCCCAGGTTCGCTGACCTCGTTGAGAATCGAAACTTCGTGCCCCTGCCTGACCAATTCTGCGGCCAGATAGCATAAGGCCGATTGGGAACCTCCCAACGGGCGGTACAAAGGCGTTACCGTGTCGTACGCCCAAGGCATGGGTTCCAGAAAGGCCAGTTTCATCGAGGTCCAGATAAATTCCAGAATGGATCGTTACCACTCATGCGGTCTGTCCATATTCGGTTCGCGCGTGAGGAGGGCGCAACAGGAAAGATCGAGCGAGTACAACGCGAACAAAGGGCCGCAGAATAGCGGATTTCCTGTATCGAGAAATTGCCAAACTGACCACGATTGAGTCGACCTTTGGGGAAAATCGCGAACGCTTGGTGCAGGTCAATGATGCGTCGATCTGTTGGCGTTGATGCCTGACTCGCGCCAGTAATTTCCGCGCGTAGCAACATGTATTGCCTACCGCCCGACGATTGCCAATCTCCGTTTTATACGCACAGTAGTCCTGATCAGTTCGCGAACGAACTCGGCAGTACGACGTTCTGCATAGCGCTTTTTCACGCAGCGTATGTGCGCTCGTCAGCGGCGATTCGCGCCATCAGCTACCGAAGGAACAGAATTCTAATCGATCCCTAATATCGAAATGACTGAGACACACACGAAAGACAATCGAAACTTAATTGAAAGATTCAGCACCCCGTGGCACTTCGCCACATTCCCACCAGCCGGGTAAATACCGACAAAATCCCTTCACGACAGAAAGCAACCAGAAGGGCTCTCTTTCTTATACTGGCGACCAATCCAGACTACCGGCAGCCCGCCGAGGCCCGCCGTAGCGCCGTCAACCACAAGGAGACACGCCCCCATGCCCTTTCGCGCCCAGCATTCCGGTCGCGCCCTGTTGCTCTGCATCGCGCTTGGCGCGGCGGCAGCGGGCATCGGCGCGCCGGCCTATGCCGAGGCAGGGCCAGCCGCACCAATCCGGCTGATGATGGGCGGCGTCTCCAAGATCGTGTACCTCCCGGCCGTGCTGGCCGCGCGTCTGGGCTATTTCCGCGACGAAGGTCTCGACGTCCAGGTGGTTTCGGGCCCGGCGGGCATCGACACGTCCACGGAACTGATCGCCGGCGCCATCGAAGGCGCGGTGGGCTTCTACGACCACACGCTCGATCTGCAAAGCCGCGGCCAGGACGTGCTTTCGGTCGTCGTGTTCCAGCGCGCCGCCGGGTTGGCCGAACTGGCCTCCACGCGCGCCGAAGGCGGCCGCGCCATGGCGCGCTCGGGTTCGATGCGCGATGCGAAGGGCAAACGTCTGGGCGTCACCGGCTTCGGCGCCTCGACCTGGGTGGTCACGCGCTATCTGGCGGCGGGCGCGGGCGTCGCGCCGGGCGACTACACCATCGTGCCGCTCGCCTCCGACACCCGCTTTATCGAAGCGCTCGAACAGGGCAGCATCGACGCGGGCATGGTCGAGGAACCCACCGCCACGCGCCTGCTGACAAGCGGCGCAGCGCAGATGGTCGCCGACATGCGCAGCGTCGAAGGCACGCAGCGCTGGCTGGGCGGCCCTTACGCGGGCGCCTGCCTCTACATGCGCCAAAGCTGGGTCGAAACGCATCCGCATGAAACCGCACAACTGGCGCACGCGCTCGTGCGCGCGCTGCGCTACCTCGATACGCACTCTGCGCAGGAGATCGCCGATACCTTGCCGGCCGAACTCACGGGCAGCGACCGCGCGGGCTACGTGCAGGCGCTCGCCTCGATGCAGCCTGCGTTCTCGCGCGACGGCCTGATGCCGCCCGGCGCGCCGCAGACCGTCCAGCGCGTGCTGATCGCGGCGGGCTCGGGACTCACGCCGCGTCACGTCGATCTGTCGAAAACGTACACCAACCGCTTTGTCACCGGCGCGCAATCCGACGCGCCCAAGGGCGCGCCCTAGCGTGCGCCTCCAGCACCCAGCACAACAACACAGTTAGTTAGCGTCGAATGCAGCCCCACGGGCAGCGGCACGGCGGTTTATCGAACCGCTGCGGGTCTGCTCGTCTTTCATCAAAGGATGTCCAACATGTCTACTGCCATCAACGCCGCACCGGGCGAATCGAAAGCGCGCACGGTGTTCCGCGCGGTCAGCGGCAACTTCCTCGAAATGTACGACTTCATGGTGTACGGCTATTACGCCGCCGCCATCGCTGCCGCGTACTTTCCGGCCGGCAATGAGTTCGTCTCGCTGATGCTGGCGTTCTCCGTGTTCGGCGCGGGTTTCCTGATGCGCCCGCTCGGCGCGATCGTGCTCGGCGCCTATATGGACCGCCACGGCCGCCGCAAGGGTCTCATCATGTCGCTGTCGCTGATGGCGGTGGGGACCATGTGCGTGGCCTTCGTGCCGGGCTACGCGAGCATCGGTCTGCTTGCACCGGCGCTCGTGCTGGTCGGCCGTCTGCTGCAGGGTTTCTCGGCAGGCGCGGAACTGGGCGGCGTGTCGGTTTATCTCGCCGAAATCTCCACCAAGGGCAATCGCGGCTTCTACTGCTCCTGGCAGTCGGGCAGCCAGCAGGTGGCCGTGGTGTTCGCAGCGGCGCTGGGCGTGGTGCTCAACAGCCTCGTGCCCGCTCAGGAAATGACGAGCTGGGGCTGGCGCGTGCCGTTCGTGATCGGCTGCATGATCGTGCCCTTCCTGTTCTACATTCGCCGCACGCTGCGCGAAACCGATGAATTCCAGGCTCGCCGTCATCATCCGAGCCTGGGCGAAATCACCCGTGCGATCATCGCCAACTACGGCATCGTGCTGGCCGGCATGGGTCTCGTCATCATGACGACGACGTCGTTCTACCTGATCACCGCCTACACGCCGACCTTCGGCAAGGTCGTGCTCAAGCTCTCGTCGTACGATGCGCTGCTGGTGACGGTGTGCGTGGGCGTATCGAACTTCATCTGGCTGCCGATCGCCGGCGCCGTGTCGGACCGCATCGGCCGTGCACCCGTGCTGATCGCCTGCACCGTGCTGACCGTGCTGACCGCCTACCCGGCGATGCAGTGGCTCGTGGCGGCGCCGTCGTTCGCGACGCTGCTGGTGGTCGAGCTGTGGCTGTCGACGCTCTATGCGTGGTACAACGGTGCGATGGTCGTCGCCCTGACCGAGCTGATGCCGGTGCATGTGCGCACCACGGGCTTCTCGATGGCCTATAGTCTCGCCACGCTGGTTGGCGGTTTCACGCCGGCCATCTCCACGTGGCTGATCCACATGACGGGCGACAAGGCCGCACCGGGCGCATGGATGAGCGTCGCCGCTGTCTGCGGTCTGGTCGCCACGCTGTTCCTGTACCGCTCGAAGGCCACGCGCCAGCAGTACAAGACGGCCTGAGCGCCGTCCGTTCCAAACCTACGCAAACACGCATGAGACTGCTGCTCGTCGAAGACAACGAAGAACTCGCGCACTGGCTCGTGCGCACGCTGAGCGACGACGGCTTCATGCTGGATCACGTCGGTGACGGCGAGGCCGCCGAAGATGCCCTGCGCGCCTCGACCTACGACGTGGTCCTGCTCGATCTGAACCTGCCGCGCATGTCGGGCAAGGCGCTGCTGCGCCGCATGCGCGGGCGCGGCGACGCCACCCCCGTGCTGATCCTCACGGCCACGGGCGCGATCGACGAAAAAGTGGTGTGCCTGGGCGCAGGCGCCGACGACTACATCGTCAAGCCCTTCGACGCGCGCGAGCTGGTAGCGCGCGTCAAGGTGCTGGCGCGCCGCCAGGCGCCGTCGCGCTCGAACCGCATCCGCTGCGGCAATCTGCTGTACGACATGGACAGCCGCCGCTTCTATCTGGGCGACGAAGCGCTCACGCTCACGCCGCGCGAACATACCGTGCTGGAAACGCTGATCCTGCGCGCGAAAAAGACCGTCTCCAAGGCCACGCTCGCCGAATCGGTGAGCGACGCCGACGCGCCCACCAGCGAGGACGCGATCGAAATCTACGTCTCGCGCCTGCGCAAGAAACTCGAAAAAAGCACGGCGACGATCATCACGCTGCGTGGCCTCGGCTATCTGCTCGAAGATGCCGAAGCGGACGAATAACACCCCCGCCTTCCCCTAGCCGATGAGGCCCACCAACAGCCTGCGCGTGCGCCTTCTGCTCTGGCTCCTGCTGCCGATGACGGTGTTCATCGCGGCCGCCGGGTTGATTACGCGCGGCAACGCGTGGCGCACGGCCAATCTTCTGCAGGACGATGCGCTGCTTTCCGCCGCGCGCGTGATGGCCGGCGACATCGGCTGGGAAGGCAATGCGCTGAGCGCCTCGATCTCGCCGAGCGCCATCGAAATCCTGCGCACGCCGCACCGCGATCAGGTGTTCTTCCGCGTGCAGGAAATCGGCGGGCCGATCATCGCCGGTACTTCGGATTTTCCGCAGCACGTGCCCGAAACGTCGCCGCAGTGGTACGACGCCGCCGTCAACGGCACGCCCATCCGCGCCGTTTCGCTGATCCGGCCGATGTACGACGCGGGCACGACGCGCCGCGTGATCGTTTCGGTCGGGCGCACGCTCAGCGAGCGCGACGCCATGGCGGGCGCGCTCTGGCGGCCGCAGATGTTCTATTTCGCGGGCATCGTCACGGTGGCGGTGGTGCTGGTGTGCGTCGGGCTCACGCTGGAATTGCGCCCGCTCACGCGGCTTGCGCGCGGGCTGCCGCAGCGCGTGCGCACGTCGTCGCGCATGGCCTCGGTGCGCATCGACGTCGAGCCGCTGCGCACGGAACTGCGCCCGATCGTGAGCGCATTCAACGCCTGCCTCGATCTGATCGAGAAACAGACCGCCATGCAGCGCCGCTTTATCGCCGATGCCGCGCATCAGTTGCGCACGCCGCTCACGCTGCTCGGCACGCAGTTGCAATACGCGCGCCGCCAGCAGGACCCCGAACGCCTGCACGAAACGCTCACGGCGATGCACCAGAGCAACCGCTCGCTGGTTGGCCTGACCAACCAGTTGCTGACGCTCGCGCAAGCCGAATCGGCCGATTACACCCAGTTCGAAGGCGCGCCCGTGGATATGCGCGCGGTGGCGACCGGCGTGATCGAGCAACTGGCGCTGCTCGCGCAGCGGCGGCGCGTCGAACTGGTGGCGACGCTTGCGCCCAGCGCCGAAGTCATGGGCAACGAGCAACTGCTTTCGGTGCTGGTGTTCAATCTCGTCGATAACGCGATTCGCTATTCGCCTGCGGGCGGCACGGTCGCGGTGACGCTCACGGCGGGCGCGCACACGCATCTGCTGACCGTCGCCGACGAAGGCGCTGGCATTGCCGAACCCTTGCGCGACAAGGTGTTCGAGCCGTTCTTCCGCGCCTCGACCTTGCCGGGCAGCGGTCTGGGTCTGGCGATCGTGCGCGAGATCGCGCGCGCGCACGGCGCCGAGGTCAAGCTCGAACACGGCGCGCAAGGGCGCGGGACCGTAGCGGTGGTGGAATTCGCGGGACGGCAGGCGGGGGCCTGAATCAAGCTTGAGTGGCCTGAGCGACTTGCGTGCCTTGAATGGCGGCTTGCCTTTCCGCCACTTACAAACCCGCCCCGGGCGCGGACGAACGGCATACGATGGCGCCAATAATCATCGATCCGTTCATGCCACGGGGGCATTCCATGACAATCAGCATCGCCGCGACTTCGACCGGCAATTCCCCTTCGTTCTACGCGCTCTGGACCTCGACGCCCAACGCCGACGATGGCGTGACGTCGAGCAACGCCCTGTCGTCATCCGACGATCATTCCGCCGATCTTTCCAGCGATTCGGGCCCCGATCCGCTCGCGCAGGCCATCGCCGCCGCGCTGAATTCGCTCGGCACGACCACGGACGGCGATATCAGCGTGGTCAGCGACGACACCGCAAGCGACGGCTCGTCCAGCTCGGCCGATACGATCGCCGCGCTCCAGCAGTTTCTCGGCTCGCTGTTTCAGGCGGCTGCGCAGCAAAGCGGCACGGCTTCCGTGAGCTATACCTGCGATCTGGCTTCGGCGGTGTCGGGGCTGGCGCAGTCGTCGTCGACATCGAATAGCGCGCTGGCGTCGAATTACCAGAATCTGCTCGATACGCTGGGCGTGCAGTCGGACGATCCGCTCGAAGATTCCGCGCCGGATCTTCAGCAATTCCTCGCGACGCTCGCGGGCAATCTGCAGGCGCAAGGCGCCTCCAGTTCGAGCGGGCTGTTCATCGACACTTCGGTTTGACGATCCGCTGACTTTCGACTGACTTCACAGACACGCAGCCGCCAGCGGCGCGATGAGGTCTCGGTGGTACCTGACGCGCCGGGCGGTCTCGCCGGCGCGCTTTTTATGGTGGCGGCTTCAGGTGGCGCTTTCGTTCAGCGCGTCGGGCGTTTGCGAGGGATCGGGCACGAACACGTAGCCCTTGCCGCGTACCGTGTGGATATAGCGCGGAGCGGCCGGATCGTCCTCGATCACGCGGCGCAGACGCCAGATCGGCACGTCGAGGCTGCGCTCGCGGAATTCGCGCGCCTCGCGATGCACGATGTCGTGTATCAGCGTGCGCGTGAGCACTTTGTACGGGTGAGTCGCGAAGATCTTCAGCAGCGCGAATTCGCTTTCGCGCAGCGGGATCGGCGTTGGTCCGCGCGACAGCGAGCGCATCGTGAAGTCGAGTTCGAACGGGCCGAACTGATAGCGCGAACGCACCTCGGGCGCGCTGGCCGTCGAAGGCCCGCGACGGCGCAGGATGTTCTGGAT
Source organism: Paraburkholderia sp. J69-1 (assembly GCF_905220255.1). Lineage (NCBI taxonomy): Bacteria > Pseudomonadati > Pseudomonadota > Betaproteobacteria > Burkholderiales > Burkholderiaceae > Paraburkholderia > Paraburkholderia sp. J69-1. Next base: position 55,160 of record NZ_CAJMZG010000008.1, on the reverse strand, counting down.
GCGCACGAGCAATTCATGCGGATCGAAAGGCTTGGGCAGATAATCGTCCGCGCCCAGCGTGAGGCCGCGAATGCGGTCGGACACGCTGCCGCGCGCGCTCACGAAGATCACGGGAATATCGTCGCCGGCTTCGCGCAGCGCGGCGATGGCTTCGAGACCATCGGTCTGCGGCATCATGATGTCCAGCACGACGATCGAAGGCCGTTCGCGTTCGAGGCGGCGCAGCAGATGCTTGCCGTCGTGCAGGACTGCTGTATCGAATTCATGCGAGCGTAAAAAACGGCTCAGCAGATCGCGCACGACGGGATCGTCGTCAACTATGAGGACACAGGGCTTCATGCGCGAATTTTATAGCAGCGCCTGTACCGGCATGAGGGGCGTTTCCTTACCCTTTCTTTCTGTTGTCAGCGCATTTCGTTGCGCATTCAACCACAAAAAGTCAGCCCCGAAAGCAGCGTCAATAGCATCGATGGCGTAAGCCAGTACGCGAATGCCACAGCGCTCGATGCCGCCAGCAGCAACGCAATCGACACCGCAATCCATGTGGGTTTCATGCGGTTTTATGCTGCTTTATGCCGATAGTGCCGCGCCAGCGTTGAAGCGCGCGACGCGCCGGTCGTCGATCGGCAAATGCAGCAGACCCGACAAAACGCCCAGCGCAATCGATCCATACCAGAGCCATGCATAGGAATGCGTAGCATCGAAAACCACGCTGCCAAGCCACACGCCAAAGAAGCTGCCGATCTGATGGCCGAAGAAAACGAAACCAAATAGCGTGGCGATATAACGCACGCCGAACACCTGCGAGACGATGCCGTTGGTCAGCGGCACCGTGCCAAGCCAGGTCAATCCCATCACGAAAGCGAACACGTAAAGGCTCGCGGGCGTCAGCGGCACTGTAATAAACAGTGCCATTGCGGCGGCGCGCGTGAAGTAAATTCCGCAGAGCAGATATTTGCGGCGCAAGAATCCGCCTGCATAGCCGCACAAAAACGTCCCCGCCGTGTTGGCCAGCGCAATGATCGCCAGCGCCATGCTGGCCTCGCGCGCGCTCATGCCGCGATCGAGCAGCCAGGCAGGCAGATGCGCGCCGATAAAAGCCAACTGGAAACCGCAGGAAAAGAAGCCCAGATTGAGCAGCCAGAAACCGCGATGCGCGAGCGCTTCCTTCACGGCTGCGCGCATCGTGTCGCCAGCGCAATCCTGCGCGGAGTTCGCAGCGGGCCGGTCGCGCAGCCACGCCGCGAGCGGTGCCGTCGCGAACATCAGCGCCGCCATCACGCCGATCGCCGATGCCCAGCCGATCGAGCCGATCATCGCTTGCGCGAGCGGCACCATCCAGAATTGCCCGAGCCCGCCGATCGTGCCCGCGACGCCCAGCGCCCAGCCGCGTTGATCGGCGGGAAAGAGGCGCGAGAGTGCGCCATACACCGCGCCGAACGCCGTGCCCGACAACGCGATGCCGATCAGCACGCCCACGCCCAACGTGTAAACGCCCACCGATTGCGCGTGCGCCATCACCGCCAGGCCGAGCGCATACAGCAGCGCGCCCGCGAAAATCACGCGCGCCGAGCCGTAACGATCCGCAATCATGCCGGTGAACGGCTGCGAGACGCCCCACAGCAGATTCTGTAACGCCAGCGCAAGGCCGAAGGTCTCGCGCGGCCAGCCGCGATCGAGCGTCACGGGCAAAAGGAACAGCCCCTGCACGTTGCGCACGCCCAGCGCCGCGCCCATCACCACGCCGCCCGCCACGACCAGCAGCCAGCGCTGCCGCCATGCGTCTTCCGCTGCTCTCACGATGGTCTCCTCGATGCCGCCATGCACGCAGTAGAACGCGCGCAGCGCAGGACGCTCAAGTGAGTTTTTGGCGCGCTTCGCATGCATCTGACGCATGCGAAGGTTCATCGATGCGCCTTGAAGTAGTTGCGAATCGCAACTAGAATCGATGACTGGCCATCACTCTTCATCGGGAACGATCATGGATTTCGTCGATACCCCCGCGCAGAACCGCGACACCACCATCCTCGAATTGCGCGACTTCTCGCGAAAGCTGGTGCGCGAGCTGGGTTTCATGCGCTCGACGCTGGCCGAAAGCGATCTTGCGCCGTCGGCGGTCCATGCCGTGCTGGAGATCGGCATGCGGCCCGGCATCAACGCGCGCGATCTGGGGCAGACGCTGCGTCTCGATAAATCGAACACCAGCCGCCAGGTGGCGCGTCTGGAAGCCGATGGCTTCGTCGAGCGGCGCGCCTGTGCGGACGACGCGCGCTCGTCCGCGCTGCATCTCACGGCGGAAGGCCAGAAGCTGCGCCGCAAGATCGACCGTTTCGCGACCGATCAGGTCTCCAGCGCGCTGCGCCGCATGATGCCCGCCGACCAACAGGCGCTGCTGCGCTCGCTCGCGCTCTACGCGGACGCACTGGCGCAGGACAACGGCGCGAAAGACGCAGCCAAAGACAAAAACGCCGCTGCCTCAACCACCGCCGAGGCAAGCGGTCCACGGGTCCACGAAGGCTACCTGCCCGGCTGTATCGGCGATATCGCGAGTCTGCACGCGCGTTTTTACGCCGCGCATTGGGGCTTCGGCGCGTTCTTCGAGCAGAGGGTCGCGACGCAACTCGCGGCGTTCGCGGGCGCGCTGCCGGCGGTGGGCAAGGCGCTCTGGCTGGGCGTCGAGAACGGCCGCACGCTGGCATCGCTCGCCATCGACGGCGATATGCAAACGGGCATCGCGCATCTGCGCTGGTTTATCGTCGACGATGCCTTGCGTGGCTGCGGCATGGGCCGCGAATTGATGACGCGCGCCATGCGTTTCGTCGATGAGCTGGGCTTTCGCGAAACGTATCTCTGCACTTTCAAGGGGCTCGACGCGGCACGGCATCTGTACGAGTCGTTCGGCTTTGCGCTGACCGAGGAAGCGCCGGGCGCGCAGTGGGGCACGACGGTCACGGAGCAACGTTTCAGTCGCGTCGGGCCGTAATCAGGTCGTCGCGCGCTTCGTCCAGAATCCACTCGATCACGGCGCCCGCGTCCGCGCGCGGCGCGGCGTCGGCCTGATGCAGCCAGTAGGCGTAACCGGTCGGCTCACCCGCCTCGCCGATGGCCACGAGGCGTCCATCCGCCAGCATCGGCGCAACCAGCGCGAGGCGGCCCAGCGCGATGCCGCGCCCCGCCAGCGCCGCCTGGATCACCTGGTCGTAACGGTTGAAGCGCAGCACGCCGCGCGCGGGCAAGCCTTCGAGGCCGAGCGCGCCCAGATGGTCGGGCCAGCGCAGCATCGGGCGGCGCGGGCCTTCGAATTCGAGCAGCACGTGGCGCGCGAGCGTGGCGGGGTCGAGCGTCGTCACGCCCAGCGACGGATGCGCGACCGGCAGCACATATTCCTCGTAGAGCCGGTGCGCCGTGGCGGACGCGCCCGGCGACGCGTTCGCGGGCGCGTAGCGCAGCGCGAGATCGATGTTTTCGGCGCGCAGGTCGAGCACCTTGTCGGTGGCGGCCACGCGCAGATCGACATCGGGATGACGATCCTGCAGCGCGCCCAGACGCGGCAGCAGCCAGAGCCCGGCCACGCCCAGACTCGCCGTGATCGTCACGGGCTGGCGCACGCGCGGCTGCATCAGCGCATCGACCACCTCCTGAAGCTGGCCGACCGCGCCTTCGGCAGCGCGGAAGAGACGCTCGCCTTCGGGCGTGAACGAGATCGAGCGATAACCGCGATTGAGCAGACGCACGCCCAGCTGGGTTTCGAGCGCGTTGACCTGACGGCTCACGGCGGACTGCGTGAGGCAGAGATCTTCGGCGGCGAGCGTGATGCTCATGCGCCGCCCCACGGCGACAAAACCACGGATGAAATCGAGCGACGGTAGCTTGACGAGCGGGATTGCCATGCGTGTGCCTCATGCGAACGATGCACGAAGATTGATTGAGCGCGGCGGCTGGGTCAAGTTCAATGACGGGGTCGCCTCTGGACTACGCTCATATGACCGAACATCCGCCCACACCGGTGCGCCTGCACGCCGCCGATGGCTTCACGCCCGGCGGCTTCGTCTGGCGGCATGGCACGCGCTCGCTGGCCGATGGCTCGCCGCGCCCGCTTGCGATCGTCAATGCGGCCACGTCCGTGCGTTGTCGCTATTACTTTCGCTTTGCCGTGTGCCTGCATCGGCATGGCTGGGATGTGCTCGTGTACGACTATCGCGGCATCGGCGAATCGCGGCCTGCGCGGCTAGCCGATCTCGACGCGACCTGGCTCGATTGGGGCGAGCGCGATTTCGAAGCGGCGCTGCGTTATGCGCGCGAGGCGTTCGCAGGACAGCCGGTCGATGTGGTGGCGCATAGCATCGGCGGATTGGTGACGGGGCTGGCGCCGTCTGGCGGGTCGATTCGCCGGGTAGTGACGGTGGGCGCGCAGTACGCTTACTGGCGTGATTACGCGCCGCGCAGCCGCTTGCCGATGTTGCTCAAGTGGCATGCAGTCATGCCGCTGCTGACGTGGATGTGCGGCTACTTTCCGGCGAAGCGGTTGGGCTGGATGGAGGATACGCCACGCGGTGTCGCGCTTTCGTGGAGCCGTAGCCGGGCGCGCTTCGAGGAGACTCACGCGCGTGCGCCAGGCGCACGTTCAGCGCTGGTGACGCGCCTCGCTGCGTTCACCGCGCCGGTTCTCGCGATCAGCATCACCGACGATCCCTTCGGCACGACGCCTGCCATCGAGCGTTTGCTGGCTTATTTCACACATGCGCCGCGCACCCATTTGCGCATTGCGCCGGCGCAGATCGGCGTGGATGAAATCGGCCATTTCGCGTTTTTTCATAGCCGGTTCGAGGAAACGCTGTGGCCGCTCGTGGTGCAGTGGTTACGTGCGGAAAAGCTGCCGGTGGATGCGCCGGGCCGGGTGGTTTCCGCGATCCATATCGCCAAGGTCATCGAGCCCTCCGCACTCGTCACGCAATAAAATAGATCGACCGTTCTTTTCCATCCAAAATCTGCTATCGTGCATGCGCAGCGATCCTCCTAGGAGTCTCCATGAGCGCATCATTCGCACACCGTTACGCCTACACGAACGGCATCCGCATGCACTACGTCGAGCACGGCGAAGGTCCGCTCGTGCTGCTCTGCCACGGCTGGCCCGAGTCCTGGTACTCGTGGCGCCACCAGATGGAAGCGATCGCCGCCGCCGGTTATCGCGTGGTCGCGCCCGACCAGCGCGGTTATGGCGATACCGAAGTCCCGCTCGACACCGCCTCCTACGACATCCTGAATCTGACCGGCGATCTGGTCGGCCTCGTGCACGCGCTCGGCGAAACGCGCGCGATCCTCGCGGGCCACGACTGGGGTTCCATCGTCGCGGCTACGACAGCGCTGCTGCGCCCCGACATGTTCCGCGCCCTCGCGCTATTGAGCGTGCCGTATCTGCCGCGCTCGCGCGTGCGGCCCGCCGCTTACTTCCAGACGCACACGCTCGAAAAGCACTTCTATCAGGACTATTTTCAGGCGCCCGGCCGCGTCGAACGCGAACTGGAAGCCGATATCCGCCAGTCGCTGCTCGGCATCTACTACACGGCGGGCGGCGAGAGCCGTCGGCATCCCGAGCATCGGCGCAAGGGTTTTATCGGCTTCGAAAAGCACCAGCGTTTCGTCGATAGCCTCGCGTATCCCGAGACGCTACCGGGCTGGCTGCCCGCCGCCGATCTCGATATATTCGCCGCGCAGTTCGCGAAGAGCGGCTTTCGCGGCTCGATCGACTGGTATCGCAATCTCGATCGCAACTGGGCGCTCACGCCCTTTCTCGACGGCGCGCGCATCCAGCAGCCCGCGCTGTTCGTCGCGGGCGAGCAGGACGGCGTGATCCACATGATGGCGAAGGCCTACGAGCAGTTGCAGGACCACGTGCCGCGCCTGACGAAGAAAGTGCTGCTGCCCGAAGCCGGCCACTGGGTCCAGCAGGAGCGGCCCGACGAAGTCAACGCGCTGCTGCTCGACTTCCTGCGCGATCCGGCCGTGCACGGCGCGATGCGCTGACGCTCGCGCCATCGGGCGCTGGCAATCGATTCACCGCAAAGGGGCCATTCAAGCCCCTTTTTTCATTGCTGAAATTGTTGCGCAATCTGTAATCTCACGATATAAATGCAAATCATTCGTATTCAGGTCGCATAGTCCGGCCGACTGCACCGGCCAGCGGCGCGGGAAACAAGGGGTTTGCTCGATGTCCGCCGTCATGATCGATGCGCAACAACAGGTGCACGCGCTCTATCGCGATCATCACGGCTGGCTGCATGGCTGGCTGCGCCGCAAGCTGGGCGATGCCTTCGAAGCCGCCGATCTCGCGCACGACACTTTCCTGCGCATCCTGAGCGCGCACGAGCGCCTGGGCGCGCCCGAACTGCGCGAGCCGCGCGCCTATCTCACGACGGTCGCGCGCCGCGTGCTCATCAATCACTACCGGCGTCTGTCGCTCGAACAGGCGTTTCTCGACGCGCTTGCGAGTCTGCCGGAACCGCAGGTGCCGTCGACCGAAGAGCGCCTCGTGATCCTCGAAACGCTGCATGAAGTCGATACGATGCTCGACAGTCTCGCGCCGAAAGTGCGCATGGCGTTCCTGCTGGCACAACTCGAAGGGCTGACTTACGTCGAGATCGCCGAACGCCTGCAGGTGAGCGAACGCACCATCAAGCGCTATATGGCCGATGCCTTCGAAGCCTGCCTGATGATGGTGCTGTGAGGATGGCGCGATGAGGACGGCGCCGTGAACGGCCAGATCGACAACACGAACGCCGGCACCGACGATGATCAACGCCCGCTCGAGCGCCATGTCGCGCGCGCGGCGGCCGAATGGCTCGTGCGTCTGGCCGACAATCCCACGCCCGAAGAGATCGACGCCTGCACGCGCTGGCGTGCCGCGCATCCCGAACACGCGCGCGCGTGGCGGCGCGCCGAACGGCTTCACGCGAAGTTCGACGCGCTGCCCGCGAGTGTGGGCATGCCCGCGCTCACGCGTGCTGAGCGCGGCACACGGGGCAAACGCGACACACGCGGCACGCGTGCCGATCCCGCGCAACGTCGCGCGGCCATCAAGACGCTGAGCGTGCTGCTGGTCGCCGGGCCCACTGCCTGGCTCGCCTGGCGCACGACGCCGTGGCGCGTCTGGTGCGCCGACGCGCGCACCGCCACCGGCGAGCGCCGCACGCTGATGCTCGCCGACGGCACGCGCGTGGATCTGAACACCGCCACCGCGCTCGACGTCGACTTCGACGCACACGAGCGGCGCGTGCGCCTGGACGCTGGCGAAATCCTCGTGGAAACCGCGCCCGATCCGCAGACACCCGCGCGGCCCTTTATCGTGCAAACCGACGATGGCCGCATCCGCGCGCTCGGCACGCGCTTTGTCGTGCGCCAGGACGGCGACACGCACGTCGCGGTCTATCACGGCGCGGTGGAAGTCACGCCCGCCGACGCGCCGCATCTCGCGCGCATCGTCGCCGCCGGAGAGCAGACGCGCTTCACGGCGACCAGCATCGACGGTCTCACGAGCGCCGACCCGCACGACGCGGACTGGACGCGCGGCGTGCTGTTCGCGCAGCGCGTGCGTCTGGCCGATTTCCTCGACCAGTTGAGCCGCTACCGGCCGGGCCTCGTGCGCTGCGATCCGGCGGTGGCCGATCTGCATATCTCCGGCGCGTTCCAGCTCGCCGATACCGACAACATCCTCGCCGCGCTGCCCGAAACGCTGCCGGTGCAGGTGATCTGGCGCACGCGCTACTGGGTGACGGTCGTGCCGGGTCCACAGCCCGCATCCCCAGGCGGCGCGGCCTGAGTTTTCCGGGCTGTCGGCAGGCGCAAAAAAATTTTGCGAATCCGTGTCCCCTTTCCTGATCTCGCGTGTCAAGCACGTATCAACCGATTCAACACACATCGTCCGATCAGGAGTTTCCATGTCTGCACGCCGGCCCCGCCGCGCACCCGAGCCCGTTGCGCGCCACGCCGCCCGCTCGCGTTTTCCTCTGTTCGCCGCCCGCCGCGTCACGTCGAGCGCGACGGTTGCGCTCGCCTTGCGCGCGATTCCGGCCAGCCTCGCGCTGGGCGGACTCTGCGCCACGCCCGCGTTCGCGGCACAGGCCGCTGCCACGGCGGCCGCCAGCAAGACCTATGACGTCGCCGCCGGGCCGCTGGGCACCGCGCTCTCCGATTTCGCGATGCAGGCCGGCGTGACGGTCCAGCTCGACGCGAGCCTCGTCGACGGTCTTGCGAGCAAGGGTCTGCACGGCAGCTATTCGGTCGCCGACGGCTTCAGCACGCTGCTGGCGGGCACCAAGCTCGAAATCGCGCAGAGCAGCACCGGCGTGTGGCTCGTGCGTGCGCGCCCGGCCGCGGCCGGCACCGCAGCCGACGACACCACGCTGCCCGCCGTCAAGGTGGCCGGGCAGAGCGACAGCCCGTATGGCCCGACCGAAGGCGTCGTCGCCAAATGGAGTTCGACGGGCACCAAAACCGGCACGCCGATTGTCGAAGCGCAGCAGTCGATCTCGGTCGTCACGCGCGACCAGATGAACGAGCAGAACGCGCAGACGCTGAACGCCGCCGTGCGCTACGAAGCGGGCGTCAGTACGGAAACGCGCGGCGGCGTCGCCACGCGCTACGACATGCTCAATATTCGCGGCTTCAGCGCGGACACTTACTGGAACGGCCTCAAGCAGATCCAGAACGGCATGTATTCGGTGCCGCAGGTCGATCCGTATCTGATGGATCGCATCGACGTGCTGCGCGGGCCGGTTTCGGTGCTCTACGGCCAGGCGAACGCCGGCGGCCTGATCAACCAGGAAAGCAAGCTGCCGACCGTGCAGCCGTATCACGAACTGGGCGTGGAGTTCGGCAACGATCGCCATCAACAGGCGACGATGGACTTCTCCGGCCCGATCGCCGGCGACCAGCACTATCTGTATCGCTTCACGGCCATCGGCCGCCAGGAAGACGGTCAGGTCAACAGCACGCGCAACGAGCGCGTGGCGGTGGCGCCATCCTTCACCTGGCGCCCCGACGAGAAGACCACGCTCACGCTCTACGCGCTCTATCAGCGCGATCCGGCCAGCACGTCGTATGGCAGCGTGCCGGCGGTCGGCACCGTGCTGTACGATCCGCTCGGCACGATCGGGCGCAGCTTCTATGATGGCGAGGCCAATTTCGAACGCTTCAGCCGCACTCAGGAAGCGGTGGGTTATCAGTTCGAGCACGCGCTCAACGATACGTGGAAGGTGCGTTCGAACGCCCGCTACTATCACATCAGCGAAGACTACGCGAGCGTCTACGGCAGCAGTCTCGAAGACGATTACCGCACGCTCGACCGCAATTCGATCGCGTCGAACGAGCAGATGAATTCGTTCGCCATCGACAATCAGGTGGAAGGCAACTTCTCCACCGGACCCGTCGATCACACCGTTCTGGCCGGTTTCGATTATCAGCACATGGCCACGACCTACGCGACCGGTTATGGCAGCGCGCCTTCGATCGACGTGTTCGATCCCGTGTATGGCGCAGCGGTGGAAGACCCCGCGCGCACCACCACGCGCGCGAGCAGCAACCAGTACGGCGTCTACGCGCAGGACCAGTTGCGCTACAAGAAAGTGCTGATGACGCTGGGCGTGCGCCAGGACTGGGCCAACACGGTCACGAACGACATCACCGACAACACGCGCCAGTGGCAGAACGATCACGCCTTTACGTGGCGCGGCGGTATCAGCTATCTGTTCGATAACGGCATCGTGCCGTACTTCAGTTATTCGGAGTCCTTCTCGCCGCAGTCGGGCACGGACATCAACGGCAAGGCCTTCGATCCCGAGCGCGGCCGACAATACGAACTGGGCATCAAGTATCAGCCGAAGCATTACAACGCGCTGTTCACGGCGGCGATCTTCGATCTCACGCGCAAGAACCTGCTGACCGCCGATGCGAGCAATCCTTCCTATTACTCCGAAGCAGGCGAAGCGCGTTCGCGCGGCGTCGAACTCGAAGCGAAGGTCAGCCTCACCCGTTCGCTCGACGTTTCCGCGAGCTATACGTACCTGAACACGATCTACACGAAGGACAACAGCGGTCTGCAGGACAAGCATCTGGCCGCAATTCCGTCGAACCAGGCTTCGCTGTGGGCGTATTACACGATTCATGGCGGCCCGCTGGCGGGTCTGTCGATCGGCGGCGGCGGACGTTATACGGGCGCAACCTATAGCACCGACAACAGCTTCCAGGTGCGCAGCTTCTTCCTGCTGGACGCGGCATTGCGCTACGACCTCGGTTACGCGATTCCGCGCCTGAAGGGTTCGGAGGTCTATATCAACGCGCAGAATCTGTTGAACAAGACTTATGTGGCGTCGTGTTACTACGGTAATTATTGTGCGTATGGATATGGTCGCCAGGTTTTTGCAGGGCTCAAATACCACTGGTAATTGTCGTAACTGAAATAGTCCATTGCGGATTATTTTTGCGTTCGCGCGTTATATGACACGGCTGTCATTTAACGCGTGAACGCAGGCTTCATTCTTCTCGCCTTTTCCCGCCATCCCACCTTCTGCACACGCGCAAAATCACGCACGTCTCGCCGTTTTCTAAATTAGTTTTCATGTTGAGTGAGCGGCAACTTAAAACACCGATGCCGGGCCGGAACCGATAATTCCTTCCAGTTTCTGGACTGCGAGGAATGCACCATGCAAAAGCCGATGTCGGTCGAACTCATCAATGAATATGGCGAGCACGCGGTCAGCGTGAATATCGACGGCCATGCCGCGCTGCTCGATACCGCCGACGTAGACGGCCTGATCGAAGAATTGAGCAAGCTGCGCGCACAAATGCGCCCGGCCGTACCCGAGCAGCCTTTGCGCTCGCATCAATACGTGCTCGAAATCGATCCGTGCTGGTACACCGAACGCAATCCGCTGTTCGACGGCGCGGTGGTATTTCTGCGCCATACCGGCCTGGGTTGGGCCGGTTTTGCCATTCCGACCGAAAGCATGCAGCGCCTCAAGGACGCCCTGAGCGCGCACGAAGCCGCCGCGCAGCGCGAGGCGCGCTTTCCCATGCACGCGTTGCCGAATTAGGCCGCACACGGCGTAGCGGAATAATCCGCCGCGCCAACCGTTCAACTCGTGAATACGGACCCGCGCGCAGCGCGAGCGGGCCTGCGCCGTCATGCGTGATTGTCCACGCGTGCGCTGCGCCCGTTCGTCCCTTCCATTCAGGGCATGCTGCGCGCGGCCCTGAGCCTTCTCGCCATTATCGGCAAGGACTCGCCAAATGAACCAGCTACAAGCCATGCGCGTTTTCACGCGCGTTGTCGATCTGAGCAGCTTCAGCCTCGCGGGCAAGCAACTCGGCATGTCCGCCGCCGCGGTCACGCGCAGCGTCGGCATGCTCGAAGCGCATCTGAATATGCGTCTGTTGAACCGCTCGACGCGCAGTCTTTCGCTGACCGAAGCGGGCCGTCTCTATCTGGATGGCTGCCGCGCGGTGATCGACAAGCTCGACGAAGTCGAATCCGAACTCGTGCGCGCCACGCGCGACCCGAGCGGCGTGCTGCGCATTGCCGCGCCTTCGGTATTCGCAAGCGGTGCCCTCAGCGCGCTGCTGGGCGCGTATCGCGGCGTGAATCCGCGGGTGGATTTCGACGTGACCGCTTACGACAGCCATATCGACATGATCGAAGGCGGCTACGACGTCTGCTTCGCCACCGACCGCCAGCAGGTCAACGCTTCGCTCGTGAGCCGCAAGCTCACATCGGTGAAGGAACTGGTGGTGGCCACGCCCGCCTATCTCTCGCGCAAAGGCATGCCGCGCACGCCCGCCGATCTTTCGCAGCACGATCTGCTCGCCGTATCGGACGCGCCGCGTAGCTGGGAATTCGCCAACGCCGAAGGCGTGCAACGCGTGAACGTAAGTGGCCCGCTCACCGCCAGCGGCTATGCCACGGTGCGCGCTGCCGCGCTCGCCGATATGGGCGTGGCGCTGCTGCCGCTGCCGCTGGTTGCCGACGATATCGCGCGCGGCGTCATGCTGCCGGTGCTCAATGCCTACGATGTCAACGGCGGCATGCAGCACGTGTCGATCGTCTATTCGGGCCGCAATTATCTGACGATGAAAGTGCGCAGCTTTATCGACTTCGCCGTCGAGCAGTTTCGCGGCCAGCCCGCGCCGGCGCATCACCTTCCCGCCACCCATGCCATGCCGCACACGCTGCGCGCAGTTGCGCAATACGCCGCCTGATTCATGGATGATCCGCGCGATCATCCCGCCTCGACTCCTGGAAAGCCATGCCCAGAATATTGACCATCGAAGACGACGCTGTCACGGAACAAAGCGTCGTCCCCACGCTCGCCTCCACAGGCTTCACCGTCGATGTCGCGCGCTCCGGCCGCGAAGGCATCGCCATGGTGATGGCCGGCGACTATGACGTGGTCGCGCTCGAGCGCCGCCTGCCCGATCTCGACGGGCTCACCATCGTCACCACCATGCGCGGCGTGGGCATCGAAACGCCCGTGATCGTCATGAGTTCCACCACCGGTGTGGAAGAACGCATCCAGGGGCTGCGCGCCGGTTGCGACGATTACCTCACGCGGCCTTTTTCGATCGACGAAATGTCCGCGCGCGTGGAAGCGCTCGTGCGCCGCCGCACGCGCCCGGTTGCAGCGGAAACGGTGCTGCGCGTCGGCCCGATCGAACTCGATCTGGTCAAGCGCAAGCTCACCTGCCGCGACAAATTGCTGCGCCTGCGCCCCACCGAATTACGCGTGCTCGAATTCATGATGCGCCACGCGGGCCAGGTGCTCACGCGCACGATGATTTTCGAAGGCGTCTGGGGCGGCCGCTTCGATCCGGGCACGAACCTGGTGGATGTGCATGTGGGACGTCTGCGCAATCGCGTGGATACGCCTGGCGAGCCTTCGCTGATTCGCACGATACGCGGCTCCGGTTATCTGCTCGGTTAATCGAATTGACGCCATTGCGAATAAACTTTTTTATTCAGCGATTCGCAGTCCTTTTTGTTAAAAAAACCAGTCGATAAATAAAACTTCTTTCATCTGTCTGGTTGCAGGACGTTACACCCCGCCCGCCACAATACCGGCGTCGGTTCCACAGTAGTTTCCCGTACTTTTCACGCTTTTTTTGCGCCATCTGGGCGCACCGGTACGCGACGGGAACCGGCGCCGATGTTCTGAACGGAGCCCCTTCTGATGCTGAAAATCGTCCGGCTGGCCTTGAACCGTCCGTACACGTTCATCGTGCTGGCCCTGTTGATCCTGATCGCTGGCCCGCTCGCTGCGTTACGCACGCCAACCGATATCTTCCCGGATATCCGCATTCCCGTGATTAGCGTGGTGTGGAATTACGCCGGTCTGCAACCCGACGACATGTCGGGACGTATCGTCACCTATTACGAGCGCACGCTCGGCACGACTGTCAACGATGTGGCCCACATCGAATCGCAGTCGTTCCGCGGCTATGGCATCGTGAAAATCTTCTTCCAGCCGACCGTGGATATTCGCACCGCCACGGCGCAGGTGACCTCGGTTTCGCAGACCGTGTTGAAGCAGATGCCGCCAGGCACCACACCGCCGCAGATTCTTAACTACAACGCGTCCACGGTGCCGGTGCTGCAGCTTGCGCTCACGAGCGACAAGCTCAACGAGCAGCAACTCGGTGACTACGCAACCAACTTTATCCGGCCGCAATTGCTGTCCGTATCGGGTGTTGCGATTCCCACGCCATATGGCGGCAAGACGCGCGAAGTGCAGATCGACCTGAATCCGCAGGCGCTGCAGGCGCGCAAGCTCTCCGCGCAGGACGTGGCGAATGCGCTCGCGCAGCAGAACCAGATCATTCCTGCGGGCACGCAGAAGATCGGCCAGTTCGAATACAACGTGCGCCTGAACAACAGCCCGTTGTCGATCGACGCGCTCAACAATCTGCCGATTAAAACGGTGGATGGCGCCGTGATCTATATGCGCGACGTGGCGCACGTACGCGACGGCTATCCGCCACAAGGCAATATCGTGCGCGTGGACGGTCACCGTGCGGTGCTGATGTCGATTCTCAAGAACGGCTCGGCATCGACGCTCGACATCATCGCGGGCGTGAAGGCCAAGCTGCCGCTGATCGAACAGTCGCTGCCGCCTAGCCTCAAGCTCGTGCCGCTGGGCGATCAGTCGGTGTTCGTGAAGGGCGCCGTGAGCGGCGTGGCGCGCGAAGGCATTATCGCGGCTGCACTGACTTCGGCCATGATCCTGCTGTTCCTCGGTAGCTGGCGCTCGACGCTCATCATTGCGGCGTCGATTCCGCTGGCCGTGCTTGCGGCTATCGCGGGTCTCGCGGCTTGCGGTGAAACGCTCAACGTCATGACCTTGGGCGGGCTCGCGCTAGCGGTGGGTATTCTCGTCGACGATGCCACGGTGACGATCGAGAACATCAACTGGCATCTGGAACAAGGCAAGGACGTGCGCAGTGCGATTCTCGACGGCGCCGCGCAGATCGTTGCGCCCGCACTGGTTTCGCTGCTGTGTATCTGTATCGTGTTCGTGCCGATGCTGCTGCTCGACGGTATCGCACGCTACCTGTTCGTGCCGATGGCCGAATCCGTGATCTTCGCGATGATCGCGTCGTTCATTCTTTCGCGTACCTTCGTGCCGATGATGGCGCGCTACCTGCTCAAGCCGCACGCGTCGCAAGGTCACGCATCGGGCGAACTCGCGGCCATCATGGCACCGCATGGCGCGCACGATCACGTCAAAGTTTCGCGCAATCCGCTGGTGCGTTTCCAGCGCGGTTTCGAGCGTCGCTTCGAGCGCATTCGCGCCGGTTATCGCGGCGTGCTGGGTCTTGCACTCACGCATCGCAAGCGCTTCGTCGTGGGCTTTCTCGCCATCGTGATGCTGTCGTTCGCGCTGGTGCCGTTCCTTGGCCGCAACTTCTTCCCGAATATCGATTCGGGCGAAATCGAAATTCACGTGCGCGCGCCGATCGGCACGCGTGTGGAAGACACCGCCGACCTCTTCGACCATATCGAAGACACGGTGCGCCATGCGATTCCGGCCGACCAGCTTACGAGCATCATCGACAATATCGGCCTGCCGAACAGCGGTATCAACCTCACGTACAACAATAGCGGCACGATCGGGCCGCAGGACGGCGACATCATGATTTCGCTCGGCGAAAATCATGCGCCTACCGCGCAGTACGTGAAAATGTTGCGCACGCAACTTCCACGCCTGTTCCCGGGCACGACGTTCTCGTTCCTGCCTGCGGATATCGTCAGCCAGATCCTGAACTTCGGCGCGCCCGCACCGATCGACGTGCAGGTCAGCGGCCCGAACATGCAAGCGAACAAGAAGTACGCCAACGAACTGCTGCGTCTGGTCGCCAAGGTGCCGGGCGTGGCCGATCCGCGTATCCAGCAGGCCTCGACCTATCCGCAGTTGACCGTGGCCGTCGACCGTTCGCGTGCGGATGAACTCGGCATCACCGAGCAGGACGTGACGAACTCCGTGGTGGCCAGCCTGTCGGGCACGAGCCAGGTGTCGCCGACCTACTGGCTCAACCCGAAGAACGGCGTGTCGTATCCGATCGTCGCGCAGACGCCGCAATACCGCATGACCACGCTCTCCGATCTGCAGAATCTGCCGGTCACGAGCAAGACCGGCGGCTCGCAGATTCTCGGCGGCATCGCCACGATCACGCGCGGCACCGCCGACGCCGTGGTCTCGCACTACAACATCATGCCGCTGTTCGACATCTACGCGACCACGCAAGGTGCCGATCTGGGCGCGGTGGCGTCGCAGATCCAGGCGGCCATCCACGCTACCGCCAAGGACGTGCCGAAGGGCTCGACCGTGACGATGCGCGGCCAGGTGCAGACCATGAACAGCGCGTTCACGGGCCTGCTGCTCGGTCTCGCGGGCGCGGTGCTGCTGATCTATCTGCTGATCGTCGTGAACTTCCATTCGTGGGCCGATGCGTTCGTGATCGTCTGCGCGTTGCCGGCCGCACTCGCGGGCATCGTCTGGATGCTATTCACCACGCACACGCCGCTGTCCGTCCCGGCGCTCACCGGCGCGATTCTCTGCATGGGCGTGGCGACCGCCAACGCGATTCTGGTGGTGTCGTTCGCCCGCGAACGTCTGGCCGTCACCGGCGACGCGCTGCGCGCCGCCATGGAAGCCGGCTTCACGCGCTTCCGTCCGGTGCTGATGACGGCGCTGGCGATGATTATCGGCATGGCGCCGATGGCGCTCGGCATGGGCGACGGCGGCGAACAGAACGCCCCGCTCGGCCGCGCCGTGATCGGCGGCCTGCTGTGCGCGACGCTGGCGACGCTGCTGTTCGTGCCCGTGGTGTTCAGCCTCGTGCACCGCAATGACCGCGGCGATGGTCACGACGATTCCGATAACGACGAACCGCACGCCACCATCCCCACTCTGGAACAACCCGCCCTCGAGGGAGAATCCCATGTCCACTGAAGTCGACATCGCCCCGCCGCAATCGCTGCGCCATCTGAAGTCCGTCGCCGCCGTGGCGTTGATGGTCGCCGCCGGGATCGTCTCCGGCGGTCTGTTCAGCCGCGTGCACGCGCATCAGGAACTCACGTCCTGGACCGACGCCCAGGCCGTGCCCACGGTCGCCACCGTGCTGCCCGAGCCGAGCCCGGCCTCGCAGGCGCTCGTGCTGCCCGGCCATCTGGCCGCGTATATCAACGCGCCGATCTACGCGCGCGTCTCCGGCTATCTGCACGCCTGGTACGCCGATATCGGCACGCATGTGAAGGCGGGCCAGTTGCTGGGCGTGATCGATACGCCCGATCTCGATCAGCAGCTTCAGCAGGCGCGCGCCGATCTGCAGAACTCGATCGCCAACGAAAAGCTCGCGGCCACCACCGCGAAACGCTGGACCGAGATGCTCAAGCAGGATTCGGTTTCGCAGCAGGAAGCCGATGAAAAGACCTCGGACCTGATCGCCAAGCAGGCCACCGTGGACGCCAATCAGGCGAACGTGCGCCGCCTCGAAGCGCTCGAATCGTTCAAGCGTCTGACCGCGCCGTTCGACGGCGTGGTGACGGCGCGCAAGACCGACGTGGGCGCGCTCATCAGCGCGGGCAGCGGCAGCGGCCCGGAACTCTTCACGGTGTCCGACGCGAGCCAGTTGCGCGTCTACGTGAGCGTGCCGCAGAGCGACGCGGCGTCGATCAAACCGGACATGCACGCCACGCTCACGGTGCCGGAGCGCCCGGGCATGCAGTTCGATGCGAAGCTCGTCGATACCGACCAGTCGATCTCGCCCACGTCGGGCACGATGCTCGTGCAACTTTCCGTCGACAACAAGCAGGGCATGCTGTTCCCCGGCGAGTACACGGAAGTCCATCTGGCGATGCCCGGCGACGCGCACGCCCTGTTCGTGCCCGCCAGCGCGCTGATCTTCCGCTCGCACGGCATGCAGGTGGCCGTCGCGGGCGACGACCATAAGGTGCAGTTGCGCGACGTGACGATCGGCACCGATCTGGGCACGCGCGTGGAAATCATCGAGGGGTTGAAGGCGGGCGAACGCGTGATCGACAACCCGCCCGATTCGCTGACGAACGGCGATGTGGTGCGCCTCGCCGCCACGGCGGCGACCAATGCGCCCGCGAAGACCGCATCGGCCAATGCGTCGCACGACGCGGAGCAGGCGCATGGTTAAGCGGTTCCCCCTGCCCTCTCTGGCGCGCGGGCGCTTGAAGCTGGTTGCGCTCGCAACGACTGCGTTGCTGGGCGCGTGCTCATTCGCGCCCGTCTATCACGCGCCCGCCGCAGCGATCCCGACGCACTTCAAGGAAACCGGCGGCTGGCAGATGGCGCAGCCCGCCGACGAATTGCCGCGCGACGGCTGGTGGAAAGTCTTCCATGATCCGATGCTCGATCAGCTCGAGCCGAAGGTCGCCAAGGCCAACCCGAACATCGCCGCCGCGCTCGCGCGTCACGACGAAGCCGACTCGCTCACCGCCCAGGCCAAATCGGCGCTGTTGCCGACCATCGGCCTCGGTGCGCAGGTGCAGCGCGACCGGCAGTCGGCGTTGCGCCCGCTGCGCGGCTCGGGTCAGCCGAACGTGTACAACGCGAACACGCTCGATGTGGGCATCGGCTACGACCTCGATCTGTGGGGCAAGGTGCGCAACGAAGTGAAGGCCGGCCAGGCCACGAGCGAGGCCAGCGAGGCCGATCTCGCTTCGCTGCAACTGAGCCTGCAGGCAAAGCTCGCGACGACCTGGTTCAACCTGCTCGGTCTCGACCAGCAGTCGAAGCTGCTCGACGATACGATCGCCGCCTACCGTCACGCGCTGGAGTTGACCGAGAGCCGCCATCGCGGCGGCATCGCTTCTGATCTGGACGTGTCGCGCGCGCAGAATCAGCTCGCCGCCGCGCAGGCTTCCGCCGACGACGTGAGCGCGCGCCGTGCCCTCTACGAGCACGCGATCGCCACGCTGATCGGCGTGCCGGCGTCCGACTTCAACGTCGCGTCCGACACGCTGCGCCCGCATCTGCCGAATCTGCCCGCCGGGCTGCCTTCGGCGCTGCTGCAACGGCGCCCGGACATCGCGGCGGCCGAACGCCGCGTGGCCTCGGCCAATGCGGAGATCGGCGTGGCGAAGGCCGCGTTCTTCCCGGATCTGTCGCTGGGTCTGGACGGCGGTTTCCAGAGCGACACCTTCAGCCCGTGGCTGGCCGCGCCCAACGAGATGTGGTCGATCGGCCCGACGCTCGTGCAGACGATCTTCGACGGCGGTCTGCGCAAGGCAAAGGTGCGTGAAGCGCGCGCGAAGCTCGCCGAGAACGGCGCCGATTACAAGGCCACCGTGCTCAATGCGTTCCAGCAGGTCGAGGACAATCTCGCGCTGCTGCACCATCTGGGCGACGAAGCGCAACGCGAAGACGAGGCGCTCACGGCCGCCCAGCGCACGCTGACGCTGTCGATGTCGCGTTACCGCGATGGCGTGGTGAGTTATCTGGATGTGGTGACGGCGCAGACGACGGCGTTGTCCACGCAGATTTCGTCGCTGGAACTGGATACGCGGCGGCTGAACGCAACCGTGGGCCTGATTCAGGCGATCGGCGGCGGCTGGAGCACGCAGCAACTCGATGCCAACGCCGACGCGAAAGCCGACGCGAAACCTGACGCAAAAACAGCGTCCTGACGTAACAAAGCGGGCATGACCAGCCAAGGCATGCCCGCTTTTTTACACCTTCCCCGCCAGATGAAAACGCGACGCCGCGTGCCAGAGCTGCACCGACGTCGCCACCACCTCGCCCACCCACGTGCGGCGCTCGACCATCAGGCAAGGCTCGCCGATTTCCATATCGAGTTGATGACGCACGTAAGCATCGGGCTTGTGCGCGTAGATGCGAAACTCGGCGCGCTGGATCGGCGCGAGCCGCACCATGTAGTGATTCGGCGTTTCCTGCGTGAAATCCTGCTGCAGATACAGCGGAAACAGCGCGGGATTCACAAAGCGGTCTTCGTACTGGATCGCCTCGCCTTCTTCGTAGTGGACGATGCGCGAATGAAATACCGGCCCGCGCGCCACGCCTAGCGAAAGCAGCGCGGCTTCGTCGTCGCTGGTTTGCAGCGCAAGCACGCGCGCCGTGTGCCGATGGCCGCGCGCGGCGATTTCATCGGCGATATTGCGGATCTCCAATACCGTCGATTCATAATCGCGCGGCGCGACAAAAGTGCCCGAACCCTGCACGCGCGTGAGCACGCCGTCGTTCGTCAATTCGCGCAGCGCGCGCGACACGGTCATGCGCGCGACGCCAAATTCCTTCACGAGCACCGTTTCGGACGGGATCGCGTCGCCCGGCTTCCAGGTGCCGTTTTCGACGCGCTCCAGCACGTAGCGCTTGATCTGTTCATAAGGCGGCGCGGTGCGGCGTGTGCGGCTGGCGCACCGCGCGGCTGCGGATGCGAGCAGGGAAGCGTCGGTGTTCATCGTCGTGGCGATTCCTTCGGCTTCGTTCGGTTCAGTGCGAACGGCGTGTCTCAGTGGCCGACCGCATCAGCTAGCGCATCACCCAGCGCATCGTTCGCGGAAGTCGCCGCGCCAGGCGCGACGTCATGCAACGCTGGCTGCGGCGCGCAGGCGAGACGATCGGCGTGCGGCTGCGCGCTCTGCGGGTCCGGCAGCGGCGGCGGATTGCCATCGGCGATCATGCGGAACGCTACCGACATATCGCCAGCCAGCGGACGATCGTCGCGATACGTCGCCAGCACGCTGCGAATGCGGCTGTAGAGCGTTTCCGTGTACGGCGCGCGCACGGCATCGACGGGTTGCAGATCGTAGGCCTGCGCGGCGGCCAGCAACTCGATGCCCAGAATGCGGCTGCTGTTCTCGATCACGGCCAGCGCCTTGAGCGCGGCGGGCGTGGCGTGGCACAGGTGGTCTTCCTGCAGGCCCGAAGTCACGCCGCCATCGAGGCTCGCGGGCGCGGCGTCGCGGCGATTCTGCGCGACCAGCGAAGCCGCCGTGTACTGCGCGATCATGAAGCCCGAACGCGTGCCGCCTGCATGCCCGAGAAACGCAGGCAAACCGCTGACGAGCGGATTGACGAGGCGGTCGAGCCGGCGTTCGGCCATCGCCGCGACCTGCGCGACGGCGGCGGCGAGACTGTCCATCGCCAGCGCGATCGATGCGCCCACGGCGTGCGCCTGCGAGAACACCTGCGGCGCGCCGGGCGTGCCATCGACGATGGGGTTATCGGTGACCGAAGCCAGTTCGCGGTCGACGATGCCGGCGGTCGCGGCGAGTACGTCGCGCGCCGCGCCATGCACGTGCGGAATCGTGCGCATGCTCAGCGGGTCCTGCGTGCGGCGGCCCAATGCGGCGGCCAGCAAACCGCTTTCGGCAAGCGCCGCGCGCATGCGCGTGCCCACTTGCGCAAGCCCCGGCGAGACGCGATACGCCAACGACTGCGCGTCGAACGCCGCCATCTGTCCGCCGAGATTTTCGAAGCTCATGGCCGCGACGGCATCGGACCAGTCGAGCAGACGCTGCGCGCGCTCCAGCGCCAGCGCAGCCAGCCCCGTCACGCAAGGCGTGCCGTTCACGAGGCTCAAGCCTTCTTTGGCCTGCAGCGAAAGCGGTTGCAGCCCAAGACGTTCGAGCGCCTGCGCGCCGCTCAGACGCTCGCCATGCCAGCGCACGTGCCCCGCGCCCACGCAGACCAGCGCGATATGCGCCATATGGCTCAGATAACCGACCGAACCGAACGCGGGTACTTCGGGCAGACAATCGGCGTTCAGGAGCGCCTCGAGCTGCTCGACCAGTTCCACGCGCACGCCCGAATGGCCGTGCGCGTAGTTGTTGATCGCCGCGGCCATGATCGCGCGCGTTTCCTGTGCACCCAGCGGCGCGCCCACGCCCACGGCGTGGCTCATGAGGATGTTGTGCGAGAGATCGTGCTGCTCGGACGGCGACACCACCACATCGCAAAGCGCGCCTACGCCCGTATTCACGCCATAGGCGCGAATACCGCGTACGACAATCTGATCGACCAGCGCGCGCGCCTGGCGAATGCGCGTACGTGCTTCATCGGCGAGTTGCAGCGGTTCGCCAGCGGCGACAGCGGCGATGTCGCGCCATTCAAGCGGACGTTCGGAACGGATGACGGCCATGATCGGGATACCTGAATATTTCCGTACAGACTGCGTTGAACTACGTTTAGTGAGCGTTGCGGTCCTGATGGCTCGATACGAACTGGCGGAAGCGCTCCGACTTCAGTTCGCCGAACACTTCCTGCGGCGTGCCGTCCGCATCGACGAGACCTTGATGCAGGAACATCACGCGATTCGACACGTGCTTGGCGAAACCCATTTCGTGCGTGACGACGAGCATCGTGCGGCCTTCTTCCGCGAGCGCGCGCATCACGCGCAGCACTTCGCCGACCAGTTCGGGATCGAGCGCCGAAGTCGGCTCGTCGAACAGCATGACTTTCGGATGCATGGCCAGCGCGCGGGCAATCGCCACGCGCTGCTGCTGGCCGCCCGAAAGATGCGCGGGATAGTGGCCCTGCTTGTCTGCGAGGCCCACTTTCGCGAGCAGCGCTTCGGCTTCTTCGGTGGCTTCGGCGCGCGTGCGCTTGAGAACGCGCATCGGGCCTTCGATCAGGTTTTGCATCACCGTCATGTGCGACCAGAGATTGAAGTTCTGGAACACCATGCCCAGTTGCGAGCGCACGCGATCCACCTGGCGGCGGTCTTCCGGCTGCAGTTTGCCGTCGCGGCGGCGCTTCATTTTCAGCGCTTCGCCTTCGAGCGCGACGGTGCCGTCGTCGGGCATTTCCAGCAGGTTCAGGCAGCGCAGAAACGTGCTCTTGCCCGAGCCGCTCGCGCCGAGAATCGAAATGACATCGCCTTTATGGGCGTCGAGCGAAATGCCTTTCAGCACATGATGCTCGCCAAAGGACTTGTGAATGTTCTTGACGGACAGGGCGACCGGTGCGGCTGCGTTCATGGGGTGACTCCGTAGATGTCCGGGGTGATCAGGTCAGGATGCGGCGCGCGGCGTTTCGAGCGACGTCAGCTTGCGCGCAGGTGCGGTCGGCGCACCGCGCAGATGGCGCGAAAGGCGCTTTTCCAGTATGCCGATCAAGCGCACCACGAAGAAGTTGAGCGCGAGATAGATGAGCGCGGCGCAGGCAAACACTTCAGTGGTCCGATACGTCTGCTGAATGATCTGTTGCGCGACGCCCGTGACTTCCCAGACCGTGACGAGACTGGCGAGCGCGGTGGATTTCACGAGCAGCACGGCTTCGGTGGAATAGGCGGGCAGACACTGGCGCAGCGCGATCGGGCCGATCACGCGACGCAGCAGCGAAAAGCCCGAGAGACCCACCGCATAGCCGGCTTCGATCTGGCCCACCGGCACGGCCATCAGGCCGCCGCGAATGATCTCCGCCGTATAGCCCGCGGTGCAAAGCGCGAGCGACAGCACGGCGCACACATAAGGTTCGCGCAGCACCGGCCAGAGAAAGCTCTCGCGGATCACGCCGAACTGGCCGAGGCCGTAGTAGACGAGAAACATCTGGATCAGCAGCGGCGAGCCGCGAAACACCAGAATGTAGGCGCGCGCAAAGCGATTGGGCAGCCAGCGCGGCGAAACGCGCATGGCCACGATCACGAGCGAAAGCAGGCCGCCCAGCACGAGCGAGGCGAAGAACAGTTCGAGCGTGGTCGGCACGGCTGCGATCAACTGGCGCAGCGTGTCGAGCAGAAAGTCGATATCGATATGCATGTCGGGGTCCGCCGCTTGATGTGCGTATTCGCGTAGAGGTGGAATCAGTTGCGCGCGAAATTGCGCTTGAAGGAGCGGCCGACATACGCTTCGGCGCGGCCGAAGATGCGGTTCGAGACGCCCGTCATGGCCAGATACAGCGCGCCGCCGGCGACGAAGAACAGGAAGTACTGATGCGTCGATCCTGCCGCCACCTGGCTTGCGCGCAGCAATTCGGCCAGACCCGTCACGGAAATCAGTGCGGAGTCCTTGAGACTGAGCTGCCACACATTGCCGATGCCCGGCAACGCGAAGCGGAATACCTGCGGAATCAGAATGCGGCGCGCCATCGTCAGCGTCGGCATGCCGATCGCGCGGGCGGCTTCGAGTTCGCCGCGCGAAACCGCCAGCACGGCGGCGCGATACACCTCGGCCTGATACGCGCCGGAGATCATGCCCACGGCCACCGCGCCGATCGCGAACGGCGGCACGCCGACGAAACCATCGGCGCCGAACAGCTGGCCGATACTCGTCACCAGCGCCGATCCGCCGAAGTAGAACAGATAGATGACGAGCAGTTCGGGCACGCCACGAAACACCGTGGTGTAGCAGTCGCCCAGCACGCGCAATACGCGAAAGCGCGAGAGCTTGGCCGCCGCGATGAGGCCGCCGAACACGGCGCCCAGCGCCAGCGCGGCGATGGTGAGCACGACCGTCATGAGCGCGCCCAGCAGCAGGACGCCGCCCCAGCCCTCGGCGCCGAAGCCGAGCATTTCGATCACTGACATGATGACTACCTCAAACTAACAAGCGACGAACCAGCAACGAAGAAGCAACGAACAAGCGAACGATCCGGCAAATCCGCCTGGAAGGCCACGCGGGCCTCCCATGCGGCTTGACGCGATCAAGGCGTCACGTCGGTCTTGAACCACTTGAGCGCGAGCTTCTTGACCGTGCCGTCGGCCTGTGCGGCGGCGATGGCGGTGTCGAATTTCGCTTTCAGATCGGCGTCCTGCTTGCGGAAGGCCAGGCCTTCGCCCGGGCCCCAGACCGGACCGGCGATCTGCGGGCCCGCCATGACGATGCTGTTCGAATCGGGCTTGCCGGCGTTGGCGGCGTAGTAGGTGACGTCGTCGAACGACGCGTCGATACGGCCGTTGGCCAGATCGAGATCGCGCTCGGGCGAGGTCTTGTAGACGCGGATCGAGGCCACGTCCTTGAAGTTGTCGGTCACGAAACGCGTGTAGATCGTGCCCGATTGCAGGCCGATGGTCTTGCCCTTGAGCGCCTTGCGCAGGCCGTCGATGGCGGGCAGATTGCTGCGCGCGTCGTTGTCGAGTTTCACCTGGCTCGCGTTGGGACCGGACTTCGGCAGGATCTTCGTGTCCGACACGGCGAAGGTTGCGGGCGTGGCCGCATACGGCTTCGAGAACGCGAGGATCTTTTCGCGGTCCGGCGTGATGGAAATCGCATCCATCAGGACATCGAACTTACCGGCCTGCAGACCGGGAATCATGCCGTCCCAATCCTGCGTGACCAGGTTGCACTGCAGTTGCGCGCGGGCGCAGAGATTGGCGACGAGTTCGGGTTCGAAGCCGCCGAGCTTGCCGCCCGGCAGGGTCAGATTCCACGGCGCGTAGCTGCCGTCGAGCGCGATCGTCACGGTCTTCCATTCCTTCGCGCCTGCGTTGCCGCCTGCCAGCAGCGCCGCGCCGAACGCGGCTCCGATCAGGGCCTTGACCAGTCGGGTGCACTTCACCTGCATGTCGCTACTCCTTGTCATCGAGCTAACCGTAATGAAGCGGGCGCAGCGTGCGGCCCGTCCGTGTTGTCTAGACAAGATTGCGGGAACAAAATGCAGGACGCAAGCGCTTTTCAATAAAAACGGGCCGATCCAGGGAATGCCCTGGCAATCCCCGATAACTGCACTAGAACGGCGCATTCCATCGACGAATACGGTGTCATTCCGGCGCATTGACGCGATTCGGGCGCGGTTCGCAGGCCTTGAATCATCGCGAGTTAACTAGACGACTTATTGCGGATCGCTTGTGGCGGCTGGCTTGGCGCCCCGTGTGTGTCATCGCGAGGTCATGCAAGAAAGCCATCGTTTCGCCGACACTCTCCCTGCAAAACGCGCAGTCGCGTGCTCGCGCTGCCCGGTCACGAGGCGATTCGACATGACGAACAAGAACATTCCCGATACACCGTCCACCGATTCCACCAGCGGCGTGTCGCGCCGCGGCTTTCTGAAGCTCGCCGGCGCATCCGGCTTTGCGAGCGCGGCGGGCGCCGCCGCGGCGCTCTCCGGCGCGGCGAAAGCCGATACGGCCACGCCCGACGGCACGCCCGAGCAGATTCACCTGACCTGGGGCGCGGACCCGACGAGCGAAGTGGTGGTCTCGTGGGCCTCGCTTGCGGCCGCCACGCGCCCGCGCGTGACCTATACGACCGACCGTGGCCGCCGCGACACCGTCGACGCGATCCAGCGCACCTACACGGACGGCCTCACCGGCGTGGTCGTGTTCACCTATCACGCGCGTCTGCGCGATCTGCACGCGGACACGACCTATCGCTACGAAGTCACCGCCGATAACGACAGCCACGCGGGCAATCCCTTCAACGCGACCTTCAAGACCGCGCCGCACGGCCGCAAACCGTTCCGTTTCACGAGTTACGGCGACCTGGCCACGCCCAACACGGGCTGGGTGTTGTCGTCGCCGCAAAGCCGCTTTGCCGTGGAAGCCGTCGAGCGCTTCCAGCCGCTGTTTCACCTGCTCAACGGCGACCTGTGCTACGCGAACCTGAATCCCGCGCATCAGACCGAGGTGTGGCGCGACTTCGGCAACAACAACCAGACGTCGTCGTCGAATCGTCCGTGGATGCCTTGTCCGGGCAATCACGAAATCGAGTTCTACAACGGCGCGCAGGGGCTGGATTCGTATCTGACGCGCTATACGCTGCCCGATAACGGCACGCGCTTTTCGGGGCGCTGGTATCGCTTTTGTGTGAGCAATGTGCTGTTCATTTCGCTCGACGCCGACGATGTGGTCTATCAGGACGCCGCCGCTTTCGTGGCCGGTCCCGCGCCGCTCGTGCCGGTCGCCAGCACCGGCAATGCGCCGATTGCGGCCGGCACCTCGTTCTACGTGCGCGGCTACAGCAACGGCGAACAGACGCGCTGGCTCGAAAAGACGCTGCATCAGGCCGCGCAGGACGACGATATCGACTGGATCGTCGTGCAGATGCATCAGGACGCGCTCAGTTCGTCGAAGACCGGCAACGGCTCGGACAAGGGCCTGCGCGAGGCGTGGCTGCCGCTGTTCGACCGCTATGGCGTGGATCTGGTGGTGTGCGGCCACGATCACGATTACGAGCGCAGCTATCCGGTGCGCGGCTGCAATCATCATGCGGGCGTGGATGCGAAGACGGGCGAGCCCGTCGATACGCTGCAGCCGAAGCCGGTCGCGCACGCACAGCTGGCGCAGGCGGGCGCGAACACCTTCGACACGAGTCACGGCACCATCCACCTGATTCTGGGCGGCGGAGGCACCAGCGCGCCGCTCGACGTGTATGGCGTGGATGCGGGTAACGGCAATCCGCAGGCGCAGATCTTCACGAAGCCCAACCGGCCGGTGCCGAACACGGCCGCAGGCGCGGCGGCGGGCTCGTATGTGCGTCCGGGCGCGGACGCGCTGGAGGACGCGATCTGGTCCGCGCAGCGCGATACGGGTACCGGTTATGGGATTGCGGTATTCGATGTGGACCCCGGCGCGCATGGCGGCAAGACCACCATCACGATGAACTACTATCACGCGCCGGGCGCCGACCAGACGCCCACCTCGAACTACGAGCTGTTCGAGACCGTCACGTTGACGAAGTCGCGCGGCTGATCGGCCAGTTCAAGGCAATGGTAACCACGGCGGCGCTCAGACGAGACCTGAGGCCGCCGCCTGCAGCACGTCCACCCGTCTGGGCACGAGACCCAGTTCGAGGAAGGTATCGGCGATCTTCTGCTGCTCGCCGAGAATCGACTTCGTGATGGGAACCGCGCCGAATTCATTGCGATCGACGGCCTGCTGCACGACCGGCGCGGGCAGGCCCCAGAGCTTCGCCAGTTCCGCCGCATATTCGCTGCGATGGGTCTTGCCCCATTCTTCCGTTTTCGCGATTTCGTCGATGACGATGCGGATCACGTCGGCGTTCTGCTGCGCGAACTTCTGCGACGAAAAATAGAAACCGCGATTGCCGACTACGCCGCTTGCATCGGCGAGTACGCGTGCGCCCAGGTTCGTCTGCGCGGCCGCGTAGAACGGGTCCCAGATCACCCACGCGTCGATCGAGCCGTTTTCGAACGCGGCGCGCGCGTCGGGCGGCGAGAGGAACACGGGGCGCACATCGGCGTAATCGAGACCGTGTTTGCGCAGCAGTTGCACGAGGAAGTAGTGCACATTGCTGCCCCGATTGAACGCCACGCGCTTGCCCTTGAGATCCGCCACGTCGCGCAACGCGGAATTGCGCGGCACGAGCACGGCCTCCGAGCGCGGACGCGGCGGCGTGGCCGCCACATAGGCGAGCGGCGCGCCAGCGGCCTGCGCGAAGATCGGCGGCGCTTCGCCCACATCGCCGAAATCGATCGAGCCGACGTTGAGCGCTTCGAGCTGCACCGGCCCCGCGTTGAATTCGGTCCAGGTGACGTTGACGCCCAGCGGCGCGAGCCGTTGTTCGAGCGCGCCACGGCCCTTCAGGATGCTCAGCGCGCCCTTCTGGTTACCGATGCGCAGCGTGCGCGGCGCGGGCGCCGCCAGCACGCGTGAAACGTCGAGCGCGGGCAGCGCGGCAGCGGCGGCGCCCAGGGTGAATTTGAGGAAGTCGCGGCGTGTGCTCATGGGATCGATTCTTTAACCGGTGCGTAAGGTTCGACCGATTCTACGAAGCGCATCGCCCACGCAGAACGATGAAGTTTTCCGATGCAAAGCAGCGCAAGGACTAAGCGGCATTGCGGCGCGGCATTGCGGCAGCGGCATCGAGGCGCGCTATTTCCCGCGCCACGCCTTTCTCAACGTTTCCTGGCGTTTGTCTAAACATTCTTTCATGGTGATGCATCGGGTTCGATAGGCTGACCTAACTATTCTCTCCATACCGGAATGCGCCTGATCGCATTCGCCAGCCGGCCAACGCGGCCAACAAATACGTTCTCTGGAGGATAGTTTCCATGAAGTCGCTCATGCTCATCGCTGCTTTCGCAGGTGCTGTTGTCACCACGTCCGCTTTCGCCCAAACCGCCGATACGGCCCCCGCGCAGAACGCCCAGCCGGCCACGTCGACCCAGGTCGCCATGAACAACACGGCCACCGCGTTCAACAACGGCGGTTGGGTAGCACCTTATGGTCAGCCGGTGCATCAGAAGACGCGCGCCGAGGTCTATCACGAACTCGTGCAAGCCGAACAGGATGGTCAACTCGCCTACCTGAACTCGACGCTCTACGCGCATTGAGGCCTTGTTTTACGGGCTCAAAGCGCCGTCAGGGCGGCGCTTGCGCGGTATCTGGAGGTTCATGCGAAAGCGGCACGCTCGATGCGTGCCGCTTTGCTTTTTGCGCGACAGGTACACGACCCATGACATGCATGTGACCTGAAATCCCATAAGCGGTTACCTTGGGTTCAGGTCGCGTGTTTTGGGTTTACGCGTGCTTCGGCAGCGTGAGTTGATAGCCGTATCGGCTGATGGTTTCGATGCGCACTTCGATGGCTTCGCGTTCGAGTTTGCGGCGCAGGCGCGAGACCACGAGGTTCACGGTGGAAGGATCGATATCGTCTTTTTCGGGCCACGCGTAGCGAATCATCTGATCGCGCGGCACCGGCATATCGGCCTGACGCAGCAGACATTCGACCAGCAGGTATTCGCGGCGCGTGAGTTCGGCGCGGCGTGCGCCTTCGACGATCTCGCGCGTGCTCGCATCGAGCAGCGGCAGGGGCGTCTCGCCGTCCGTACTCAACGATGCGCCGGATTTTGTGCCCGTTCTTGCGCCCGCTTTTGTGCCCGCTTTTGTGCCCACTTGCGCGCTCAACGCCGTGAGCGCAGCGGGCGCCGGGCCCGTGCGCAGCAGCGCGAGCATGCGCTCGTGCATTTCGATAAACGAGAACGGATAACGGAAGCACGCATCGGCGCCCGCACGCAGCAGTTGCGAGCGCGCGGCGGCGGTCGCTTCGATGCCGAGCACGGCGATGATGGTCGCGCCTTTGGTCGCTTCGGCGAAGCGGGGCAGGAGCGCGAGCAGTTCGGGCAGCATGGCGCCGTCGAGCGCGACGGCGATCACCGCGTCGAACGGCTCTTCGCCGGCGACATAGAGACCGTCGCGCAGCTCTTCCGCGCGTTGCAGGCTGTGGGCGCTTTCCTGCAGGGCCTTTTGCAGCCAGGCGCCTTCGGCGTGGCTGGGCGAGATGAGGAGAATGCGCATTGCTTCGTAACGTCTTTTAAGGGCTTGTCTGCGTCGTTCAGGTCAGCGCGCGCGGCCAGCATTCCACGCTCATGCGCGCGCCTGGACCGTGCGATGTTCCAGCGGCATCGCCGATGGCGAGATCGCCCGCATCGGCGATATGCAGCGTGAAGTCGTGCACGCGCAACACCGCGGCCACCACGCTCAGACCCAGACCGGAACCGGCGATATGGCGTACCGCGTCGCCGCGATAGAAGCGCTGGAGCACGGCGGCGCGTTCGGCGGGCGCGATGCCCAGACCGTTATCGGCGACATCGAGCATCGGACCGGACGCGGTCGAGCGCAGCCGCACGCTGACGATGCCGCCATGCGGCGCGAACTTGATCGCGTTGTCGATGAGGTTGCTGAAGGCTTCGAACAGCAGCGCGCGGTCGCCGTGAATTTCCGTGACGGCTTCGGTATGCACGCGCCAGTCGATCTCGCGGCTTTCCGCGAGCGGCTCGTAAAGCTCGGCGAGTTCATCGACGAGTTCGCGCAGATCGACGGTCGCAAAACCGCCGCGCCGATGCAGCGTGCCGATCTCCGAAATGCGCAGCATCGCGCGGAAGCGTTCGAGCAGCTGACCGGTTTCGGTGCGCGCGCGATCCATCATGTCGGCGCCTTCGGTATCGGCGCGCAGGCTTTCGCGCTCGGCAATGCGCGCGAGCAGCGTGTGCAGATGCACGAGCGGTGTGCGCAGATCGTGCGCGATCCCATCGCAGGCGCCCTTCACTTCGCCCATCAGCCGTTCGACTTCGTCGAGCATGTGGTTCACGAGATGCGCGAGCATGTCGAGTTCGTCGTCGCCGCCCACGGGCAGGCGTTGATCGAGATCGCCACGCGCGATGCATTGGGTCACGCGGCGGAATTCGCGCACGCGGCGAATCTGCCGCAAGCCGAGCGCGAAGCCGCCCGCCGCCGCCGCCAGCAGCGCGAGCACCGCGCCGACCACCAGCGTACGCACCATGAATTCGCGGATTTCCAGCACGTTCGTCATGTCGCGCGCGACCACGAGGTGCATGCCGTTGGGCCGCACTTCGGCGAGCGCGCGCACGATCGGCGACTGCACGCGGTCGCGCAGATTGAGCGTGTGGCGCAGCGTGCAGCCCACGCGGTCATAGGTGATGCTGGCCGGCGCTTCGAGCAGATCGCCCGCGACGTAACGGCCATCGGCGGTAAACAGGCCGTAGTAGTTCACGTGCATGCGTTCGTGCTCGAGACGCTGATAGATCGCGTCGGGCAGTTGCGCATCGGGAATCGAATCGAAGTAGATGAGCTGCCAGCCCATGATCGTGTCGGTATCGCGCTCGATCGAACGGGTGGCGCTCCAGGCGATAAAGCCCACGAGCAGCGTGAGGATCACACCGAACAGCACGGTGTAGGCGCACAGCCAGCGGAACGTGGTGGTGTGCCAGCGGCGGCGCGGCATCGCGGGCGCCGTGGACGCAGAAGGTAAGGAGGGACGGCTCGACACGCAGGTTTATCCGAGAATGTAGCCGGAGCCGCGCACCGTCTGGATCAGCGGCGGCACGCCCGGCGGATCGATTTTCTTGCGCAGGCGGCCCATATGCACGTCGATCAGGTTGGTGCCCGGATCGAAGTGGTAACCCCACACGGCTTCGAACAGCATCGTGCGCGTGATGGTCTTGCCTGCGTGGCGCATCATGAATTCGAGCACGCGGTATTCGGTGGGCAACAGCGCGACTTCTTCGCCGTCGCGGCGCACCTTGCGCGAGATCAGGTCGAGTTCGAGCGGGCCCACGTTCAGCGCCGTTTCGCGCGTGACCGTGGCGGCCTGACGGCGGCGCAGCAGCACTTCGAGGCGCGCGGTCAGTTCTTCGGGATCGAAGGGTTTGGTGAGGTAATCGTCGCCGCCCGCGCGCAGACCGCGCACGCGTTCGTCGACGTCGCCCAAAGCGCTCAACATCAGCACCGGCGTCTGGATGCCGACCGTGCGCATCGCGGTGAGGATCGACAGGCCGTCGACGCCCGGCAGCATGCGGTCGAGCGTGATCGCGTCGTATTCGTCGCTCATCGCGCGCGCCATGCCGTCGCGGCCGTTGTCGACCCAGTCGACCACGAAGCCGCGCTGGGTTAATTCACTGACTATTTCGTTAGCTGTGACGGCATCGTCTTCCACCGTCAATACACGCACCTGACTCATTTCCTCGCACTCCGCCGCGCGTCACCAGCGCGGCCTCTCTCGAAGTGCGAGTTTACCGTCGTCGGGCCGCCGTGCCGCGCCAGCTTTCATGAAATTAAATTTAGGTTTGCAAATACCCGGCGATGTTTTGTCGATGCTTGCAAACCGCTTACGGGTTGCTTCCCAGTGGGGTGGCGCGCAAGTCGAGCTGATAACCGTAGCGGTTGATCGTCTCGATCTGCGTGCGCGCGCCGTGCGTGATGAACTTGCGGCGCAGGCGCGAGACCACGAGATTGACGCTCGACGGCTCGACATCGCCTTTCTCGGGCCAGGCATAGCGGATCAACTGTTCGCGCGCGACCGGCGCGTTGGCGTGGCGCAGCAGGCATTCCACCAGCAGATATTCGCGCGTGGTGAGCGAGATGCGCCGGTCTTCTTCGACCAGATCGCGCGTGAGCGGGTCGAGCCGCGCGAGGCTCGGCCCCGCCTGGGTGAGCGCCGTGCGGCGCAGCGCCAGCATGCGCTCCTGGATTTCGAGCACCGACCAGGGCTGCACGAAGCAGGCATCGGCGCCCGCACGCAGCAGACGGGCGCAATCGGCCGGCGTCGCACGCGTGAGCGCGATCACGACGGCGGGCGCGTCGGGCAGGCGCGTGAACGAGGCGAGCGCGTCGGTGAGGCCATCGTGCGCGTGTGCGCCGCTCGCGCACAGGATCACCGTGTCGAAGGGTTCGTGGGAGGCGAGATAGACCGCGTAGTAGAGGTTGTCGGCAACCTCGACGCTGTTGAGGCTCTCGCTCAGCGCCTTGTATAGATAGCTCCGCTCCGCGTCGGAGGAGGAGCACAACAGAACTCTCATTGTTGGCGCGTGGTAGACCGGGAGTGATGAGACCAGCAGTCGATGGTGACGGTCGTGCCCGTGGTGGTGGGGGAGGTGGTGCCCAGGTTCAAGTGAGCGGTCGCTTCGCTTGCGTCGCCGATCGACAGGCGGTAGTCGTGCAAGCGCAGCACCGCCGCGACGATGCCGAGGCCCAGACCCGTGCCCGGCACATGGCGCGCCGCATCGCTGCGGTAGTAGCGGCCGAGCACCGCGCTGCGTTCGGCGGGGGCGATGCCGGGGCCGTTATCGGTGACGCTGAACTGCGCGCCGGCAGCGGTGGCATGCAGCGCGACGCCGACCTGGCCGCCTTGCGGCGCGAACTTGATGGCGTTGTCGAGCAGATTGCTGAAGGCTTCGAAGAGCAGCGCGCGATCGGCGTGAAGGGGGGCGACGTCGGCCAGCGTGATACGCAGGTCGATCGTTTTGTCTTCGGCGAGCGGGGCGTAAAGCTCGCATAGCTCGGTCACGAGGTCGGGCAACGCTACCTCGGCGAACGCGCTGCGCCGCTTGATCGCGCCGATCTCCGAAATGCGCAGCAGCGCGGCGAAGCGCTCTAGGACCGTGTCGGCCTCGTCGCGGGCGCTTTCGATCACCTCGGCCACCGCGGGCTCGCCACGGCTGTGAAGGGTCTCGGCGGCATGCGAAAGACGCAGGCGCAGCCGCGTGAGCGGCGTGCGCAGGTCGTGGGCGATGCCGTCGCAGGCGCTTTTGACTTCGCCGATCAGCCGTTCGACCTCGTCGAGCATGCGGTTGACCAGATCGGCCAGCATGTCGAGTTCGTCGCGGCCGACCACGGGCAGCCGTTCGCCCAGTTCGCCAGCGGCGATGCGCGCGGTCGCACGGCGGATCTGCGCGACGCGCCGGATCTGCCGCATGCTCAGCAGCAGCCCGGCGCACAGACTGCCGCACAGGCAGAGCAGGCCACCGCCGAACAGCGCCTTGAGCAGTTCGCCGTGGACGTGGCGCACATCCGACAGCGTGCGCGCTACGACGAGGCGCGAGCCGTCCGCGCGGACTTCGCCCATCGCGCGCAGCGCCGTCGGGTCTTGCGGGGCGGCGGTGGTATCGACCAGCAAGCTCTGGCCGCTGGCGTGCTCGTGCGAGCGGCCCCACGGGTCAAGAGCGAGTTTCGGCGGCAAAGTGCGGATGTCGCCGGCGAGCCAGCGGCCGTCCGCGCTGAACAGGCCGTAGTAGTTCTGTTGCCGGTTTTCGCGATGCAGGCGCGCATTGAGGGTGGCGCCGAGCGTCGCGTCGCCGCGCGAATCGAAATAACGCAGTTGCCAGCGCAGGCCGCTGTCGGTCTCGCGCAGCATCGCGTGGGTCACCGAATACTCGATAAAACCGAGCAACACCATAAAGGACACCGAAAACACGGCGGCGTAGGCGGCGAACCAGCGAAAGGTCGTGGTCTTCCAGCGCTCATGGCCGAGCCCGGCTGCCGTGGCGTGCGCCGGTTCGGCGTCCAGTGGTGCGCGCGTGTCGCGTCCCTGCGACACCTCCGGCACGAAAGCGCCCATGCGGCCGGCGACCCAGCCGGGCAGGTTCATCGTGCGCCCCGTGCCGGATGCGGCTGCCGGAGCGTCGGGCGTGGTGGCATCGTGAATTCGCTGGCTGACATGACTTCCCTCGATGACGGTCCTCGTTGAGCGCACGAGCGCCATCTTTGCGCGCGTGCCCGGCCATCTTAGTGGGCACGACTTGCCCAAACCGCATCGCGACGATGAAGAGAGGGTCATGTCCTTACCGTCGGTTGACGTGAAGCTGTCAATTTGTCAATTCGGATCTACGCGAGGCGTGGGCGGGCATGGATGCGCGTGCATCGATCGGCGGTGCTCGTCGGTAAACGTTCTTTCATGCTGGTGAGCGTTTCCCGCATCGGCTGACTTCTTATTCTCGATTTTCGCCGGCAGGCATGCCGGCGATTCATCCACGAGCTGGTCAGGTATCGGTCCACAAATCGAGAACAAATCGGAGGTCACCATGAAGCATTGGCTCAGGTTCGCATTGATTCCCCTACTGGGCGCCGCAAGCGTGAGCGCGTTCGCCGCGCCCCATCTTTCGCCGCGCGCCTGTCATAGCTACCCGTTCGTGAAACCCGCGCATGAGGTCACACACGGCGAACTCATGCAGGAGATTAAGGATCTCTCGCTGGTGGGCTACGAGGAGCACGCGGTAGACAACGAGTATCCGTCGGACCTGGAAGCCGCCCAGGAGCGTCTGGGCAAGCTGTATCGACATGATTGTCTTGCCGGGCAGACGGCGACGCAGGACGCACCGCCGGCCCAGATCCAGGCTCGCGCTCAGGCGAACTGAGGCTTCGATTCGACGCTTCGCAAGGTCACCGTTTGCGCGTGTCACGGTGGACCTTGCTCAGCAAGCGTTGCCGGACACCCACCGGATTCCCATTAACGGAGACCTTTTTAAGGTAACGCGTTATGGGAACTGGTGACCTTTAGCGGGTTTACCCCAGATCGCCGTTTTTCAGGCGCTCAACGGTTCGTGTCAGACGGATTCGGTGTTACCTGTCGCCAGGTGTCTGATTCCAACGCGGCAGGCTGCGGAGCGTCGATTCTTCCCATAGCGCGTGACCTATACGGCACGCTCGCTTCCCATATTTCGATACCTTCAGAATCGACTCTATACAAATCATAGGCTTAGCGATCAAACTGAAAGTTTTCAGTGAAGGTCTCCGGCAAAGGTGCCATCCAGTGGGAGGTTTGCTGAGCGCGGACGCGCTTAGGTCACCAGATATGGTTTTCGGGAAGTTGGTGACCACTTACATCTAGTTAGGGTCCCGGTTTTGGGAGACCTCTTTCTTCCCGAACGCCTGTTTCAGTGTTTACCAAATACGCTTTAGAACCTTTAGTAAACCTTTAGGCGGCTGGAATCCTTGCTGGGCAAGGGTTTGCGGCCGATTTGGTGGCATGTTATGGGGCCTGAGGTACCGGGTATGGGAGTTGGAGGCTGTGGATATGGGATTTCGGTATCCAGGGATGGGGATTCGGGACTGTGGATATGGGAAAAAGGTCTCGCCGTATGGGAATTCTTGCCGAAATGCCCTCAGGTTGCAGGTTATGGGAGCGTCCTTAGGTAGCGGGTTATGGGCAGCAAACGTGCACGGAGAAGGCTTTGGAGTGCTGTTTGCTGCGTTTGGGGTATCCAGTTATGGGGATTTTTGAAGGTAACCGCTTATGGTCGCTTTCCTGCGCACGTCTGGAGGTCACCCTTGCCTCTATTTTCAGAGACCTGCGCGAGAGACTTGATGACAGGTGATCGTCGATTCATGAGGTCACCGCTTATGGGATCAGACAAAGGTAACGCGATATGGGTGGTTTCTGGGATCCGCCGGGTGTGAAAGTCAGAAAGTACGGCAATTTGAGGTATCCATTTATGGGATCAACCCAAGGTCACCTTGGATGGGAGCTTTTCCACGTGCCGGCGCGGCGTATGCTGCCGTAGGCCCAGATCGGCAAAAACTCCCATAACTGGGCACCTGTGGGTAACTTTATCGAGAGTGAGCGCTCACATTTTCGCTAAAGGTATCCAGTTATGGGTGGCATTTCTGGAGCGCCGAGATGCTTAGGTTACGTGTTATGGGCTCTCCTCCGGGTTCGTTCAAGTCGTCGGCACGGCCATTGTCGTGCTGGCGCGGCCACGAATCGCGGAGCGGCTGTCAAGTTTTCCTTCTGCGAGTGCAGTCCACCTACACTGACATATCGGCGCGCTTGAGTCACCTGGTCGGTTGGTATACAGTTACCAACCGACCAGGTTCCCTATCACGTGGGTCATATGGCAAGAAAAAAGGCCGACGCCGGCGACGCCGACAAGCAAGGTGCACTCGTATTCCAGCAAGGCCAGCCGCCTGATCTTTTCCGCAAGGCGGTACCCGCGATTCACATCGCGCCGAAATCCGGATCGATCAGTCTGCAGCAGCGCAAGATGTTCAGCTCGCTGATCAAGAATGCGATCCGCCAGGATTCCCTCGAGCAAGGCCGCTCGTCGTTCGAGATCACGATCTCCGCCCTCTCGCAGGACGTCGATCTGAACAGCAACAACACAGAGTACGTCAAGGAAACGATCAACTCGCTCATCAGCACGGTCGTCAACTGGGACTACCTGACTCAGGATAAACGCAGCATCTGGAAGGCTTCGGGTCTGCTGGCGGGCGCCGAACTCGAACGATCGGTGCTGCGCTACACCTTTTCCGAGCAGATTCGCGGTGAACTCCTGAATCCTGAAATCTACGCGATGATCGATATGCGGATCACGCGTCAGTTCAGGAAGGCGCATTCGCTCGCGCTGTGGGAAAACGTCGTGCGTTACGAAGCCGTGGGCATGACCGCGCGTTTCCCGCTGGCGACATTGCGCGATCTGATTCTTGGCCAGGACACGTCGGCGCAGTCGTACAAGCTGTACAAGCAGTTCAAGAGCCGCGTGCTGGTGCCCTGTATCAAGGAAGTCAACGAGATCTCGGATCACAACTTCGAGCTGATCGAGCATAAGGTCGGCCGATCGGTCGTGGCCCTGCAGTTCCGTGTGACGCGCAAGCCGGAAACGGACCCGTCGCAGGAGCTTCGCGCCAACGACACGCTGCTGATTGGCGAGATGGCGAAGTTCAGCATTCCGGTTTCGGAAGCGCGTCGCCTGCTCAAGCAGTACGGCGATGAAAAGATTCGCTCCGCGGTCGCCTACACGGCGGCACGCGTCGCGCAGAAAAATGCAGCGCCGCTGGCTAATGTGGCCGCGTATTTCCGCAAGGCGCTCATGCAGGGTTATCAGTTGCCCGGCGCAAATGCGGCAGCGGGAGCGAATGCCGACGCGGGCAAGGCACGCGAAAGTCAGGATCAGGTCCAGGATCGCTACATTGCGGCGAAGATTGCCGAGGCGCGTTCCTACTTCAACGAACTCGAGTACGACGACCAGACGGCGCTCATCAAGCGCTACAACGAGACGGTCGGCATGGACAAGCTGAAGGTCTCGACTTCGAAGGTGCCGAGCAAGATGGCATCGACGAACTTCTTCCGTTGGGTCGTGCTGGATACCTGGGGTCAACCGACGGCCGCCGATCTGCTCGAATTCCTGTTGAGCGGACAGCAAGCGCCGGCAGGGGATGGCCTTGGTGCACTGGCCGACGTCGAATTCGCATTCAAGTCGCGCGAAGAGTGAGCGCGCAACGCTGATACTTCGTGGTGAAATTTGCCAATTATAAAAACATAGGTAAATTTCACTTTCAACATTTTCTGCATATTGCAGCTTGGCACCGGATTGAATAGGTTCGGTCGCCTGCCTGATGTCTCTTCCCGCTGGCGCGCTTGATCGCGAGTCTTTCTTTTTCTGCTTTCCCACTTGCGTATCGATGCTGGGAATCTCCACGTGGAGATTCGGGTGGACGCTTGCGCCGTTTTTCGCGCGCTGCTTTGCATCGGCAAGCAGCGGTTGCGATTGAATTGGGTTAGCGATGTGGCGATAGGCCTTGATGCTCTCGCGAACAATCAATATTCGGGCGCTGGGAGTCTGCGTACTCGAAACGGAGGCGCCTCTACGTGGAGGCCGCAAGTTTCACACTTACGTGCGATTGCATTTGCAAAGACATTCTTCGAGTCGATACTTCGTTTAGATTTGCGCAGATCATCTAGATGGCGCTGTGCGAGCTGATGGCGCTAGCTTTCCTCGTTTCCGATGAGTCTCCACGTGGAGATTCGCGAAGCTAAAAATTCTACGTTGCGCGGCTATTTTTGATTCACTCTGGAAGCCCTGATCGTTATGTGCCTAGCGAACTCTCCACGTGGAAAGTTCGTGATGCGGAGAACGTGACTCAGGACATGCAATTTTAGCGACAGCTTCTCAAGATCTCACGCAAAAGCGGGCTACGGCACAATTGCCGTAAATCATCTCTCGCCCGCAAGGTCCGCGATTCTCCACGTGGAGATGTGCAATCTCACAGTGAAGTTTCGGCCATCAATTCATGATCAATTCGCCAGGCTGTGAAGAACCCACTCTCCACGTGAAGAGTGCGGCGTAGCTCGGTGGCGATCAATCTTCTCATTTCCCCTTCACCCACTAGCCAAATGGCCAGTTTGGTAGGCAATCAGCAACGATTTCAGCGCTAAAGCTAGAATTTACTTTAACTTGCCGCTAGACTGCCAGTTGACTCGCTGGAGAGTCTCCACGTGGAGATTCCGCGTGCAGAACCCTCTACCGTTGAACACTGCATGGAGAATTGAATGGGACTGGTCATCGCTGTAGCGAACCAAAAGGGCGGGGTGGGCAAGACCACCACCAGCATGAATCTCGCAGGCGCTTTCCAGTCGGAAGGCTACAAAGTCTATGTCGCCGATGCTGACGGCCAGCAATCATGCATGAGCTGGTGTGCGGCAGCCGGGCCGGAAACGCCGTTGCCATTCCGGGTCGGCAGCATCAATAAGCTGGAAAAGATGATCGGGCCGGAAATTGCCGCTTTGGCCAATGACTACGACGTCGTGATCGTCGATTGCCCGCCAAATATCAACGACCTGACGACGGCGCGTGTATTGGCTGTTGCCGATGCAACCGTCATCCCAACCGATGCATCGCCCATCGACATCTGGAGTAGCGAAGGGATGATGGAACTGGTGGAGCGCACGCGCGTCGCCAATCCAGCCGGTAAATTCGCAATTTTGCTGAATAAGTCGAATTCGAAGACGCTGCTTCATACCCAGATGAGCGCGATCCTCGCAGAAAGCAACGTGCGTGTGCTGGCTTCCACGGTCAAGCAACGCGAGCTTTATCGTCAGGCAGCCGCGCTTGGCCGGACTGTCTTCGACGTGAAAGGCGTGCGGGGCGTCAAGATCGCCAAGGACGAAATCTCCGCTGTCTACAACGAGATCATTGCGCTCGTCCAGGAAGAGGAGGTCGTCGATGGCAACTAAGCTGAATTTCACCAGCAAGGTTCGCGCGGGAATGGCAGTCGAGCGCGCTTCGGCAGGGGAGCGTCTTGCCGACGGCGATGTGGTCGGTATCGCCCAGCGCGACGCAGCGGTTGTCTCGCTCGCGGAAGTCGCAGCCGCTGCGCCCCAAGAGGCGCCGGCGGCGGATGCGGTCGTCACCTCGCCCACAACCGACACGCCTGCGGATAGCGATCCAAACACGACCACGCATGCGGTAGTGCGCATTCCGGTCGAAGACGTCGTCTCGAATCCCTACAATCCGCGTTCGTTCTACAGCGCGGAAACGATCGACGAACTTGCCGAAAGCTTCGACAAGCAAGGCCAGATCACGCCGATTTTGGTGACGCGGCTTGCAGAGTTTCCGGGCAAGTACGTTATCGTCGACGGCGAGCGGCGTATTCGTGCTGCGCGTTCGCGCGGCGACAAGCATATCGACGCCGACGTCCGCGACGGTCTCGATAACCAGAATCTCTATCTGCGTGCCTATCACGCGAACAAGGAGCGCGAAGAGCAGACGGTCTTCGACGATGCGCTCGCGTGGAAGAAATTGCTCGACGAAGGTGTCTATGTCGATCAGGTCGAACTGGGCGTGGCCGTCAGCGAAGATCCGAAGCACATCAGCAAGGTCATTTCGCTGACGTCGCTGCCGCCGTATCTGTTGCAGCGCATGGCGCAGAATCGCGCGGATGTCGGTCTGGGCCACGCGTACAACATCAAGCTGATTTTCGATCGCGCCGGCGCATCGGTTGCGGAGCATTGGCTCGAACAGGTGATCGAAGGCAAGGCCAGCGTACGCAAGCTCGAAGCAGCGGCGTCGGCTGAAGCCGGTGCGCGTCGCATTGGTCCGCGCAGGACGCACTATCAGTCGCGCGTCCAGTTCAATCGTCCGGATGGCGTAGCGCTGGGCGAACTCAAGCTTTTCGGCGATGGCCGGGCAGAACTGAATCTCAACGGCATCGCCGCCGCCGATCAGCAGCGTCTTGCCGAGCGCATGAAAGCCGTCATCGACGAATGGGCGGCTGAAATGGAAACGACGGCTGCGAACTGATCAGCCGGGTCGAACGAGCGCATGAAAAGGGCAAGGCACGAGATCGTGCCTTGCCCATACTTTTTTGGCCGATGGAACGAGGTAGACCGGAGCAGGGGAGGGCTAGGGTCGAACCCGTGAAACATCATCGCTAAAGAGGCGGGATGAAGAAAATCCTTTATAATCATAGAGTTGATGCCTGCCTTCTCGAGTGTTTCACGGCTAGACGCGTTTTCCAGGCCGGCATGTGATGCTCCAAGCCACCTCTGGCGTCACGGCTTGCAAGTACGTTCAAAAACGTATTGTTTGAAATGTAATTCGTAGTTTTTGAAACGATTGATGTCGAAATCGCATCGATTGACAATTTCGATCAGCTACGCCATGCTTGTAGGAATGAACACGCGCCTCCGTCCGATTACGCTGATTATTATCACCATTCATCGAATGGTGGGTTAGCGTGCGTCTGACATAAGCGACAACAACCCGCCCCACGAGGCGGGTTTTTTGTTTCCGCCTCCTGGGCTCAATACGAGACAGCACAGGAGCCGTCATGCAGGTCCAATCGAGCCACACCGCAGTCGAAGCCGAAACGCGCACAGCAACGCAAAAGCCGCAGCAGCACGATTACCTCCGTCTGATTCTGACCGCCCGCGTCTACGACGCCGCGCGCGAAACCGAGCTCGAACCCACGCCGAACCTCTCGGCACGTCTACGCAACACGGTCCTGCTCAAGCGCGAGGACAACCAGCCGGTTTTCTCGTTCAAGCTGCGCGGCGCGTACAACAAGATGGCGCATCTGTCGGCGGAACAATTGCAGCGCGGCGTGATTACGGCTTCGGCGGGCAATCATGCGCAGGGCGTGGCGCTTTCCGCCGCGCGACTCGGCGTGAAAGCGGTGATCTGCGTGCCGGTCACCACGCCGCAGGTGAAAGTCGATGCGGTGCGCGCCCACGGAGGCTCGATGGTCGAAGTCGTGCAGGCGGGCGAATCCTACAGCGATGCCTACGCGCACGCCGTCAGTCTCCAGGAAGAACGCGGCCTGACCTTCGTGCATCCCTTCGACGATCCCTACGTGATCGCCGGTCAGGGCACGGTGGCGATGGAAATCCTCAGCAAGCATCAGGCCCCGATTCACGCGATCTTCGTGCCGATCGGCGGCGGCGGTCTGGCCGCAGGCGTGGCCGCGTACGTGAAGGCCGTGCGCCCGGAAATCCGCGTGATCGGCGTGCAGACGGACGATTCCTGCGCGATGGCGCAATCGCTGAAGGCGGGCAAGCGCGTCGAACTCAGCGAAGTCGGCCTGTTCTCCGACGGCACGGCGGTGAAACTCGTGGGCGAGGAAACCTTCCGCCTGTGCCAGGAATATCTCGATGACGTGCTGACCGTCGACACGGACGCCCTCTGCGCCGCGATCAAGGACGTCTTTCAGGACACGCGCAGCGTGCTCGAACCGGCCGGCGCGCTCGCCGTCGCCGGCGCGAAGCAATACGCCGAACGCGAAGGCATCGACGGCAAAACGCTGATCGCCATCACTTCGGGCGCGAACATGAACTTCGACCGCATGCGCTTCGTGGCCGAGCGCGCCGAAGTCGGCGAAGCGCGCGAAGCCGTTTTCGCCGTGACGATCCCCGAAGAGCGCGGCAGTTTCAAGCGCTTCTGCGAACTGGTGGGCACGCGCAGCGTCACCGAATTCAATTACCGCATCGACGATGCCGAGCGCGCGCATATCTTTGTCGGCGTGCAGATTCGCAACCGCGGCGAATCAGCGCAGATCGCGCAGAGTTTCGTCGAACACGGTTTCCCGAGCGTCGATCTCACCGGCGACGAACTCTCGAAGCAGCACATCCGCTACATGGTGGGCGGGCGTTCGCCGCTCGCGCATGACGAACGCCTGTTCCGCTTCGAATTCCCGGAGCGTCCGGGCGCGCTGATGCGCTTCCTTTCGTCGATGGCGCCGAACTGGAACATCAGCCTGTTCCACTACCGCAACCAAGGCGCGGATTACAGCTCGATTCTGGTCGGCATCCAGGTGCCCGCAGCGGAAGACGCGGAGTTCCGCCGCTTCCTCGCGACGCTCGGTTATCCGCACTGGGAAGAGACGCAGAACCCGGCTTATCGTTTGT
Organism: Paraburkholderia sp. J69-1; assembly: GCF_905220255.1. Lineage (NCBI taxonomy): Bacteria > Pseudomonadati > Pseudomonadota > Betaproteobacteria > Burkholderiales > Burkholderiaceae > Paraburkholderia > Paraburkholderia sp. J69-1. The sequence goes on along the minus strand of NZ_CAJMZG010000008.1, from coordinate 12,313 downwards.
TCCTGAAGTAAGCGAACCGGACAACACGGCATGAACCACGAGAGACGTTCTCCACCACGAAGGGGTCTCTCGACATCCTTTCGAAGAAGAAAAAATTAAAAAGGATTCCTATTCAATCAGATTGGGAATTAGCGTATTGAACCCTGCCGTCGAGCCACAGGTAAAAGTCGAAATCGCGGCAAAATAGCGGTTTAAATCCATTTCCAGCCCGTCAAGCGCCCATCATGAAACTCGCCGATCCCGCCAACATTGCCACGTGGCATGCCCACATTTATTTCGACGCCGACACGCGCGACACCGCATGGTCCTTGCGCGAAACCATCACGGCGGAACTGGGCGATTCCATCGAAATGGGTCGCTTTCACGAACGCCCCGTCGGCCCGCATCCGATGTGGTCGTACCAGCTCGCCATCACGAACGAACACTTTGCGCATGTGTTCGCGTGGCTCGTGGTCAATCACGGAAAGCTCGATGTTTTCGTGCACCCGAACACGGGCGATGCACTGCGCGATCACCGCGATGCGGCCGCGTGGATCGGTCATTCCTACCCGCTCAATCTCGCTGCGCTCGGCGGCTGAGTGTCAGCGAGCGGAACCCACACAAACGAAAATTAGCAAGCACTTCAAAATAAAAAATCAGACAAAACTCATCGCATTCGATATTTCAAATTTGTGTCGAATCGCTCTTTAAACGCTGATTGAATCCCGCTGCAATCAAGCGTTCCAGCCCTCTTTGCATTCCTTCATAATCGCGCGTTTTGCCGGAAAGACCGGTAAAACGTGCCTGTTTTTATCCTCTGCTGTTTTCTCTCAAGTTCATTCGTGACCTGCCGTTAGTCAGGACGCGCAATCAAATTCGTGCAATGTCTTTCTCCAGACGAATAGAAAGCCATTAAGCGGATTTAGGGGAGGTAATAAAACCCGAAGCAGCAAGGATGGGTGGGCGCGCCTGCATCTGGCGGCGGCAGTTTGGCCGACGCTGCTTCACGTAGAACCTTTACAAGGCACCACAATGCGGTTTTCCAAATTCAGATTCGAAGCAGTTGCGTTATTCGCAACGGCCTTGCTTGCCGCCTGCGGCGGCGGTGGCGGCGGCTCCGACGGTTCGAGCTCAGCGTCCAGTAACTCGTCGAGCGGCAGCAACGCCACCACGGCGACGACGACCACGACGAACACCACGACCACGACGTCGACCAACAGCGCGATCCTGATCACGCCGGCCTCGCAACTCACGTCGATGCCGACCGCTAGCGGCAACGCCAGCGCCGACGGCACGGCCTACATCAACGCGATGCGCAAGAACGTCGGTCTGTCGGCCCTGCCGAGCAACGCGGGTCTTGCCACGGCATCAAGCGATCACGCGACCTACCTGGTCGATAACCAGGCGTACGGTCACACGGAAACCGCAGGCAATCCCGGCTTCACGGGCGCCGATCCGCAAACGCGTATCGAAGCCGAAGGCAGCTTCACGATGATGGGCGAAGTCGTCGTGGCCGGTCAGCCGGCGGCCTTCAGCGACAGCGTGTCGCCGGTCGAAACGCTGTTCGACGCGCCGTTCCACCGCATCGTCATGCTCGACGACTTCACGTCGATGGGCGTCGGCTACATGGCGAACGCGAACTGGGAGGCGTTCAATATCGACTTCGGTTCGACCACGGCCGACACGACGCTCTCGTCGAAGTCGCTCGTCGCGTACCCGTTCCCCGGCGAGCAGGGCGTGCCGACGAGCTGGTTCGCCAACGAAGACCCGAATCCGTTCGCCAGCGCCACGCAGTACGAAATGACCACGGTCGGTTATCCGGTGACGATCCAGAGCGCGTTCGGTTCGACGCTGAGCTCGATGAGCTTCACGATCACGGCGACCAACGGCACCAATATTCCGTGTCTCGCGCAGACGCCGCAGACCACGCCGAACGAACTGTCGAACGCCGCCCTGTGCGCGCCGTACTCGCCGCTCGCGGCCAGCACGACCTACACCGTGCACGTGACCGGCACGCTCACCGATTCGTCGAGCCAGACGCATCCGATCGACGTATTGTGGACGTTCACCACCGCCGCATCCGGCGTATCGCATAACGCGACGCAGGGCCTGACGAGCCGTCCGCTGCCGAAGTTCTAACGCACGGCCCGGCTTATCGATACACCGGGCGCTCGCTGAAATGCAAAGGGGCCGCAGTTGAATCTGCGGCCCCTTTTGTTTTTTCGGCGGTCTCTCTGTCAAAAAGCGCGACCTGACGTCGCACTCAATGCCCGAACGACTCCTTGCGCGCATCGGCCGTGGCATCCACGGCGAGCGGTCTGGCGGCCTGTTTCACGAGCAGCGCCGCGCAGGCGACGAGACCGGCCACGGCGATCGTCGAGAAAATGCCCGCGAACGAAAAATGCCTGCGCGCCAGTTCGGCGACCAGAAACGATCCGGCGATACCGCCAAAGCGCCCAATCCCCAGCATCCACGCAACGCCGGTGCCGCGGCCTTGCGTCGGATAGAACGCGGCGGCGAGCGCGGGCATCGACGATTGCGCGGTGTTCATCAGCACGCCAGCCGCGAACACGACGAGCACCAGCGCGCCCACATTGCCCACGGCCTGGCCGATCAGCCAGACGGACAGCGCAGTCAACGCATAGCACGCGGCGATGATGCGATTGGCGTTGAAGCGGTCCATCAGCACGCCGCACAGCACCGCGCCGATACCGCCGAGCGGGAACAGCGCGGCGATCAGCGTGGCGCGCGCGGGCGGCAGGCCGGCGTCCTTGAGCAGCAGCGGCATCCAGTTGATCGACGCGTAGAAGATCACGAGTCCCATGAAGTAGGCGATCCACAGCATCACCGAGCCCACCAGATAGCGGCCCGAAAGCACCACGCCGATGCCCTTGCCTTCGGTGTGCGGCGCGGTTTCGGTCATGGTGAACGCCTGGGCGGAGGCGGCATCGGCGGAAATGCGTGCGAGCGCGGCGCGGATGCGCTCGGCCGGCTTGGCGTTTGCCACCATATAGCGCACCGATTCCGGCATGCGCAGCGCGAGCGGAATCGCCAGCACGAGCGGCGTGACGCCGCCAAGCAGCAGCACGCTGCGCCAGCCGAAATGCGGAATCATCCACGCGGCGAGGAAGCCGCCGAAGGCCGCGCCCAGCGGAAAGCCGCAAAACATCAGATTAATGATGGTCGCACGGCGCGCGTCGGGACAGTATTCGCCCATCATCGTGACGGCGTTCGGCATGGCCGCGCCCAGACCCACGCCGGTGGCGAAGCGCAGCCAGACCAGATGGTCGATGCTGTCGGCGAACGACGAGGCGAAACACGCCACGCCGAAGATCAGCACGGAGCCGAGCAGCATGGCGCGGCGCCCGAGGCGGTCGGAAAGCGGCCCCGATGCCAGTGCGCCCAGCGCGAGACCAAACAGTGCGGCACTGAGCACCGGTGCGAGCGCAGGCTTGGCGAGTCCCCACTCGCCGAGCAGCGACGGGGCGATAAAGCCGATCGCCGCCGTGTCGAAACCGTCGAGCAGCACGATGGCGAAGCACATCAGGAAGATGAACCACTGGAATGGCGAGAACGGATGCTCGTTGATGAACGTCTGAACATTGACGGCGCTGCGGTTCATGAAAAGTGTCTCCTCTGTCTACGAAGCGCACACAAATTCGCTATGCGAACTTCGGACAAACATCCTACTCGTCTCCGGCCTCGAGCGATATCGGGGACATTATTGAGATGCATCCGCCTACGGACGTCGTGCGTATCTTGAAATGAACATGCCGCGCGGCGGCGTGTCGAACCGGATGCGGGTCTGAAGAAGGAGATCGACGTGAAAAATCCGATGCGATTTTCCGTGGCACGCGCGGGCGCGCTTGCCCTGACAGTAGCCCTCGCGGCGGGACTGCCTGCCCGCAGCGCCGTGGCGCAGCTTTCGCCGAACGACGATCTGCGCTCGCCGCAAAACAATCTCGCGCTGATGTCCAATGCGCCGCTGGGTAGCGAATATCCGACGCACGGCAACCGCCAGGCCGGCGAATTGCCGGTCGGGCCGACCGATCCTCGCGGCCAGTTGGCCAACGGCTTGCCGAATAACGCCCAGTCGGGCGGCTATGGCGCGCCACAGGCCGGCATCCATTCGACGCCGGGGATGTGAGGCGCGCTGGGCTAAGGTCTAGACGCGGCTGGGTGTCCAGCCCAGTTGGGCTTCCACGATTTCGCCGGGCGCGAGCGCGGTGCCGCCCACGTCGAGCCGCCCGGCCAGGCCGTCTAGCTGCAGATTGAGCCAGTCCGTCGTGTTGCTCACCGGCTCGGCGCAAAACCACGGCAGACCTTGCGCGCTATAAAGCACGAAGTAATCGAGCGGCGCGCCGGCGCGCAACGTCAGCCGGCGGCCCTCGTGTGGCCATTCGATCAGCGCTTCGCGCCGCCAGCCGGAGAAATTGTTGTCGAGATCGAATTCATCGACGATCAGACCGTTTTCCAGCGCGTCGACGGCCGGGTGCGCGCTGAGCGTCACCGGCAGCACCTCGGCGTCGATTTCCCACATCGCGCGCACGCGGGCACTCAGGCGCGTGCCGGGCGGTTTCGGGTAATACGGATGATGGCCGAAGCCGAACGGCATGGTGCGCGATCCGAGATTGCGCGCCCAGAGCCGGATCGAAAGCCCGCTTTCGTCGAGCGTGATGTGCTGGCGCGCCTCATAGCTGAATGGCCAGGCCTCGCCGCCGCGCGCGGGCGCTTCATGTTCGAAGTGCAGCGTGAGCGCATTCTTTTCCGCCGATTCGACCCGCCAAGGCCGCCGCCAGGCGTGACCATGCAGTGCGTGCCGCAAGGCGCCGGTGCCGCTCGGCAGATCGATCATCTCGCCGTCGAAGCGAAATCGGCCGTCGCGGATGCGGTTGCAGTACGGCATCAGCGGGAAGCTGGCCATGCCGAGCGGGTCGCGTTCGTCGATTGCCGCGCGGGTGGCGGGGCGCAGCCAGTGTTCCGTCGCGCCTGTCGTGCGGTCCGTGTCGTACCAGGCGGCGATCGATCCGCCTACATGAGGCGCGATCAGCACATGCGAATTGCCGTGGGTCAAGGCGACGAGTTGCCCGTCGTCGAGCGCGGCAGCGTCGAAGGAACCGGCAAGCGGGAAAGAGCGGGGCGTCGGGGCGGCGGTCAAAGGCGCAATCTCCGGTGGCTCAAGAATATTACTAATAAAAAATAATATAGACCGGAAAGTGCGCGGTGCTCCGCTAAGGTCATGGCGATTTACGCCAATTGTCCGGTAAAAATATTAGTGCTACGCTGTGGCCCACCAGCGCCCGCCCGGGACCTGGCCGTCCCTCTGCCGCCGGGCCGCGCAAGCCACTCTCGATACGATGAAAAAATCGACCCAGCGCCGCCCGACCATGACCGATATTGCGAAGGCGGCCGGCGTCTCGCAATCGACGGTCTCGCTCGTCCTCAACGGCGCGGTAGGCGCCAAACTCTCGGACGCCACGCGCAACAAGGTGCATGAGGTTGCGCAATCGCTCGGCTACCAGTTGCCCGTGCGCGCCGCGCAGCCGCCCGCGCCCGCGGGCGATCGCAACCTGATCGTCTATATCGCCGACGAAATCTCCACCAGCCCGCATCCGGTCGTGAGCATCGACGGCGCGCGCGACGCCGCCTGGAACGCGGGCTGCGTGCTCGCGGTGTTCTCGACTCACGGCAATGCGCAGATGGAGCAGCGCGTGCTGCAGACGCTCGCCATGCCGAACGTGCTCGGCGTGATCTACGCGACCGTCTATACCCGCAAGGTCGCCGTGCCGCCCGCGCTGCTCAAGGTGCCGGCCGTGCTGCTCAACTGCTATGCGGCGGATCACGCGCTGTCGTCGGTCGTGCCGGCCGAAGTGGCGGGCGGTCATACGGCGACGGAGTTTTTGATCGAAACGGGGCATCGGCGCATCGGCTTTATCAACGGCGAAACCTGGCAGGACGCGGCGAAAGATCGCCTCAAGGGTTACCGTCAGGCGCTCGCGACGTCCGATCTGCTGTTCGATCCGTGTCTCGTGCGTGACGGCGACTGGAGCCCGGACAAGGGTTTCGAACTCACGCTTTCGCTGATGCGCGAACCGAATCCGCCCACGGCGATCTTCTGCGCCAACGATCTGATGGCGATCGGCGCGATCGAAGCGCTCAAGCAACTCGGAATGCGCGTGCCGGAAGATGTTTCGGTGATGGGTTACGACGATCAGGAAATCGCCCGTCATACGCATCCGGCGCTGACGACCGTGGTGCTGCCGAACTATGAACTGGGCCGCTGGGCCGTCGATACGTTGCTGCAGGAAGAACAGAACCGCAGCGCCGGCGCGCCGGTGCGTCACCGCACCGTGAAACTCGACGGGCCGCTGATCGAGCGCGCTTCCGTGTGCGCGCCGAACCCGGTCGTACCCGTGAATACCCTCATTAATATCTCCTAAATATTGCTGATAATATTAGTTGAAGCAACACACGTAATAAGGCGGCCTGGTCATTGCGTCGCCCGGTAAGAAAGACAAGAAAGGAAGACAACAACGCCGCGGCAGGGCAAAGCCCGCCGCCAACGTCATTCAACGCTTTGCATGGGGTCGTGCCGAACGCCTGAGCGTCGGACGCGGCCGACAGGAGACAGCCATGCGTCGTCAACGAATCCAGTCCGCCCTGATTGCCGCCGGTTTGTGCGCGGCCCTTGCTGCCGCCACCTCGGGCAGCGCTTACGCCCAGTCCGATTCCGGGGCGCAGAAAGTCCAGTCGAATTCCAGCGAAAGCTGTACCAATCCCAAGCCTGGCGGCAAGAAGCTGAGCGATATGGTGGTCGGTTTCTCGCAATCCGAGAACGAACAGAATCCGTTCCGCGCGACCGAAACCGCGTCCGTGCGCGCGGCGGCCAAGGCGGCCGGCGTCAAGCGCCTCCTGTATACGAATGCGAACGCCAACCAGGCCAAGCAGGTCGCCGATATCGAAAGCATGATCAACCAGGGCGCCGAAGCGCTGATCATCGCGCCGAATGACTCCACCGGCCTGCAACCCGCGTTCGCGCAGGCGCGCGCCAAGGGCATTCCGGTCGTGACGATCGACCGTCTGACGGCGGGCACATTCTGCCAGGACTACATCACCTTCCTCGGCTCTGACTTCTACAAGCAGGGCGAGCGAGCAGCCAAGGCGCTCGCGGACGCGACCGGCGGCAAGGCCGTGATCGCCGAAATCCAGGGCGGCTACGGCAACACGGTCGAAAGCCAGCGCACGGATGGCTTCGCGGCAGGCCTCAAAGCCTATCCGAATATGAAGATCGCGGCGGCGCAGACGGCCAACTGGTCGACTACCGAAGCGCAGAAGGTGATGGAGCAGATCCTGCTCGCGCATCCTGATGTCGACGCCGTCTACACGCACGCCGACACCATGACGGTCGGCGCGATCACGGCGCTGCGCCAGGCGGGCAAGCTCAAGGGCGTGAAGATCGTGTCGATCGACGGCACCAAGGAAATCGTCACCGATATCGATCAAGGCATCGTGGCCGCCGATGTTGAAACGAATCCGCGTTTCGGCCCGCTGGCCTTCAAGTCGCTCGATGACTGGATCGCGGGCAAGCCGGTGCCGCAAAAGCAGATCATGGACGATGCACTGTTCGACAAGACGAATGCGAAGTCGTCGCTGGCGGCGGGCAAGGTCTACTAAGTCGGGCAAGCGGTACTGAGTCGGCAACGAGGTGAAGAGACGATGAGCGCAGTGGACGACGCATCAGCATCAGATTCACAAGCCGGGCCGCGCACCGTGCTGGAAACGCGCGGCGTGTCGAAAACCTTCGGCGTGGTGCGTGCGCTGCGCGACGTCTCGCTCACCTTGCGTGCGGGCGAAGTGCATGGTCTGGTCGGCGAAAACGGCGCGGGCAAATCGACGCTCATCAAGGTGCTGACGGGCTTTCATCAGCCCGATGTCGGTGCACTGACGCTCGATGGCGCGAACGTGTCCTTCGACAGCCCGCGCGCCGCGCAGAGCGCGGGCGTGTGCGCGGTGTATCAGGAGATCAACCTGATTCCCGAGCGCAGCGTCGCCGACAATATCTATCTCTGCCACGAGCCAAAACGATTCGGCATCCTGACAGATCGAAAGCGCATGCTGGATGGCGCCGCCGGCATCGTGCAGCGCTACCGGCTGGCCGTCGATCCGGCGGCGAAGCTGGGCACGCTCGGTCTGGGCGCGCAGCAGATGGTGGCCATCGCGCGCGGTGTTTCGCTGGGCGCGCGCGTGCTGATTCTCGACGAACCGACTTCGGCGCTCAGCGGTGCGGAAGTCGACGTGTTGTTCGAGGTGGTCGACCGGTTGCGCGCGGAAGGCATCGCGCTGCTGTTCGTGAGCCACCGGCTTTCCGAGTGTTATCGCCTGTGCGATCGCTTCACGGTGATGCGCGACGGCGCGGTGGTGCGAACGGGCACGTCCGAGGAGTTGCCGCGCGCGGCGTTGATCGCTGCGATGCTCGGCCGCGAAAGCGCCGGCGAGCACGCCTGGGCCGATCGCACCGGTCGCGCCGAAACGAACGCCGATACCACGCCCGCGCTGCAGGTCGACGCGCTGCAATGGGGCAACCGCGTGCGCGATGTGTCGCTGCGCGTGGCGCCGCGCGAGATCGTCGGGCTGGCCGGGCTGCTCGGATCGGGGCGTACGGAAACCTTCAAGACGATCTTCGGCGCACAGAAGGCCGATGCCGGCGACGTTAAGCTCGCGGGCCGCACGCTGGCACACGCGACGCCCGCGCGTTCGATCAGCCACGGTCTCGCTTTTCTCTCCGAAGACCGTCGCGCAGAAGGCATTTTCCCGCGGCTTTCGGTGCGCGAAAACATCGTCGCGAGTTTGTTGCCGCGTATATCGCGCTTCGGCTTTATTTCGCGCGCGAAGGAAGCGCAACTGGTGCGCGAATCGATTGCGCGGCTTGGCATCAAGACGGCCGGCCCGGCGGCATTGATCACAACGCTGTCCGGCGGCAACCAGCAGAAGGCGCTGATCGCACGATGTCTGTCCACGCGCCCGGACGTGCTGCTGCTCGACGATCCGACTCGCGGCATCGATGTCGGTGCGAAAGAGGAGGTGCATCGCGTCGTGCAGCAACTCGCGCAGGAAGGGCTGGCGGTGGTGGTGACGTCCTCGGAAATGGAGGAGTTGCTCGCGCTGACCGACCGGCTCGTGATGCTCAATGAAGGTGCGACGCAGGGCGGCATGCCCACGGCGGGCGCGCATCCCGATGACGTGCTCGCCGTGCTGGCAGGGCAAGGACCGCATGAACTCCAGGGACTTCAAGGACCAGATGGCGATGGCGAGCAAGCTTGAATCGAACGAGGAACGCTTGAGTCCCTCGAACTTCTCCGCGCCGCGAGGCCGCGTAGCGTGGCTGACGCTGCTGCGCGAGCACAGCGTCTATTTCGCGCTGGCTGCGCTCGTGCTGTTCAATCTCGCGGTGACGCCGGGCTTCTCGAACCCGTTCGCGGCGCGCAGTCTGTTATTCGAAGCCGCGCCGATCGTGTTGATCGCGCTCGGCCAGAACCTGGCGATTGCCACGCGCGGCATCGATCTTTCGGTGGGCTCGGTGATGGCGCTGGCGAGTGCGTCTATCGCGGTGTTCCTGCCGTATGGCGTCGGCACGGCGCTGGTGGGCGCGGTCGCGGTCGGGACGGTGGCTGGGCTGTGCAACGGCGCACTGGTCGCGCTGCTCGCCATCGATCCGCTGATTTCAGGGCTGGCCTTGCTGGTCGCCGCGCGCGGTCTCGCCCAGGCGCTGCTCGGCGGTTCGCGCGTGAATCTGCCCGAAGCGCCGGCCTTCGATGTACTCGGCGCCTTCGCGCTCGGGCCAGTGCCGATGGTCATGCTGATCGCGCTGGCGCTCGCCGCCGTGGTGGCGTTCGTCGTCCGACGCACGACCTTCGGACGCTACACGATCCTCGTGGGCGCGAGCCGTAGCGCCGCGTTTCTCGCCGGTATTCCGGTGCGCCGCACGCTGTTCCTCGTTTATGCGGTGAGCGGCACGCTGGCCGGGCTGGCGGGATTGTTCGCCTCGTCGCGCCTGGGTGCCGCCGATCCGAACTACGTCGGCGTGAATTTCGAACTCGATGCGATCGCGGCTTCGGTGATTGGCGGCACGCCGCTGTCGGGCGGGCGGATTTCGATCGTCGGCGCGGTGTTTGGCGTGCTGCTGCTGCAGGTGCTCGACGCGAGCTTCATCATGAACAACATCAGCTTTACCTATGCGCAGATCCTGAAGGCGGTGTTTATCGTCGTCGCGCTGTATCTGCAACGTTCGGGAGCGTGATGCGATGGCGAACGACGCAATGCGCTCCTCCTCGTCCCCGGCTTCTTCCGCCGCTCCGCGTGCGAGCCGCCGCGCACAGATCATCGCGCTCGTGCAGTCGCGCGGGGCGATCGGCATGCTGGTGGTCGTCGCGCTGATCGCGGGCTCCGTGTTTCCCGACTTCCTGCGCCCGGCCAATCTCGCCGATATCGCGTCGAACAGTGCGTTTCTTGGGCTGGTCGCCGTCGGGCAAAGTCTGGTGATCATTCTGGGCGGCTTCGATCTGTCGGTCGGCTCGATGGTCGGACTGGGCACGGTGCTCTCCGCGTACGCCGCGCCGTATGGTTGGGGCGCAGCGATGCTGGCGCCGGTCGCGGCGGGTTTCCTGATCGGCACGGTCAATGGTCTGCTGATCGCGCGGGCACGCATGGCGCCGTTCATCGTGACGCTGGCGGCGCTGCTTGGGCTCAAGGGCTTCGCGCTGGTGCTCGCGAGCCAGGACCTGTTGATCGCCAATCCCGGCTTCTTCGCGCATATCGCCAATGGCTCGCTGTCTGGGATCAGCAATCTGATCTGGGTGCTGGCGGTGGTTTATGGGCTTGGCGCGTTGCTGCTCAATCACACGCGATTTGGCGCGGCGATTTTCGCGATCGGCGGTAACGAGGAGGCGGCGCGCATGCTTGGCGTGCGCGTGGAGCGCGTGAAGGTGCTGGCCTATGGTTTGTCGGGCGCGCTGGCGGGGTTGTCCGGCGCGCTGCTTGCCTCGCATCTGGATTCGGGGTTGGCGGCGGCGGGCACCGGTTACGAGTTGCAGTCGATCGCGGCGGCGGTGATCGGCGGCGTGTTGCTGACGGGCGGCGTCGGCACGATGGCCGGGCCGCTGGCGGGCGTGCTGCTGCTGGGCGTTATCGACAATGTTATTAATCAGGTCGGGACGCTCAGCCCGTACTATCAGAATCTCGCGAGCGGCGCGTTTCTGCTCGCCGCCGTGATCGTGCAGACGGTGCTGACGGGGCGCCGACAGGGTGCTGCGCGCGCGGCGGGTGGTCGGCGCAAGGGTGTGACGCCACCGCAGGGCGCGGCGCGAACCTGAATGCCGCGTGCGATTGCTGCTTACTGCTTCGAGACGGTGAGTTTGACCCGGTTCGCCCCGGCGGTTTGTGCGGTGATCTCGGTGCGGTTGCCGCGCTCGCCTAGATAGAAGTGCTGGCGGCCCGGCGCGTTGCCGTCGTGGGTGGCGTTTGGCAGGCAGGACGCGATATCGGCGCCGACGCTTTCCAGTGCATCGGTGCCTGAGCCGGTGTCGGCGTTGCGCGTGCTCCAGCTGCATTGATACGTGCCGTGAGTGGCGGCGCATTGGGCGTCGTCGCTGTAGGGTTGGGCGACGGCGCGGCCATCGTCGGGAGTCAGCGAGGCGAAATGTTGCGGCGCCGCTGCCACGATGCGCTTGAGTGCGGTGCAGGGGCTGGCGCTATCGTCCGCATGGGCGGCGAGCGGTGCGATGGCGAGAAGCGCCGTGGCCACGGTGCGGGCGAAAGTTTGCGTTTGCATGTTGGGATCGTTGCCGTTGCGGCAGCGCCTCCGTGTGGTGGATTCTGCTTTGGCGTGTGCAAACCTCATGCCGGGAATGGCGTTTGCAAAGGGCGATCAGAACAATCACCACGAGGATCGCGACATGATCGGAACAATGAGGCGCCCGATGCGCGTGGGGGCAATGCTGGCGGCGACGTTCATGCTCGCGGCGGCGTTGCCGGGATATGCCGCCACGCAGGATGAACAGGATCACGCCTGTCGCGGCGATGCATTTCACTTCTGCGCGAGCGAGGTTCCTAATAAGGAGAAGATCAAGGCTTGCATGAAGCAGCACTACGACGAGCTATCGCCGCCTTGCAAGGCGATGTTCAAGAAGCCGTCGAAGAGCTGATATCGATAGAGGGTGGTGCAGGACTGAGGCGCGACGGGTGTCGCGCCTCTTTTATTTTGTCGGGCTGGAAATTGGGACTTGCGCAAGCGGCGGCCGGCGAGCTAAGATTCGCCCCCTTCGCTGCACGCCGTACC